>NZ_JBHFPF020000013.1:0-77290 GCF_043355895.2 Roseovarius maritimus
GCGATCTCGACCCAAAGGCGTTAGTCTGGCATTCTGATGTTCGTTCATTCGATCCCTCCGAACGGCATTGGTGCTTGCTAACTCCAACCAACTCGCAAGGGATCGAACGGACAACCTGTTGAAAGCTTACAGCTAGACGCCGAGCGCGCGGAGGACTTGAGGCAACGCCTCGGGCAAATCTTCGGCGATCAGGCCCGGCCCGTGGATGAGGGCTGCCTCCACATGAAGCCAGGCGGCGGTTTCCGCCGCCTGCATCGGGGCCTGCCCGCGCGCAAGGAGGCCCGTGATGATCCCGGCCAGGACATCGCCCGCCCCTGCGGTGGCCAGCCACGGCGCAGCGCGGTCCGCGCGCGCAGAGTGCAGACTGCATGCACCGTCCGGCGCGGCGATCAGCGTATCCGCTCCCTTGAGAAGAACTATACAGCCTGCCCGCGCGGCGGCCGCGCGAACGCCCTGCGCCCGCGCCTCCAGATCATCGGCAGGAACCTCCAGATCGGGAAAGAGCCGCGCAAACTCACCTTGATGCGGGGTCAGGACGCAGCGGTCATTCAGTACGCCCACCAGCGACGCGTCCTCGGCAAGGGCGGTCAGCGCATCGGCGTCGATCACCGCCCCTCGGGGCTGGGCGCCCTCCATGGCGCGGAGCAGCGGCGCCGCGCGCGCAATGCCAAGGCCGGGCCCAACGCATAGCGCGTTGATCCGCTCATCCTCCAATGCGGCGGTCAGCGCATCGCCATCCACGATCCGCTTCAGCATCACGGCCGTCTCATGCGCGGACACCTCCAGCTGCGCAGCGGGCGGCACGCCCAGCGTGACCAGACCGGCCCCGATCCTGAGCGCGGCCCGCGCGGCCAGCCGCGCCGCGCCGGTCGCCCCCGGCCCGCCGGTCAGCACCAGCGCGTGACCGTGGTCGTATTTATGCGCACCGCCCGCCTTGCGCAGGCTGTCGATACGGGCGGCAGAGCGGGTGATCTGGCGTGGACAATGATGCATTCTGGCCTCCGGCGGGCGTGTCATTCAGCTCATTAAAGGATCGCTTGGCAGGCCGATATCCTTGACCACCAACGCGCCGCAATGATCCGGACCCCGGGCCATCAGGTGACCGCGCTTGGGCGCATGGAAGGTGACAGTCAGCGCGCAGAACGGGCATGGCGGCGCGAGGGCGTCCGGCCCCACGCCCGGTATGCGCCCGTCATCACTGCCAAGGCCCGAGGGAATATCGACTGCGACGAGGCGCGGCTCGAAATGAGGCCGATCACCACCCTGGCCGGCCAGATAGCGCAAGATCGCGGCCAGATCGCCGGTAACCGGACGGGCAAGGCCTGTGCCAAGGATCGCGTCGATGTATATGTCTGCTTGGGCGGAGCCGCGGAAGGCGCACGGAGTCAATGCGCGCGCGGTGTTTTCCTTGGCCCAGAGGTCATAATTCGCCTGCGCGTCGGGGGGGAGCCGCGCCGGATCACCGTAGAGAAACACCTCGACGTCCCATCCTCGGCCCCGCAAAAGGCGCGCCACGACAAAACCGTCGCCGCCATTATTGCCCGGCCCGCAGAGCACGACCGCTCGGTGCGTGCCGGCAGACAATGCGGGCCAATTGGCGAGCACCGCCTCCACCACGCCTTGCCCGGCACGCTCCATCAGCGTGCGTCCGGTGACCGCGCCGGAAAGAATCGCCGTCTCCTCGATCGCGCGCATCTGCGCGGCTGTAAGCGCCCGGGTCATTTTGACCTCCCCATGGTTTCAGTAGTGCCTATTTTTTGATCACCCTGCCACATTTTTGAGCATTCCCCCGCCAATCTCCGACCGTTTAGCGCCGGTGTGCAGCCGCACCATTGAGCCTTGTACGCCCACATGATCTGACGGGCGCGACGCGACGCTGCCAAAGGAGTTCCGGCGATGAAAAAGATCGAGGCGATCATAAAACCCTTTAAGCTGGACGAGGTGAAAGAAGCCCTGCAGGACGCAGGGATTCAAGGCCTCAGCGTGATCGAGGTCAAGGGCTTTGGCCGCCAGAAGGGCCATACCGAGCTTTATCGCGGCGCCGAATATGTCGTCGATTTCCTGCCGAAGGTCAAAATTGACGTCGTGCTGGACGACGATCAGGTCGACGGCGCCATCGAGGCGATCATCGAGGCCGCAAAGACCGACAAGATCGGCGACGGAAAGATCTTTGTCAGCCCGGTCGAACAGGCCATCCGCATCCGCACCGGCGAAACCGGCTCGGACGCACTCTGATCATCATCCCAAAACCATAGCCCCTGAGAATTTCCAAGCGGAGGACTAAGATATGAGCGCATCTGATCTGCTCAAGACCATCAAGGACGAGGGTGTCGAATATGTCGACATCCGCTTTACCGACACACGCGGCCGCCTGCAGCACGTGACCATGGTCGTCGATCTGGTCGACGAGGACTTCATCGAGGAAGGCTTCATGTTCGATGGCTCGTCCATCGCGGGCTGGAAATCGATCGAAGCGTCGGACATGAAGCTGATGCTGGACACGGGCAGCGCCTATATCGATCCATTTTATGCCGAGAAGACGATCTGCGTGCATTGCTCGATCGTGGAGCCGGACACTGGCGAATCGTATGAGCGCGACCCGCGCGGCACCGCCGAAAAGGCCGAGGCGTATCTCAAATCCTCCGGCATCGGCGATACGGCCTTCATGGGGCCCGAGGCCGAGTTCTTCCTCTTCGACAACGTGCGCTATGCCAATACCGTCAACAAGGTCTCCTATGAGGTCGACGCGCAGGACGGGTCGTGGAACACCGACACTGAATACGAGATGGGCAACATGGGCCACCGACCAGGCCTTAAAGGTGGCTACTTCCCCACCAACCCGACCGACGACGCGCATGACATCCGCGCCGAGATGCTGTCGACGATGAAGCGTCTTGGCATGAAGGTGGACAAGCACCACCACGAGGTCGCGTCCTGCCAACACGAGCTGGGCCTTCTCTTCGGCACGCTGACCAAGCAGGCGGACGAGATCCAGAAATACAAGTACGTCATCCACAACGTGGCGCAGGCCTATGGCAAGTCGGCCACCTTCATGCCCAAGCCGATCTACGGCGACAACGGCAGCGGGATGCACGTCAACATGTCGATCTGGAAGGACGGCAAGCCGCTCTTTGCGGGCGACAAATACGCCGATCTAAGTCAGGAAGCGCTGTGGTTCATCGGCGGCATCCTCAAGCACGCCAAGTCACTGAACGCGTTCACCAACCCGACGACCAACAGCTACAAGCGCCTGGTGCCCGGCTTCGAGGCGCCCGTGCTGCGCGCCTATTCCGCGCGCAACCGCTCCGGCTGCGTGCGGATCCCGTGGACCGAGAGCCCCAAGGCCAAGCGCGTCGAGGCCCGCTTCCCCGATCCGGCGGCAAACCCCTACCTGGCCTTCGCGGCGCTCCTGATGGCCGGTCTTGACGGCATCAAGAACAAGATCGATCCCGGCGAGGCGATGGACAAGAACCTCTACGATCTGCCGGCCGAAGAACTGGAAGGCATCCCCACCGTCTGCGGCAGCCTGCGCGAAGCAGTGACCGAATTGCAGGGCGACATGGACTACCTGCTGGCCGGTGACGTTTTCACCCGCGATCAGGTGCAGGGCTATATCGACCTCAAGATGGAAGAGGTCCTGAAATACGAAACGACGCCGCACCCGGTGGAATTCGGCATGTACTACAGCTGCTGACCCAAATCGGATCACCGATCTACCCGAGGGCGCCCTGACCGGGCGCCCTTTTTCGTCCGGACGGCCCTTTCTGTGCCAAGGCCGGGCTAGGCAGCGGGCCGCGTGCCCGCTAGGCTGCTGTCAGACGTCAAACAACTTCGGGACCATCATGCGCCTCATTGCCCTCTCGCTTCTCGCCGCTCTCTTTGCCGCTCCTGCGGCCAGCCAATGCATCACCAACAAGGGTGCCTTCAATCAATACAAGCAATCGCTCATGCAGACCGCGGCTGCGCAGGGCGTGACACAGCGCGGCCAGCAAGCGCTGGCGCAGGCGGGGTTGTCCGACATCACCTGGCGCTTTGAATCGCAGCCCTCCAGCCAGACCGGCACGCTGCAATCCGACCCGTCGCGTTTTCTGGCGAAACGATCCGGCGCGTCCGCAGACAGCTTTATCGCGCAGGTGCGCAACAGTATTGCCCGCAACCCAAATACATTCGCGGCAATCGAGCAGCGCTTTGGCGTGCCGGGAAGTGTTCTGGCCACGATCTGGGGGCTGGAGACCAGTTGGGGCGGGTATATGGGCCGCACACCTATCGTCAGCGGCGCTGTGACGCTGTCCTCCTATTGCCGCCGCTATCCGCGCTTTGTGCCGCACGCCATCGCGGCGCTGCAACTGGTGGATAGCGGCGTCATTTCCTCGGGCACCCAAGGCGGGCCGTCGGGCGAGCTGGGTCATATGCAGTTTCTAGCGGGGAACTGGGTGAAATACGCCGTAGACGCGGATGGCAATGGCCGCGCCGATCCCTATTCGGCGGCCGATGCGCTGGCCACCGCCGCCAACATGCTTCGGGCGAATGGCTGGCGCGCGGGGCAGCCTTTTGGCGAGGGCACCAGCAATTTTAGCGTCCTCTCGGCGTGGAACGATTCCGGCAACTACCAGCGCGCCATTGCCTATTCCGCCGAACGCGTCGGGCGCTAACAAACTCGGCACCCATTCTCCCTAAGCGAGCATTCCACATAGTAGACACAATCTTATCTAAATATCCCCCAGATTGCAGGGCCAACTGATTCCGTGGACAATCGTTAGGATCAGGAAAGATTATGCGACCGCAATACACTGGAACTGCTGCAGCCTTCGAGTTCGCCAGCCGCCCACCGATGAGTTTCGAATCGCTCGTCGGTGAGTTCGACAGGAAACTGACTCGCGCCGGCGGCGGCCAGAGCCAGTTGACCCGCGATGGCGACGACATCGCGATCTTTGATCGTGGTCCTATCCGCGTTGCCCTTGGCTGGGTCGCACCGGGTGTTCGCAAGAAAAACTGGTACTTGATAATGGTGGTCGGGCCGTCGCCCGAATACAAGGGTCCCATCCCGGATGACACGGCCATGAGCGCAATGGCGAACAGGGTCCTCAAACATGCCGAGGCCCGGTTTCCGACGGATAGCGTTTACCGCTGCGACGTGGATCGCCAGATCGATTCCGATCTGATCGACTTCATGACCGAGGCCGTTCTGAGCACGGACACGCCCAGCGCCCCGAACCCGGTGGATCCACCAATAAACTACGCCGAAGATCTGTCGAAGACGCGCGCCTGCTGGTCGCCGCACATCCTGCTGGCTCACCGTGATGCCGAAGAATACCAAAAGCGGTCCAAAGCCAAGAAGCAACAGGTTCGTTTGCAATCGGGGCGCCTTGTCGGGACGGCGCCGGACGCTTTGCCAGTGCAGGACACTGCACAAGTGGGTGACGACGAGCGCGACCGCGTGGCTCAACTGCGCCAGATATTGACCGAGATCGACCCTGAACAAGCCATCAGCCTGCCCATGCATCTGACACTCTATACCTTCAGCCTGTCGATGATGTTGCACGTGCCCAGCATTGGCGCCGCGCTTTTCATATACAATCTCCTGCGCGAGGATTCGCTGCCCTTCCTTTGATTTTGCGCATATGCGGCAGCCCGGCGTCGGAAATGGATGCGACGCCTGCCTTGCCCCTGCGTCACGCTGGCCCCGCACCCTGCCGGAGCCGCAACCATGAACCTGCATTACCGCGATACACGCAAAATCGACCCCACACGCGGCAAGACGCTGGGCGACAACACCCCGAATGATCAAGACCGGGTAGAGATCGGTCCGACGCGGCTCGCCTATTCCGAATGGGCCACCGCCGGGCTGGAGCTGCCGGATCTGCAGGAAATGCGCCGCTATCGCTGGGAGCGGCTGACGCGGCATGTGGTTCAGCGCGGCTATGCGGGCGTGCTGATGTTCGATCCGCTCAACATCCGCTACGCGACCGACAGCACCAACATGCAGCTTTGGAACACGCATAACCCGTTCCGCGCCGTGCTGCTCTGCGCCGATGGCTACATGGTGATCTGGGATTACAAGAACTCGCCCTTCCTCAGCGAGTTCAACCCGTGGGTAGCCGAGCAGCGCAGTGGGGCGGATCTTTTCTATTTCGACCGGGGCGACAGGATCGACGTGGCTGCCGATGTCTTCTCGAATGAGGTGCGCCTTCTGCTGGACGAACATGCCCCCGGCAACACCCGCCTCGCGGTTGACAAGATCATGCTGCATGGCCTGCGTGCGCTTGAGGCGCAAGGGATCGAGGTGATCCCCGGCGAGGAGCTGACCGAGAAATGCCGCGCCATCAAGGGCCCGGACGAGATTCGCGCGATGCGCTGCGCCTCCCATGCCTGCGAGGTAGCGGTAAAGGCCATGGAGGATGCGGCGAGAGAGGGCGTTCCGCGCGGCAACATGTCCGAGGATGATATCTGGGCCGTGCTGCACGCCGAGAATATCCGCCGGGGCGGCGAGTGGATCGAGACGCGCCTGTTGACCTCCGGCCCGCGCACGAATCCGTGGTTCCAGGAATGCGGCGGGCGCATCGTGCAGGAGGGCGAGATCGTGGCCTTCGACACCGACCTCATCGGCAGCTACGGGATCTGCGTCGATATCAGCCGCACGTGGTGGATCGGCGAAGCAAAGCCCCGTCCGGACATGATCGACGCGATGCTGCACGGGATCGAGCATATCCGGCACAACATGGAGCTGCTGCGCCCCGGCATCACCATCCCCGAGATCACCGAGCGCGCGCATCACCTCGCGCCGCAACACCAGCGCGGCAAGTATGGCTGTCTGATGCATGGCGTCGGCCTTTGCGATGAATGGCCGCTGATTGCTTATCCAGATCAGGCGGTGCCGGGTGCGTTCGATTACGCGCTGGAGCCGGGCATGACGCTCTGCGTCGAGGCACTGATCAGCCCCGAGGGGGGTGACTTCTCGATCAAGTTGGAGGATCAGGTGCTGATCACCGAGAACGGCTATGAGAATCTGACGCACTACCCGTTCGATCCGGCGCTGAGCGGCGGGCTCGCCTGACCTCACCTTGGCGTGACAAATGATACGTAAGGGGTGCAAGCCGGCACGCACATGTCTACTCTTGTCCTGCCAGCCAAGAGGACCGCGCCAATGCCCACAACACGCCTGACATTCACCGGCCATGATGGCGCCGAACTCGCCGCGCGGCTGGACCTGCCCGATGGGCCGCATCTGGCCACGGCGCTCTTTGCGCATTGCTTTACCTGCTCCAAGGATAGTCACGCCGCCCGCCGCATCGCCGCGCGCCTCGCGGGCGCGGGCATCGCCGTGCTGCGCTTCGATTTCACCGGTCTTGGCCATTCCGAGGGCGAGTTCGAGAACACTACGTTCAGCTCGAATGTCGAGGACCTTGCGCTGGCCGCGCAGGCGCTGGACGCGCGCGACATGGCCCCCAGCCTGTTGATCGGACATTCGCTGGGCGGGGCGGCGGTGCTGCGCGTGGCCGGGCGCCTGCCTTCGGTCAAGGCTGTGGTGACAATCGGCGCGCCCTTTGATCCCGGTCACGTCATGCACAACTTCGCCGGCGCGCTGGACCGGATCGAGGCAGATGGCAGCGCCGAGGTGGATCTGGGCGGACGGCCCATCCGCATCGGGCGTGATTTCGTCGAGGATGTCAGCGCCGCGGCGCTCGCCCCCGATATCGCCAACCTTAAGAAGGCGCTGCTCATCATGCATGCAC
This sequence comes from Roseovarius maritimus, assembly GCF_043355895.2. Taxonomy (NCBI): domain Bacteria; kingdom Pseudomonadati; phylum Pseudomonadota; class Alphaproteobacteria; order Rhodobacterales; family Roseobacteraceae; genus Roseovarius; species Roseovarius maritimus. Next base: position 7,734 of record NZ_JBHFPF020000013.1, read on the forward strand.
CGCTCGATGCCGTGGTCGGCATCGACAACGCCGCCGAGATTTTCCGCGCCGCGCGCCACCCCAAAAGCTTTGTGACCCTCTGCAAGGCCGATCACCTGATCACCCGGCCGGACGACGCCGAGTACGCCGCCGGGGTCATCGCCGCATGGGCCGCGCGCTATCTGGAACTGCGCCCCCCTGCGCCGCCCCCCGGCGCGCCAGAAGGCATCGTGCGGGTCAGCGAGGCGGATGCGGAAGGCTTCCTGCAGGATATCAATTCCGGCCCACGCCACCACGCCCTCGCGGACGAGCCACTTGCTTATGGCGGCACTGATCGCGGCATGTCGCCCTATGGTTTCCTGTCCGCAGGGCTTGGCGCCTGCACATCGATGACGATTCGCATGTATGCGCGGCGCAAGGAATGGCCGCTGGAGCACGTGCGCGTCGATGTGTGCCACGACAAGGTGCACGCGCAGGATGCCGGAGGTGCCTCGCCCGCAAAGGTGGATCGTTTCATGCGCACCGTCTTTCTTGAGGGCGAGCTCACCGAAGATCAGCGCGCGCGCCTTCTGCAGATCGCCGATAAGTGCCCGGTACACCGCACGCTTGAGGCGACATCCGAAATCGTGACGCGGGAGGGCTAGTCACCCCGCGCCTTGGCATCGGGACGCGCGCGGGCTAAACCCCGCGCAACCGCCACCCAAGCGCAGAGGCCTGCCCATGATTCCACGCTATTCCCGCCCCGAAATGGTCGCCATCTGGTCGCCCGAGACGAAGTTCCGCATCTGGTTCGAGATCGAGGCCCATGCCTGCGACGCGATGGCCGATCTGGGCGTGATCCCGCGCGAGAATGCCGAGGCCGTCTGGAAGGCCAAGGACGTGGAATTCGACGTGGCCCGGATTGATGAGATCGAGGCCGTGACCAAGCATGACGTCATCGCCTTCCTCACCCATCTGGCCGAACATGTCGGCAGCGACGAGGCGCGTTTCGTGCATCAGGGCATGACCAGCTCGGACGTGCTCGACACTTGCTTCAACGTGCAACTGGTCCGTGCCAGCGACATCCTGATCAAGGACATGAAGGCGCTTCTGGCTGCGCTCAAGCGCCGCGCCTACGAACACAAGGACACGGTGCGCGTCGGCCGCAGCCACGGCATCCATGCCGAGCCGACGACAATGGGCCTCACCTTCGCGCGTTTTTACGCCGAGATGGACCGCAACCTGGAGCGGTTGCAGACCGCGCGCAAAGAGATCGCCACCGGCGCCATCTCCGGCGCGGTCGGCACCTTCGCCAATATCGACCCCGCCGTCGAGGAGCATGTCTGCAAGGAGCTGGGCCTCGCCCCCGAGCCGATCAGCACGCAGGTGATCCCGCGCGACCGCCACGCCGCCTTCTTTGCCACGCTGGGCGTGATCGCCAGCAGCATCGAGAACGTCGCGATCGAGATCCGCCACATGCAGCGCACCGAAGTGCTGGAGGGCGCGGAGTTTTTCTCGATGGGCCAGAAAGGCTCCTCGGCCATGCCGCACAAGAAGAACCCGGTGCTGACCGAAAACCTGACCGGTCTTGCGCGCATGGTCCGCTCTGCCGTGGTGCCCGCGATGGAGAACGTGGCCCTCTGGCACGAGCGTGACATCTCGCATTCCTCAGTCGAGCGCATGATCGGCCCGGATACGACGATTACGCTGGATTTCGCGCTGGCCCGTCTGGCCGGCGTTGTGGACAAGATGATCATCTATCCCGACAACATGCTGGCCAACATGAACAAATTTCCCGGCCTGGTGATGAGCCAGAGGGTCCTGCTGGCGCTGACGCAGGCCGGTGTCAGCCGCGAGGACGCCTATGCGATGGTCCAGCGCAACGCCCTCAAAGTCTGGGAAGAGCGCACCGATTTCAAGGCCGAACTTCTGGCCGACAAGGAGGTCGTCGCGGCACTTGGCGAGGACGGGATCGAAGAGAAATTCGACCTTGGCTACCATACCAAACATGTCGACACGATCTTTGCCCGCGTCTTCAAGGACTGAGGCCAGGCAACGGGCCTGCGAAAAAGTGATTAGGTGGCGCAAGGGGTATGAAGTTACCCTAGCGTTACCCAATCACAGGAGGCACCTCCATGAAGACTTTCGGAATCGCACTTGTCCTGACACTGGCGCCCACCTTGTCGCTGGCAATGGGCTGTAATTACGACAAAAGCACGCAAGCAATGACCTGCGCCGCTGGCACCGCCTATGATGCGGACGCCAAGGCCTGCCTGCCCGTCAGCAGCTGACAGGTTGCCCTGGCGGCTCGCCCACGCGGCGGGCCGTTTCGGAATTCACCTGGCATCCGTGCCGCGTAAACGGGGCGGATCAAGCGAGCTATGCATTGATGCCATCGTATCGAGCGCGAAAAGCGGTCGTTGCGTTTGTGTTTTAGACATTTGTTCACCCTTGCCGGTCTAGATTGGCTGCATCGCCCACAAGGGCCTGCACGAGGACCGACATGAGCCAACCTACACCGCTTGCCCGTATCGCGCCGCCCGCGCCGCCGCGCGCGCCCACCGCCGCCCGGCTGACACGGCGCCAGAAGGCGGCGATCATCGTGCGATTCCTGCTCAATGAGGGGGCGGATGTCCGACTGTCGGACTTGCCGGATGCGCTGCAGGGCACACTGACCGCGCAGATGGGCTCAATGCGCTATGTCGACCGCGCGACTCTTCTGTCTGTCGTGACCGAGTTCGCGGGCGAGCTTGAGGCGATGGGCCTGACCTTTCCGCATGGCGTTGCCGGGGCGTTGACGGCGCTTGACGGGCGCATCAGCCCGCAAACCGCGGCGCGGCTGCGCAAGGAGGCGGGTGTACGCCAGTTCGGCGACCCATGGGAGCAGGTGCGCGCCGCCAATGTCGAGGATCTGGTGCCAATCATCCTCGCCGAAAGCACCGAGGTCGCGGCCGTCATGCTGTCCAAGCTGGACGTGGCGCGCGCCGCCGATCTGCTCAGCCGCTTGCCAGGCGACATGGCGCGGCGCGTTACCTTCGCCGTCTCTCACACCGATGCCGTGACCCCCGGCGCGGTGGACCGCATCGGGCTGTCCCTTGCTGCGCAGCTGAACGACATCCCCGAAACCGCGTTTGACGAGGGGCCCGCCAGCCGGATCGGCGCGATCCTGAATTCGACGTCCTCGACCTTGCGCGATGACGTGCTGACGGGTCTCGACGCCGAAGATCAAGCCTTTGCCGAACAGGTACGGCGCGCGATCTTTACCTTCGCCAACATCCCGGCCCGTGTGGCGGAGGCCGACGTGCCCAAAGTCGCGCGCGGGGTCGAGCAATCCGTACTGGTCACCGCACTCGCCGCTGCGGCGGCGGGCGATCTGGGCGACGTGGCCGAGTTCATTCTCGGCAACATGTCGCGGCGCCTCGCCGATGCCATCCGCGAGGAGATCGAGGAGCTGGGCCGTGTCAAGATCAAGGAGGGCGAGGAGGCGATGACACAGGTGGTCAATGGCATCCGCCGCCTGCAGGCCGGAGGTGAGATTACGCTGGTTCAGCCCGAGGGAGAGGACGAATAGGGGTGCGCCGCATTCTGGCAGGTCGCCTCGTGCCTTGTGATCATCTGGGTCGCACTTTATGTCTGCCCAACCCGATCCATGCGGCGAGGCCACCCATGAGCACAGAAAAAACCCCGAGCAAAGACCCATTGGCGCAGCGCGCTGGCGAATATGTCGTCAATCTGGTGCTGCTCGCGCTGATCGGGCTGGCGGGCCTCATGCCCTATCGCTGGCGCATCCCCGCGCTGGGATGGATGACCTCGCGGATCGTGGCCCCTCTGGCGGGATATTCGTCACGGGTGCGCGAGAACCTGGCACTGGCGCGGCCCGACCTGCCGGAGGCGGATGTGCGCCGCCTCATGCGGCGGGTCCCCGACAATGCAGGCCGCAACATGATGGAGATGTTCTCAGCCGCCGAATTCTCTGCCCGTGCACGCCATTCGCCTGTTACCGGCCCCGGCCTGTCCGCGATCCAGAAGGCGCGCAAGGACGGGCGCCCCGTGATCTTCGTCACAGGCCATCTGGGCAGTTTCAACGCGGCCCGTGTCGCAATGGTGGAGCAGGGATTCGAGATGGGCGTCTTCTACCGCCCGATGAAGAACCGCTATTTCAACGTGCATTATACCGAGGCGATGGGATCGCTCAGCCAGCCGATGTTCGAGCAGGGGCGGCGCGGCATGGTGCAGATGACCAAGCATCTGCGCGGCGGCGGCGTTCTGGCCATCCTGAATGACCTCAATGCGCATGGCGGGGTGCCGCTGGACTTCTTTGGCCAGCCTGCCCTGACATCCCTTGTCACCGCCGAGCTTGCACTGAAATTCGACGCGCCGCTTGTCCCGGTCTGGGGGATACGGCGTGATAACGGCCTCGATTTCGATATCCATGTCGAAGAGCCGATCACGCCCGGCGACCCTGTTGAGATGACCCGCGAGTTCAACACCCGGCTGGAACGCCAAGTGCGGGAGCATATGGATCAGTGGTTCTGGATACACCGACGCTGGAAGGATGGCACCGGAGATATGGCCGATCGGGGCGCGGAGCGCATGGCCGAGATGCAGGGCGGCGGGAATCTACCGCAGTAGCGCGGCGGCCTCGACCTTGCCGTAGCCGGGGCGCTGAAGAATGACGGCGATGTTGGCATCCTCCGCCGCCTCGAATGTCAGCGCCAGGGGCTGCGCCGGATCCCAGTTTCCCAATTCGGTCAAATCCGTCACGATATTGACGTAGGAATATGTGTGCCCCGCATTCTCGCCATGGTCGATTGCGACGGTCTGCTGCGGAATGAACCGGGCGAGTTGCACGATCAGCGGTGTGTCGAACCCGCCATCCGCCGTGGCGGAAATGGTTATCTGGCCGTTGCTCTGGGAAATCGTCATCGACACGGCGCGCGGAGCTTCCAGATGCCGCTCGATAATATCGTTCACGTCTTTCGGCCGATTGCCGACCACGCCTTCCACCCCCCCGATCACCATCTGCGGCGTGTAGACCATGTCGCGCCCTGCGGCGGCGGCGTAGCCATATTGCCGCTTGGTATGGGCGGGTTTGCCGAAAAGATCGTCGTAAATGTAGTCCCAGTAATCCACGTGCAGCGCCAGGGCGACCACGTCTTCGCGCGCGGCCAACTCGTGCAGGAAGGCATCCGCGCGGGGGCAGGTTGCGCAGGCTTGCGATGTGAAAAGCTCGACCAGAACCGGCCGCTTGTCACCGGCCTGCGCCAGACCCGGTAGGCCCGAGATCGCGGCCGCGGCGACATACGAGAAGATTTTGCGCATCAAGGCCTCCGCCGGACTTGTCCGATTGCTGCGGGAACCTAAGCCGCGAGCCGATGAAACACCAATCAACGTTTCGTCAGAGGAGCGCGCCCAAAACATGCAGAGGACACTGGACGCAGGCTTCGGTGTGCAATAGTATACAAAAATCGCGATGCCCACTTGATCGCAGTTTTCAAATGCGCCAGAACCACAGGGGATCGCCCCGCCGCGCCAGCATGGGCTGGCGCCGACGATGTCCGAGTGCAACGATTTGGACCTATGCGGCGTTTGTCCGGTAGGCCCACCGATGTACAAGGCTCTGGCCCGCGGACATGACGCACTCAGTTTCCGCACGCCGCCCGCCGCGCCGTGCATCCAACGTTTTGATGACCCGAAAGGATAGCCTGATGCCAATCAATGTGGGACATGATTCCGCCAAGACGCGCAAGACCCTGAAATCAGGGGACCAGACCGTCGCCTACTACTCGATCAAAGCCGCCGAGGAGGCCGGCCTTGGAGATTTCACCCGCCTGCCCGCCGCGCTGAAGGTGGTGCTGGAAAACATGCTGCGTTTTGAGGACGGCAAGACCGTCACGCAGGATGACATCAGGGCATTCTCGGATTGGGCCGAAAAAGACGGCAAGAATCCGCGCGAGATCGCGTATCGCCCTGCCCGCGTCCTGATGCAGGATTTCACCGGCGTTCCCGCAGTTGTCGATCTTGCAGCCATGCGCGACGGAATTGTCGCCCTCGGCGGCAAGGCACAGCAGATCAACCCGCTGAACCCCGTCGATCTGGTCATCGACCATTCGGTCATGATCGACGAGTTCGGCAATCCCCGCGCCTTTCAGATGAACGTGGACCGCGAATACGAGCGCAATATGGAACGCTACCAGTTCCTGAAATGGGGTCAGGGCGCGTTCAACAACTTTCGCGTCGTGCCCCCCGGCACCGGCATCTGCCACCAGGTCAACCTTGAATATCTGGCCCAGACCGTTTGGACCGACAAGGACCAGAACGGCGAAGAAGTGGCGTACCCGGACACGCTGGTTGGCACCGACAGCCACACGACGATGATCAACGGCGTTGCAGTTCTGGGCTGGGGCGTCGGCGGGATCGAGGCGGAGGCGGCCATGCTTGGCCAGCCCATCTCGATGCTGATCCCCGAGGTCGTCGGCTTTGAGTTGACCGGCAAGATGACCGAAGGCACGACGGGCACCGACCTTGTTCTGAAAGTGGTCGAGATGCTGCGCGAAAAAGGCGTGGTCAACAAGTTCGTCGAATTCTACGGCAAGGGCCTCGACAATTTGCCGCTGGCGGATCGCGCGACCATCGCCAACATGGCGCCGGAATATGGCGCCACCTGCGGCTTCTTCCCGATCGACGACGAGACGCTGCGCTATCTCAGGCAGACGGGCCGCGACAAGGACCGCATTGCGCTGGTCGAGGCCTATGCAAAGGAGAACGGCTTGTGGCGCGACGCAGACTATGCGCCCATCTATACCGACAAGCTGCATCTCGACATGGGCACAATCGTGCCCGCGATTTCCGGCCCCAAGCGTCCGCAGGATTATATCGCCCTCGACAATGCGGCGACGGAATTCCACAAATATATCAAGGGCCAGCGCAAGGCCAAGGATGGCAGCGAGAATGCCGAGGGCCGCTGGGAGGCCGAGGGCGGACATGTCGAGCCGCAGGAGATCCCCGGTGACGAAGGCACGCACAAGCGCGGCTACGTGACCGGCGACGAAGCGTACCAGTTGCACGATGGCTCGATCGTGATCGCGTCGATCACCTCCTGCACCAACACATCGAACCCTTATGTCATGATCGGCGCGGGCCTCGTTGCTCGCAAGGCCGCCGAGCGTGGCCTGAACCGCAAGCCGTGGGTAAAAACCTCGCTCGCGCCCGGCAGTCAGGTGGTCTCCTACTATCTGGAGAAGGCCGGTCTGCAGGAAGATCTGGACAAGATCGGCTTCAACCTCGTTGGCTATGGCTGCACCACCTGCATCGGCAACTCGGGCCCACTGGACCCGAAGATCAGCAAATGCATCAATGACAATGACCTGATCGGTGTCAGCGTCCTGTCGGGCAACCGCAATTTCGAGGGCCGCATCAGCCCCGATGTGCGCGCCAACTATCTCGCGTCGCCGCCTTTGGTGGTGGCCTATGCGCTGGTCGGCGACATGAATGTCGACATCACGACCGCGTCGCTGGGCAAGGACAAGGAAGGCAAGGACGTCTACCTCAAGGACATCTGGCCCAGCCAGGCCGAGATCGCCGAACTCGTCGACGCCACCGTCACGCGCGACGCCTTTCAGGAAAAATATGCTGACGTCTTTGACGGCGACGAGAAGTGGAAGGCAGTGGAGACCTCGGAAGGCGAGACCTATGACTGGCCGCCCGAGTCGACCTATGTGCAGAACCCGCCCTATTTCCAGAACATGTCCAAGGATCCGGGCAATATCGAGGATATCGAGGATGCGCGTGTCCTGGCCCTTCTGGGCGATATGGTCACGACCGACCACATCAGCCCCGCGGGCAGTTTCAAGGAATCGACGCCTGCGGGTCAGTATCTGAGCGAGCGTCAGGTGCCGGTGCGCGAATTCAACTCCTATGGCAGCCGCCGCGGCAACCACGAGGTGATGATGCGCGGCACCTTTGCCAATATCCGCATCCGCAACGAGATGCTGGATGATGTCGAGGGTGGCTATACCCTCGGCCCGGACGGCGACCAGATGTCGATCTTTGATGCGGCGATGGCCTATGAAAAGAACGACACGCCGCTGGTCATTTTCGCAGGCGAGCAGTATGGCGCAGGCTCCAGCCGCGATTGGGCGGCCAAGGGCACGGCTCTTCTGGGTGTGCGCGCCGTCATCGCCGAGGATTTCGAGCGCATCCACCGTTCGAACCTCGTCGGCATGGGCGTCGTTCCATTCGAGTTCATGAATGGCGACACGCGCAAGTCACTGGGCCTGACCGGCAAGGAGACCGTCACGATCAAAGGGCTGGCGGACGTCAAGCCGCAGGCCGAGATGCCTTGCACCATCACCATGGAAGACGGCAGCAAGAAAGAGATCATGCTGAAATGCCGGATCGATACCGCCATCGAGATTGAATATGTCGAGAATGGCGGCGTGCTGAACTACGTGTTGCGCGACCTGGCGAAATCCGCCTGATAGACGTCTGCACCAGACATGAAAACGCCCGCGACCTTGGCCAGCGGGCGTTTTTTATTGAGCGGCTTACTGCGCGGCGTTGTCTTCCAATGCCTTGTCCAATGCGGGGCGGAATCGCTGCTCGTAATCGCTGCCGATCAGGGGGCCGGCATAGCGGAATAGGACCGTCCCGTCGCCCGCGACGATGAACGTCTCGGGCGGCGCGGTCACGCCCCAGTCGATAGCGGTAGAGCCCTTGGGGTCGAACCCGGTGGCAAAGAAGGGATCGCCATCATTCGTCAGGTATCTCTGCGCCTGCGATGCCTCATCCTTGAAATTGATGCCCGCCACGCGCAGCCCCTCGGCATCCAGCGCCTTCAGCTTGGGATGCTCGGCCCGGCAGGGCGGACACCAGCTGGCCCAGAAGTTGACGATGGTCACCTCGCCGCTGCGCAGGTCCGCGTCGGTCAGCAGTTGGCGCCCGTCCAGCCCCTGTTCCGGCACCGGCGGCGCGGGCTGGCCGATAAAGACCGAAGGAAGCGCATCGGGATTGCCCCGCTGCATACCGATAAAAAACAGCGCCGCAAGCCCGGCGAACACGACCGGCGGCGCGATCATCAGGGGCGAAATCCTAGCCATTCTTGCGCATCCTTTTCTCCAGCGTCTCCAATTGACGGCGCACCCGCTGAGCGCGCAGCACGGTCAGCGCGCCCAGCGCGCCGAGCAGTGCCAGCGTCACCCCGTAAGAACCCAGCACGGCCAGCGCGTATTTTCCAAGTTCGGGCATGTCATCCCATCCTTTCGCGGGCCAGAAGCGCGCGCATGCGGCGCGCCCGGATCTCGGTTTGGGTGCGCATCAGCACCAGCGCGATGAACAGAAGGACAAAGCCCGCGATGCAGACCAGCAGCGGCAGGTAGAACACATCCGCCACGTTCTCTTCCTTGTCGAGGCTGAGGGACGCGCCCTGATGCAGACCCTGGTTCCAGAAGAGCACCGCGTAGCGGCTGAGCAATGCAAAGACCGACCCGACGAGGCACAGGACCGAGGTGAGGTCGGCAGCGGTGTCGTCATTCTCGATCGCGGACCAGAGCGCGATATAGCCGAGGTAAAAGAGGAAGAGGATCAGGAAGGATGTCAGGCGCGGATCCCATACCCACCACGTGCCCCAGATCGGTTGCCCCCAGAGCGCGCCGGTGGCCAGCGCGATCACCGTCATCACCGCGCCCACCGGGGCGGCGGCGCGGGCGGCCAGCGCACTGACGTGATGGCGCCGCACGATCCAGATCAGCGATGCGACCAGCATCATCAGCCACGCATTGATCGCCATGAGGGCGGCGGGAACGTGCAAATAGATGATCTTGACGCTGGCGCCCTGCCGGTAATCCTCGGGCGTCAGGAAAAAGCCCCAAAAGAGGCCGACGACCAGCGAAATCAGCGCCAGCCCGCCGATCCACGGCAGGACGCGGTCCGAGGTGGCGATGAATTTGCGCGGGTTTGCATATTCCCAGAGCGAGGCCATTCAAACGTCCTTAATCAGCGGCTAGCGCAGGTTGACCCTTACTACCGCAGCCGAGGCGAAGGGCAAGAGGGCGATGGTGCCGGAGGTGATCCCCGCCAGCATGGTCAGGGGCATCGTATAATCCAGCCCCTCGGCACCGCGCCGGGCGGCCTCGGCGCCGAAAATCAATGTAGGCACGTAGAGCGGCAGCACCAAGAGCGACAATAGCAATCCGCCCCGGCGAATACCCACAGTCAGCGCCGCGCCGAACGTGCCGATCACACTGAGCGCAGGCGTGCCCAGGGCCAGCGACAGGGTCAGCGGCAGATACCCCGTGCCCGGCATGTTCAAAAGAACGGCAAGCGCGGGGGCGACCAGAACCAGCGGCAGGCCCGTGGTCAGCCAATGCGCCAGCGCCTTGATCGCCGTCAGCGCCTCCAGCGGCAGCGGCGCGGTGGCCAGAAGATCCAGCGAGCCATCCTCGTAGTCGAGCGCAAAGATCCGGTCGAGCGACAGAAGGCAGGCCAAGAGCGCGCCCAGCCAGAGAACGCCCGGCGCAATGACGCTGTGCAGATCGCCGCGCGGCCCGACGGCAAAGGGCACCAGCGTCACGACGATCAGGAAAAACGCAAGGCCAAGGCCAAAGCCGCCCCCGGCGCGCACGGCAAGGCGCAAATCCCGCATCAGAAGGGCAATCACAGGAATGCCTCGTCAAAATCATCGAGCGCGCTGGCGCGCGCCTTGTAGGGGGTGACATCCAGCGTCTCGGCCTCGTCCAGCCCCAGCTCGATATGCGTGGCGACGATGGCCGCACCGCCGCCTGCCAGATGCGCCCTCAGCGCGGCGGTGAACATGGCGGTGGCGTCGCGGTCCAGCGACACGGTCGGCTCGTCCATGAGCCACACGGCACGGCGCGCCACGATGAGGCGCGAGAGGCCAAGTCGACGCTTCTGCCCGGCCGAGAGGGCGGCGGCGGGCCGGTCTGCCAGCGGTTCAAGTGTATAGGCATCCAGCGCGGCCTCGACATCCCCGCCAGCGAAAATCGCGGCCCAGAAGGCGAGGTTTTCACGCACGCTCAGCGCGCCCTTGATCCCGTCCGCATGGCCCGCGTAGACCAGCGTGCCTTCCTCAGCTTGTACCGCACCCTTGAGGGGCGGCTGCAGGCCCGCAAGCGTGCGCAGCAGCGTCGTCTTGCCCGCGCCATTCGGGCCGCGCAGGATCAGCGCTCGCCCCGGCGCAAGCGAGAGCGACAGCCCCTCCAGCACGGCGATACCGCCACGCGAGACGCTGAGATTTTCGGCCTTGAGCAACATGATGAGACGCTTAGCGCAAAGCGCCGGACGGGGAAAGCGCGATGGACAAGCACCGGTGCCGCCTAGACCGGCAGAACGGCGGCAGCCACGCGACGGCCCTCGGACAAGAGCACATTATAGGTGCGGCAGGCGGCGGGCGAGCTCATCGTCTCGACCCCCATGCCCGCGTCTTCCAGCTGGCTGCGCAGCGCGCCGGGGATATGGGCAATCTCGGCGCCCGTGCCAATGAAAACCACGTCGATCTGACCTACCAGATCCAGCAAGGGTTGCGCATCCTCCAGCCCGCCCCAGCCGCGCGCGCCGGTTTCCGTGACAAGGGCCGCGCCCCGCATCACGCTGCCGCCCACGCGGAAGAAGCCGGGACCATAGCCGTCAATCGGGGTAGCCTCGGTAAAGGTGACTTCGTTCAGCTGCATCTTGTCACTCCTTATGCCCAGATCGGCAGGCCGGTCAGGACGGCCAGCGCGATCACCGTCAGCGCGGCGCGGCGATAGATCCGCTCGTGGATCGGATCGAACAGAGCCTGCCCCGCCACCATGCCGACAAAATAGGGCACCGACAGCATCCCGGCCAGCCATAGCACCGAAACATCGGTGAACCCGCGCAAGAAAAGGTTGACCACGATGACAAAGTCCATTGCCCCGAGGAATAGGATCGTGTTGGCCCGCACCGATTGCGCCATGCGCCCACCCGCAAGGTAGAAAAGAACGACCACAGGCCCGGTCAGCCCCGTCATGCCCCCTAAAAATCCCGCCGCCGCGCCGATGAGAACGATCAGCGGCAGGGTGATCCTGCGCTGGAAATGCCAACCGGAGATCAGCGCGATCAGCGTCCCGCCTGCCATCACCGCGACAATCCATCGCACGATGAGCACGTCGAGCGCCTCCATCACCATGAGGCCCAGCGGCACGGTCGGCAGCGCGGCCAGCACCAGAAGGCCCACCTGCCGGCGATCCGCATGGGCCCAGGCGCGCGGCACCAATGCACCGATGCTTGCCACTTCGACCAGCGCGATGATGGCGATGACATGGACGGGCGGCAGGAATATCCCCGCGACCGGCACAAAGATCAGGGCCGAACCGAAGCCGGTAAAGCCGCGCACGATGCCCGCCACGGCCAGCGTGACGGCCAGCCACCAGACCCCGGGATGGCTCAGCGCAGCCGCCAGCCCTTCCGTCACTGCACCGGTAAGAGCGTCAGGCATCCACGTTGGCGAACTGGTTGCCGGCATTGGCATCCGGCTTGCTCCAGTCGCGCTTGACGCCCAGCCACATCAGGATCACCGCGGCGACAAAGATCGAGCTGTAGGTACCGACGACAATGCCCCACATCATCGCAAAGACGAAGCCTCGGATGACATCCCCGCCCAGGAAGTAGAGCGCGAGGAGCGCCAACATCGTCGTGAACGAGGTCATGATCGTGCGGCTGAGCGTCTCGTTGATCGAAAGGTTCAGCACCTCCAGCAGCGGCCTCGCCTTGTATTTGCGCAGGTTCTCGCGGACGCGGTCGAATACGATGACCGTATCGTTCAGCGAATAACCGACGATGGTGAGCAGCGCCGCAATGGTCGCCAGGTCGAATTGCAGCTGCAACTCCGAAAAGACGCCGATGGTCAGGATCACGTCATGCACCAGCGCGGCAACGGCCCCCAGGGCGAACTGCCATTCAAAGCGCAGCCAGATATAGACCAGCACCGCACCGATCGCCAAGAGCACCGCGATGGCCGCCGTCTGGATCAACTCGCCCGAGACTTTGGGGCCGACACTCTCGACCGAGGTAAAGGTGATGTCGGGCACCGCTTCTTGCAGCGCGCCCTCGACGGCGGCGATGGTTTCGGGCGTGACTGCCTCGGCATCGTCCTGCGCCTGGATGCGGATCATCGACACGTTCTGATCCGGCCCGAAGGTTGGATCGAAGACCTCGGTGATGCTGATATCGCCTAGATCCAGCACCTGCATCGCGCCGCGATACTGCGCGATATCGACTGACTGCTCGCTCTGGGTGCGGATGGTGGTGCCGCCCCGGAAGTCGATACCAAAATTCAGCCCCTGCAGCATGAACGAGCCCGCCGCGATGACGATCAGCAGCGCCGACAGGCCCAGAGACATCTTCCAGCGGCCCAGGAAATTTACAGTGGTATTGGATTTGACCAAGCGCAAAGTGCGGCCCTGTAGCACCGTCTTGGGTCGTTTGCGCTCGAACCACATGACGGCGATGAGGCGTGTGACAAAGATGGCGGTAAAGACCGACGTGATGATGCCAAGGCCCAGCGTGATGGCAAAGCCGCGCACCGGCCCCGAGCCCATGGCAAAGAGGATCACGGCGGTAATGAGCGTCGTGATGTTGGCATCCACAATGGCGCTGAGCGCCTTTTCATAGCCCAGCTCAATGGCGCGGGCGGCGCCTTTGGCGGTCTTCATCTCTTCACGGATACGCTCGAAGATCAGGACGTTGGCATCGACCGCCATACCGATGGTCAGAACGATACCCGCGATACCCGGCAGGGTCAGCGTGGCGCCGATCATGCTGAGCAGGCCGAACATGAGGCCGATATTGATGATCAGCGCGATATTGGCAAAGAGGCCAAACAGGCCGTAGCTGGCGAGCATGAAGACAAGCACCAGCGCAAAGCCGACGATGCTGGCCACCTTGCCTGCCTCGATGCTGTCGGCGCCCAGTTCGGGACCGATCGTACGTTCTTCGAGGAATTCGAGGCCCGCAGGCAGGGCGCCCGCGCGCAGAAGAACAGCCAGGTTCGTGCTTTCCTCGACCGAGAAATTACCGGTGATGATGCCAGATCCGCCGGGGATGTGGCTCTGGATCACAGGTGCGCTGATGACCTCGTTGTCCAGCACGATGGCGAAGGGGCTGCCGATATTGGCCGCCGTATACTCTCCGAAGCTGCGCGCGCCCGTGGGGTTGAAACGGAAGGACACGGCGGGCCGCCCGTTCTGGTCGAAATCGGGCTGCGCATCGGTCAACTCGTCGCCCGTGACGACGGGCGCGCGCTCCAGCACGTAGAAAACACCCTCTTCGTTCAGCGAGGGCAGCACCTCGTTGCCTGCGCCCGCAGGCTCGTTGGCCGAGGAGGCGCGGCCCACGACGGGCTGGAAGGTCAGCTGCGCAGTGGTGCCGATGATGTCCTTCAGCTCGGTCGCGCTGCCGATGCCGGGGACCTGGATCAGGATGCGGTCGCTGCCCTGCCGCTGAATTGTCGGCTCTCGCGTGCCGACCTCGTCGATGCGGCGGCGGATGATTTCCAGCGCCTGCCGCACGGTACGCTCATCGGTCGCGCGCTGCTCGGCTTCGGACAGGCGCACCACGATGGCGCCGTCGCGGGTGGTGACCTCGATATCGCTGGCCCCGGCAGCGGTCAGGCTGGTGACGGGGCTGGCAAGGGTGCGCACGAGGGCGGCGGCCCGCTCGGCCTGCTCGGGCCGCTCATTCAGGCGCACGACCAGTTCGGCACCCTCGGTCGGCTCCAGCCGGATGGTTCCTACCTCTTCGCGCCGTTCGCGCAGAAGATCGCGCACGGCGGGCCACATGCCCTCGATGCGCGATTGATAGACATCCTGGACCTTCACCTCGGCCAGCAGATGCGCGCCGCCGCGCAGATCGAGGCCCAGATTGACCAGCCCGTTTGGCATCCAGCCCGGCCAGGCATCCAGTGCATCCGCGACCTGAGCGGGATCGGTGCCCTGCTCGACTGCCTGAACCGCATCATTATGCGTCTCGACGCGATCATAAAAGGCGTTCGGCAGCGCGAAAAGGATGCCGAGGGCGACAAGACCCCAGATGCAAATACGTTTCCACAGGTCGATCTGAAGCATGTCTGCGCCTTTATAGGGGGCTGGTCGTTAGGTCTTGGGGGCCGTTCAGGCCTTGGGGGCTTCGCTGGCAGGCTCGGTTTTCGAGACGACCTGCGCGATGGTGGACTTGACCACGCGCACCTTGACGCCCTGCGCCAGCTCGACCTCGATCTCGTCGTCATCCTTGACCTTCGAGACCTTGCCGATCAGCCCGCCTTGCGTGACCACCTGATCGCCGCGGCGCAGCGCCTCAACCATCGCGCGATGGTTCTTCAGCTTTTTCTGCTGCGGACGGATGAGCAGGAAATACATGATCGCGAAGATCAGAATCAGGGGAATGAACTGCGCGAACGCGGAACCGCCTTCCATGGGGAGTCTCCTAGATGAAAGCGGGGGCCGCCCCCGCGGAATTTCGCGGAACCTATGGCCGCGCGCCCCTTATTGCAAGGCGCGAAAACGTGAGCGGTGCGGCCCTGCCTGGCTAGTCCGGGAAATCCTCGGGCATGTCGGCAAAGACGGCGATCAGGCAGCCCCCCTTGGTGGTTGAATGATGCTCGGTCCCGTCGCGCAGCCAGACCAGATCGCCAGGACCGTATTCCGTGCCGTCATTATCGGTCAAATCCCCCTCGATGATCAGGAATTCTTCGTCCCCCTTGTGGCGATGGGCCACCGTGGTGTGGCCCGGCGGCATCCGGTAGACGTAGAATCCCGCGCCCAAGGGCCGCGCATCGTTAAGCTGCAGCACCTCGCCATCGGGCTTGCCATCCGTTTCGATAGGCTCGAATTTCGCTTTGTGGATGTTTGCGACGCGGCGGTCTTCTGACTTGATCGGATCCATCATGGTCTCCTCTTGGGCTGATGTTTCAGGCCGTCAGATCAATCCCTGACGCGCGGCATCCTCTAGATACGGGTTGGCCTCGCGCGAGTCGCTGTAGGCCGCGGGATCGATATCGGCATAGATCAGTGCATCGCCCGTCTCGCCCGCCTCGGCCAGAACCGATCCATCGGGTGCCGCGATGGAGGACAGGCCCTGATAGGTAAAGCCTTCGTCGCCATCGGCATTGTCGGCATAGGCCACAAAGACCTGGCTCTCGAAGGCGCGGGTGCGCACAGTGTGAAGCGCGACGAATTCGCTGGGAGCATCCTTGGGCAAGGCGGTGGGCACGGCCACCAGATCGGCCCCGGCGGCGGCAAGGCGCCGCACGTTTTCAGGGAATTCGACATCGTAGCAGATGAGGCAGCCCACCTTCAGGCCCTCAAGCTCCATGATCATGGTCGAGGGTCCGGCGGCGGTGAAGAGGCCGCGCTCATAGGTGCCGTAGAGGCACCCCTTGCGGTAGATCTCAGGCGCATCGGGGCGCTTGCGGTCGATCATCATGGCGCTGATGTAGCGTTGCTCGCCCGCAGCCTCGGGGAAGCCCGCGATGACGCTGATACCGTGTACCTTGGCCGCCGCGCCCAGCGCCTCGGCCCACGCGCCGTCCGGGCGCTGCGCTTCGCGGATCACGGCCTCGCCCCGGCCATAGCCGGTGAGGCCAAGCTCGGGCGTGATCAACAGGCGCGCGCCGGCCTTCGCGGCTTCTTCCATGGCGTCGATGATGCGCTGCCGGCGAGCAGCCGCGTCAATGGTGGCAGACATCTGGAAAACGGCGATCTTTGTCATGGCTTTGTCCCTTTCAGTGCGTGAAATCAATACAGAGGCGGCCCGTCACCTCGCCCGCCTTCAACCGGTCGAGCGCGGCATCCACATTGTCGAACCTGATTGCCTCGACATCGACGGCCAGCGGATGCGCAGCGGCAAAGGCGAGGAAATCGGCCAGTTCCTGCCGCGAGCCGACGGACGAGCCAAAGACGCGGTGCCCCCCATCGATCAGCCACATCATCGACAGCGGCATGGGATCATGCACCATGGCGATGGCAACGATATCGGCCATCGGATTGACCGCCGCCTCGACCGTGTCCCAGATCGCCGGGCTGGGCGCGAAGTTCAGCACCACATCTGCGCCGCCCGCTTCCTTGATCCGCGCGCCGGCGCCCTCGCCGGCCTTGGCTGTCACTTCGGCGCCCAGTTTCTCGGCCGTTTTCAGCTTGGCCGGGTCGCGGTCGACGACCATCACGCGCGCGCCACGTGCCTTGGCAATCAGGATGGCATATTGGCCCAGCCCGCCCGCGCCGATGATCAGCACATTGGTGCCCGCCTCGATCCGCGCCTTGCGCAGCGCCGACCACGCCGTCAGCCCCGCGCAGAGCAGCGGCGCACCCTTGAGCGGGTCAATCGCCTCGGGGATTTCCACCGCGAAATCCGCGGGGCAGAGCGCATATTCGGCAAAGGCGCCATGTTTCTGAACGCCGCGCGCGGTATTCTCGGCGCAGAGCACCTCATGCCCGGTCCGGCACGGCTTGCAGGCAAGGCAGGTGTCAAAGATCCAGGGCAGGCCGATGCGCGCGCCGATGGCGGGCGCGCCCTTGGCCTGCGGTCCGTGGGCCACGACGCGGCCGATGCCCTCATGGCCCAGGATAAGGGGGTAATAGCTCTGTGGCAGGTTCTCCTGCCCCTCGCGCAGGTGCAGATCCGAATGGCAGACACCGCAGGTTTCCAGCCGCACCAGCACCTCGCCCACACCGGGCGTGGGCACGGCGACCTCGCGCATCTCCAGCGGTGCGCCGGGCGCGGGGCAGACGGCGGCCTTCATCGTCAGCGGCAGGTCGTCGGGCATCTGGGTTCTCCTTGCGGTGCGAAATTCGAGGGTCAGACTAGGCGCGTCCGCCGCAAACTGGAATATGCTGTTGCAAAGCGATACATTTCCACCTCTCAATGCGTCATGCAAATCACCGGCTCGGACATCCATCTTCTCAGCGTTTTCGATGCGGTCGTGCGCAACGGGGGATTCTCCGCAGCGCAGGTGGAACTGGGGCTCAGCCAGCCGACCATCTCCAACCACATTACGGCGCTGGAACAACGGCTTGGCGTCACCCTGTGCCAGCGCGGGCGGCGCGGCTTCCTGGTGACGGAAAAGGGCATGATGGTGCATGAAATCGCCAAGACCCTGCTGGGCACGCTGGACACCCATTCGGGCCATCTGGCCGCGCTCAAGGGCAATCTTGTGGGGCGGCTAAAAGTCGCCGTGTTGGATAGCGTCTGTACCGATCCCAATTTCCGCCTGCCCGAGGCCATCGCCCGCTTTACCGAGGCTGCCCCTGCTGTGCGGATCGAACTCGGCATCGCGCGTCCACAGGATATCCTGAACGGCGTCCTTGACGGGGAAATCCATGTCGGGATCGGCAGTTTCGACAATGTCCTCAGCGGCTTGCGCGTGGTCGACCTCTACCGCGAGGACCACGCGCTCTACTGCTCGGAGGCGCATCCATTCTATGCACGCGGCGATGCCACCATGACCGAGGCCGAGATCACCGCCGCCCCTTGGGTACATCGCGGCTATTGGAGCCGCCAGCGCCGCAAGGCCGTGAACCCCACCGATCTCGATCGCTTTGCTGATGAAATCGAGGCGCAGCTGATCTTCATTCTCAGCGGCGCTTATCTGGGCCTGCTCCCAGTGCATATGGCCGAGGGTCACGTCGCCGCCGGGCGGCTGCGAAGGCTGGCCTATAGCGCGGAAAACTACGACTGCCCGATGCAGATACTCAGCCGCGCGGGACAGGTGCCGCAGGTCAATACGCTCTTCATGCGAATCCTCGCGGAGTGCTATGCTTGAACGCGATACATTTGCAGACATCAATGCGCGCTTTTGCGCTATCATATTTTCCGCGCGGCGACCCGCGCCATAGGCTGTGCGCCTGAACAAGCGCGCCGGCACGAAGGAATCACCATGAGCGACACCGCAAAACCGCATTTCAACCAGCCACTGGGCGGCAACGACATGCCGCGCTTCGGCGGCGTGCCCACGATGATGCGCCTGCCCAGCCAGGATACGGCCAAGGGGCTGGATGCCTGCTTCGTCGGCATTCCGATGGATATCGGCACGTCGAACCGCACCGGCACGCGCCACGGCCCACGCGCCATCCGCGCCGAAAGCGGCATGATGCGGCCCTACAACATGGCCACCGGCGCCGGTCCATTCGCCAAGATGCAGGTCGCCGATATCGGCGACGTGGCGATCAACACCTTCGATCTGAAGAAGACGGTCGATCTCATCACCGAAGCCTATGACGAGATCCTGAAGCATGACGTCGTGCCCCTGACGCTGGGCGGCGACCACACGCTCAGCTATCCGGTCCTGCGGTCCATCGCCAAGAAGCACGGGCCCGTTGCGCTGATCCATATCGATGCGCATGCCGATACCAACGATCTGATGTTCGGTGAAAAGATCGCCCATGGGACGCCCTTCCGCCGCGCGGTCGAGGATGGACTTCTGCTCAATGACAAGGTGTTTCAAATCGGCCTGCGCGGCACGGGCTATGAGCCCGGCGACTTCGACTGGGGGCGTGAGCAGGGCTTTACCGTGATCCCCGCCGAGGAGTGCTGGCACAAGTCGCTGACCCCGCTGATGAAGGACATCCGCGCCAAGATCGGTGACGCGCCTTGCTACCTGACCTACGATATCGACAGCCTCGACCCGTCGATCGCGCCGGGCACCGGCACGATGGAGATCGGCGGGCTCACGACCATTCAGGCGCTCGAGATTGTGCGCGGCTGCAAGGGGCTGAACCTTGTCGGCGGGGATCTGGTCGAGGTATCGCCGCAATATGACACGACAGGCGCGACCGCCATGCTGGGCGCGAACCTGGTATACGAAATGCTTTGCGTCCTGCCGAAAACCTGGGCGTAAGCCGAACTCAACAAGGGAGAAAATGAAATGAATAGCACTTTCACACGCCGCCGGTTCCTCGGCACTGCGGCCGCCACGGGGGCAGCGACACTGGCCGCGCCCTCGATCCTGCGGGCCCAGGGCACGCCGCTGCGCGTCGGCACCTATGGCGGCTTCTTCGAGGACAGTTTCAAGGCGCATATCTTCCCAGGCTTCACCGAGGAGACCGGCATCGAGGTGGAATCCATTGCCGTGCCCACTGGCGAGACCTGGCTCGTTCAGATCAAGAACGCCGCGCGCGCCAAGACGGCACCGGCAGATGTGTCGTTGATGGCCGGCACGCCGCGCCGCGAGGGCGCCAAGCAGAAGGTCTTCAAGACCATCGACGAGAGCAAGATCCCGAACCTCGCCAACCTGACCGACACCTTCAAGGATCGCTATGACGATGGTGGCCTTTACGGCGTCGGCGGCGTGTCGTGGTACATCACGCTTTGCACCAACTCGGACGTCATCCCCGAGGCACCCACCAGCTGGGAGGCACTGTGGGACAGCCAGTATGAGGACCAGATCGGCCTTCTGGGCCTGGCCACCAACTCCTTCCTGCTGGAAGTCACCGCCACCACCTATTTCGGCGGCACCGACATTCTGGCGACCAAGGAAGGCATCGGGGAAGTGTTCAACAAGCTCTCCGAAGTCGTGCCGAACGTGCGCCTTTGGTACAAGGACGAGGGCAGCTTCCAGCAGGCGCTGCAGCAGGGCGAAATCCCGATGGGCCAGTACTACCACGATGTTGCCGGGCTGGCGGCGGCCGAGGGTTTCCCCGTCGTGTCGACCTTCCCGAAAGAGGGCGGCATCCTCGACAGTGGCTACTGGATCGTGCCGGAATATGCCGAGGCCGATGACGAGATCGCGGCCTTCATCAACTATATGTCCAAGCCGGAAACGCAGGCCACCCTCGCGCGCAAGGTGGGCACATCGCCCGTCGTCAAGCCCGAGCTGACGGACCTCACCCCCGAGGAACTGGCCGCCGTGTCGAGCGATACCACCCCCATCATCCCGCGCTACGAGATGTATGGCGAGCATGGCGCGTTCATCTCTGACCGTTGGAACCAGATGATCGCGGGCTAAGCGATGCTTCCCCGGCCCGCCCCACCTGATGGGGCGGACCGATCCCACTCAAGGATACCTGCATGACCGGCCTTACCATCAACGGCGTCACCAAGAAATTCGGCAGCGTGACCGCCGTCGAGGACGTGAATCTCACCTTCAAGGATGGCGAGATGGTCTGCTTTCTCGGACCGTCGGGCTGCGGCAAGACCACCCTCCTGCGCATGATCGCGGGGCTGGAGGAGCCGACCAGCGGCTCCATCACCATGGGTGGGCGTGACATGACCCATGTGCCGGTGCACCAGCGCGAGATTGGCATGGTCTTCCAATCCTTCGCGCTCTTTCCGCACCTCACGGTAGGCGAGAACATCACCTACTCCATGCGCATCCGCGGCCATTCGCGGAGCGAGCGCGAGGACCGTGCGCGTGAACTGCTCGACATGATGCACCTGCCGGGCATGACGGACCGCCGGATCAGCCAGCTTTCGGGCGGCCAGCGCCAGCGCGTCGCCATCGCCCGCGCTCTTGCTCTCAACCCCCAGGTTTTCCTGCTGGACGAGCCGATGTCGGCGCTCGATGCCAACCTGCGCGAGGCCATGCAGATCGAGCTGCGCAAGTTGCAGCAGGAGCTTGGCATCACAACGGTGGTCGTGACGCACGATCAGACCGAGGCGATGACAATGGCCGACACGATCGTCGTCATGGGCAAGGCCAAGGTGCTGCAATCCGGCAGCCCGATGGAGATTTACAAGAAGCCCGTGGACCGTTTTGTCGCAGATTTCATTGGCACATCAAACCTGCTGCCCGCCCGTATGACGGGCGCGAGCACAGCCGAGGTCGCCGGGACCACACTGAACATAGGCACCAACGCACATGGCTTTGCCAAGGGTGACGAGGTCGTGCTGATGACCCGCTCCGAGGAGATCTTCGTGCGCCCTTCCAGTGCGCCCGCCCCCGAAAATGCGGTCAAGGGACGCGTCACCTTCGTGCGCGATATCGGCGCCACGATCGAGATCCTCTGCGATTGCGACGGGCATGAGGTGATCTCGGTTCTGACGCCCAAGGATTGGCCCGAGGTCGAGATCGGGCAGGACGTGCATATCGAAATGCCCAAGGACGCGTGCAGCGTCCTGGCGCCGTGAGGCGCTGATGCGCAAGCCCGGCCTCGCCCCCTATCTCGCCCTCATCCCCTCTTCGGTGATGATCGGCATCTTCTTCGCCATCCCCTTCGCGCTGATCCTTGCCGTCAGCGTGGCCAGCCCCGCCGACGATGCCGACTTCCGCCTCGGTTTCGATCTGCAACATTTCGAGCGGTTTGCGACGTGGTTCTACATCGAGCGCGCGCTTTTCTCTGCCGGGCTCTGCGCGCTGATCGCAGCGATCAGCATGGCCGTCGCCTTTCCGTTCACGTATTTCCTGACCACGTTCCGGCGCAAGGCGCAGGATCTTTGGCTGATCTACATCCTCGCGCAGCTGTCGCTGTCGGAGGTGCTGATCGCGTTCAGCTGGCAGATCCTGCTGTCGCGCACCTCGGGCATCGGCAATATCCTGGAATGGATGGGCATCGTCGAGAACAGTTTCTCCATGACGCCCTCGGCGGGCGCGGTCGTGGCGGCGCTGGTCTATCTCACCATTCCCTTCTCGGTGCTGCTGCTGTTCCCCGCGCTCAGCCGGATGGACCGCAGCCTGCTCGAGGCTGCACGCACGCTGGGCGCGTCGCCGCTGCGCACCTTTTTCACCGTGGTCATTCCGGTGACGCGCCCGGCCATCATCTCGGGCAGCGTCACCGTCTTCGTGCTGACGCTGGGCGCCATCATCGTGCCGCAGGTGCTGGGCGCGCCGCAGCACTGGACGCTCTCGGTGCTGATCACCGATCAGGCGATCTTCAACTTCAACATGCCCTTCGCCTCGGCGCTGGCCGTGGTCCTTCTGGTGCTCAGCGCCAGCGTGATCGCCGGCGTCTCGTGGCTGGGCCGGAGGAGCGAGACATGATCGGCACCTTTTTGCGCCGCGCCTA
Source organism: Roseovarius maritimus (assembly GCF_043355895.2). NCBI lineage: Bacteria > Pseudomonadati > Pseudomonadota > Alphaproteobacteria > Rhodobacterales > Roseobacteraceae > Roseovarius > Roseovarius maritimus. The sequence continues at coordinate 30,662 of NZ_JBHFPF020000013.1, forward strand.
CATGGCGACCTTCGCCCTCTTCCTGATCGGCCCGATCATCGTCATCACGGCGGTCTCGTTCAACGCGCAGAAGTTCCTCGCCTTCCCGCCCCGCGGCTTCTCGCTCCGCTGGTACGGGGCGATCTTCGGCGAGGCGGACTGGTTCGGGGCGCTCGTCAACTCGCTGAGCATCGCCGCGCTCTCGGCGCTTCTGGCCACCGCCGTCGCGCTGCCCGTCGCCTACATGGCGTGGCGCCATGGTCTGCGCTATGCCCGCGCGCTCTTTGCGCTGGGGATCGCGCCCTTCATCCTGCCGCCGGTCATCATGGCGCTGGCATTCCTCATCTTCTTCTCGAGCGTGGGCGTGAACGGGCTGATGATCAACGTCATCATCGCGCATGCGATCTTCCTGCTCGCCCTGCCCCTCGTTACCATCTCGCTGGGGCTGGAAAGCATAGACAAGGCGCTGATCGAAGCCGCGGAGACGATGGGCGCCTCGGGCTGGACGGTCTTTCGCACCGTGATCGCGCCCATCGCGGCGCCCTTCGCGCTGGCGGGGTTCGCCTTCTGCTTCGTGCTCAGCCTCAATGAATACATCATCGCGCTGATGACAGTCGGCTTCACGGTCGAGACGCTCCCGGTCAAGATCTTCAACGCGCTGCGCTATGGCTATACGCCGGTGATCGCCTCGATCGCCGTGCTGTTCCTGGCCGTGAACATCACCGTATTCTCGCTCATCGCACGGTTCAGCAATCTGGCGCGGATCCTGGGCGCGATGGACTGAGGCCAGCTGCCTGATCATTTTCAGCATATCGCGAAGCCTGGAAAATCGGGAACAAAACAGGCAGTCCGGTTTTGATCGCAAACTCTGACCTGAGTCCCGTATCTTCGTCCAGTTTGACCTACCCCAGAAACAATCCTCGTGCTGATCTAGAATTTGCAGACGATACCGGAATTGCGGCGGCGACAAGTACATCTGATCTTGCAACTCTTCTCTCGGTGGCTCCCGCCTTTCTGAAAGATGCAACCAGGTAGACTTGGTATCTCCATGATCGATCCCCCAATTCGCCATGCCCTTCTCAAACGACATACCAACCTTGAAATGGCACGGAGTCAGGGGTGGCTCAGCATCCGAGATCGGCCTTGGATCCTTCTTGACCGAAGCTACAATGAAAAGGCATGGCGGAGACGCGCAGTTGCGACCTTTGCAAAGTCACGGCCAGGCCGCCGCCGATCAACCGTGTAAAAACCGCCTCAGCGGACGATTTTTGCGGTGCTGGACCGGTGGCTTTCGAAAGACCCGACTTGCCTCAATCTGGTTACCGTGGCCAGCTGCACCGCCCCGAATTCGCCCGAATTCAACTAAAATTCGCCTGACCCGTTCCTCTTTCCAGCCATGCACGCTGTGTATTCACGTTCAAAATGATTGGGTAAGTTAAGCACGAAACTGCCCCATCCGACCAGTCGGCACAAGACCGGCGGCCGCGAGCAAGGAGCAGAGCCATGCCAACCTATACGGTAAGCGTTTACGATACGGACCCCCTCGGGGTTCTATCGACGACCATAGGCAATACACGGACCTGGTCGGGTGAGGCGTTCCCCTCCGGCATGGCGACCATCACCGACACCGAAATCGGCCTCGAAGGTCAGACGCTCGACAGCGATGCCGCTGGCAACGAAACGGCCACTGCCACCATCACCATCGGCGGAAACACCTCGACTGGCGCCCTGATCTATGCCGAGGAAAGCTGGACTATCCGCGACACCGTGACGGGCGAGGTGTTCAACGTTGTCACCCTGCGCGTCGATGCGGGCCCTGCGGCGGGCTATTATACTTTGTCCGAAACCCCACTCGTTGTCGGCCGCAGCTACGAAACCATCGACTATGACACCGACCCGGACGTCACCGCAGGCGATCCCGCCTTCAAGATCGACGACTATGTCGAACCCGACACGACCGGCGACGTGGTCGACGGCACTGCGGGTGCTGACATAATCAACGGTGCCTATCTGGACATTGACAGCGAAAGCCTCACCGCGGGGGCCGACACGGTCTTTGCAGGTGACGGTGACGATATCGTCACCGGCAGTGATGGCAACGACCAGATTTACGGTGGCGGTGGCGCCGACACGCTCGGCGGCGGCAACGACGATGACGTAATCTACGGCGACACGCAGCCTACGGTAGATCCTGCCGAGTCGCTCAACTGGGATGGCGAAGGCGCGGATGGAGACGACATATCGGCGGGTTTCACCCAGAATACCGGTGAGATGGACGTCACCGTCAGCTTCGTCAATGACGGCAACAACAACCCGACCTTCGAGGTTGAAACGACCGACACGCTCTATACCCAGAATGGCGAGCCGTTCGACACGAATTCAAGCCTCTATCTCTTCGCGAATGGCGACGGGCGCTCCTCGACCACCACGATTGACTTTGCGGCAGCGTCCGGCAGCGTGACCGACGAGGTCCAGAATGTCTTCTTCCGCCTCAACGATATCGACGCTTTCGGAGGCAACCACACCGATATTGTCTCTGTGAATGCCTTCGATGCCGACGGCAACCCGGTGCCTGTCACCCTGACAGCGGCCGGTGACGATGCGGTCATCGACAGCACCGTCACAGCCGGATCGAGTCTTGACGATCCCGACGACGCCAACGGCTCGGTGCTGGTCGAGATCGAAGGTCCTGTCCAGAGCATCGAGATCGTCTATTCCAACGGGCAGACCGGCACCCAGGGCGTCAATGTCTCCGACGTGCATTTCGACACGATCCCTACCGACACCTCCGGCAGCGCCGACAGCATCGACGGCGGCGCAGGCAACGACACGCTCTATGGCGAGGCGGGCGACGACACCTTGATCGGCGGCACTGGCGCGGACGTGTTTTTCGGCGGACTCGGCGATGACGAAATATATCTGGCCGAAGGCGATGTAGCTTATGGCGGCGACGGCGACGACATTTTTGTACTGGGCGATCTGGGCGAGGCCGGCGCCGGTACCATCGACATCGTCGGTGGCGAAGGCGGCGAAATCAGTGGCGACACGCTGCAACTGACGTCTGATGTGTCTTATGATGACATCACATTCTCCAACACAGATGACACAGCGGGTGGGCTGTCGGGCAATTTCGCCATGGCCGACGGGACGGTAGTCAACTTCTCGGAAATCGAGAACATCATTTGCTTTACCCTTGGCACGCGTATTCTGACGCCGCATGGTGAGCGGGCGATTGAAACCTTGCGCAAGGGCGACATGGTGATCACCCGCGATCGCGGGCCCCAGCCCATTCGCTGGATGGGCCGCCGCACGGTTAAGGGCCTGGGTAATCAGGCACCTATCGCGGTGAATTCCACAGTGATGGACGGCGCGCGCCGTCCTCTTCTGGTGTCGCCGCAACACCGGTTGCTGTTCACCGACTACAAGGCCGAATTGCTTTTTGGCTACGACGAGGTGCTGGTCGCGGCAAAGCATCTGGTGGACGGGATCGACGTGCGCGTGGCCGAGCGCGAAAAAGTCACTTATTTCCACATGATGTTCGATCAGCACGAGATCGTTTATGCCGAAGGCGCCGCCACCGAGAGCTTTCATGCAGGCGATGTCGGACTCGCTGCAATCTCGGATCAAGCGCGCGAAGAGATGTTCAACATCTTCCCTGAACTGCGCGCGAACCTGACCGCCTATGGCGACACGGCGCGGATGTGTCTGCGAAGACACGAAGCGCGTCTGCTAGTAGCTTAACCAATCGGCTTAAAGTTTCTGGCTTTTTCGACCGCATCTGCAAGTGTCGGGAACCTGTATGCGTTCACGCACTCCGCGCGGAAGAAGTACCTGACGACACTTGGCCGAGTTCCCCGTCAAAGATCAAAATCCTCTGTCTCCGGTGTCTGAACCTCAGCGGCCTCGTCCCTCAGCTTCTCAGCAAGCCTATTCATGGCAGCTGGATTGGAGATAGTTTGGCGGAATTCCACGATTTTTCCGTCTTCACCATAGCTCAAGACAAGCACCATCACTTCATGGTCCGGGCATTCCGCGGCATCATCAAATAACTGTGGCAGCGATAACGGGCTCGCTACCGACGGCACGGCTACATCACCATTCTCATCAAACCACGCCGCACGAGTGTCCACGGGAGCGAAATATCCCTGTGTACGCTTTTTCTTGTCCCGAACCATGGCGCGGGCATTACCCTTGCTGCCAGTCATCACCGAACGCATGCAAGTCCTCTGATCCGGGGGTATCGCTCGGAGGTCGGTATCCGGCGGCCAGTCCCAAATCTCAATGTTGGTCGGGTGTCCCTCTTCTGGCAACGTTGCAGTGCTTACCGTTTCATAAGTTCCCAATAGTTGCGTGCGAAGCTGTTCCCACGTGGGTCCATCGCCTTCCGGGAAAAGGCGCGTCCTTGAAACCGCGGTTACGGTATCTTCGAGCCCCGGAGCTTCATGGTAGATCGCAACGAGCTCTTTCTTTCCGGAGGCCTCCAACAAAATGGCGCTGTGATAGGCGTCGAAGTTCTCGACCGCTCTAACGTTATTCTGCTTCACGTATTCTTGCCGACCTTCCACCGTTGCCTGGTAACGCATGTCCGCGCCAATTCGGGCGCCCAAGGTGTCTACAGCAGATTGGAAATCATCACCGATGGCGACATCCAGAATAGAGAACGAGCCAGACGATATCGACACATCATCTGTTTCAGGCGCATCATCCCGAGATTGCGCCATGGCCTCGGGATCCGCATAATGGTGGCGTAGCAATATGTCCTGGTCCTCAAGGACAAGCTGACTATTACCGGCATCGAACAACACGACCTCAACCGGCTCGTAAAGCAACGTGATATGCTCCCCAAGGTTGGGGCCGTAGGACGTATCCACACCCGTAACTCTGATGGACATAAGTGCATCGAGCTTGGGGAAGGATTCAGAGTTGTTTTGTAGGGCCTGCGCCACATCGGGAGGCGCCGGAATGAAAATACCGCGATCATCGGCATCACTCATCACCGTGATCGACATCGCTCGGTCGGCTTCGGGCGCTCCTTCGTTGAAGCTCAGACTTATGCCTCTGACCGGCCATCCTTCTCGATCGAAGTCATATGCGTCCATACGGATGCCAGCCTTCACCCAAGGAGCCGAGGAGGCATTTGCGCGCTCTCTCGACAACGCGAGGAGTTCCGCAGCGGCAGCTCTCTTGGCGAAGGCATCAGAGCCCCCTATCCAGCTGTTTTCCACCTGTTGCTGGATAATTTCCGTCGGGGGAAGCTCGACGAAGTCCTCGGCATCGAGGATCAGGTCAGACTGCCAAGCGAGATCCACGCTCTCGTAGTCTTGCCGCTCCGTTTCAGAGAACATGACATGCGCTATCTCGGGCGCATCTTGCCATCGAATCTTGTTGTTCGAACGGCGGATGACAAGCCGCCTGGGATGACCCGCCAATACCAGGTACTCAGACCCACCGGGTATGGTCACAATACGCTCTGCGGTAACTGCTATCTCAAGATTTGAAAACGGACGCCCTCCGTCTCTGTTTTCATATGCAGGCAGTGCCTGATCGACGGGGTAAGCCTCAGCCGACTGCGGGAGCAGCAAAATGACGCTATCGAACGCCGATACCGAGGATGGCGCCGGAACTGCGGTATATATGATGGCATCAAGCGGCATACCAAGAGCCTGGGCCACGATGTGCAGGTCGCGGTTTCGCAGATGAACGAAATCAGAAAGTGAGCGCCCTGACGCAACCAGTTTTTCATCGTAGTTGGTTCGGAAGGCAAACTTCAGACCGGTCTCGCCGGAGAACAGTTCCTGCTTGGCAAGATCGTCGAGACTGATCTGTTGCGCGCGGGCAGCGACCACTGCCACTTCATCAGCGCTTTCCAGCCACCACGCCCGATCTAGGTCGGCCAAGCGCCGCGCCTCGGGAGTATCATCGATATCCCTGAGGTCGGATTCTGAAAATCGGTAGAGCACCTCGGACAGATCAAAGGCTGAGCGCATCTCTAAGGGGCCAGTCACTGTCGCCGTTACCCTCAAGGCAGGGCGCCCGTTACTTTCTTCTGCGAGGTATCCGCGCAGTGTAGCAGGCATTGCGATCGCGAAGCGTGCTCCGCCGATACGCTCCACGATCTGCTCCGCGCTCGCAGGATCGATCGGGAAAGTTTCCGGCCTGGATTGGGCTTCAATCGGCAGCTGCACCTTGAGGCCCACTACATTACCGACAGCATTTGGCTCCGCCTCAAAACACCTTTCGACATCCCCCTTATCGAGCGGGTATAGCTGACGATCGAAATCATAAGCCCCAACATTGACCGAGCAGACCAGCATGACGTCCACGGCTTCTCGTGCACTCGCGCGTACTTTTTCAATCAGAGTCTGCCGAAGCTCACTTTCTATCCGCCTTTGAGCAAATTCATTCTGGTCCATTCGCAAGAATTCTCTGAGTCGAGCAAGCGATGAGACCTGACCCTTGGAGAGCAGGCGATCAAGCGTTTCCGAGGGCTGTACATTGGCGCGCATGAGAGCATCACGTATATCCCACTCGGTGAGCGGAAATGACGCCAGCAACGCCTCTTCGAGCTGTGTTCCCAAGAGTTGTGTGCCAACAAGAGATATGACGGTATCCGTTGGATTTTGACCTCGACTTTGATTTTTCCACTCGCGATTCAGGTATCCTCCCATGTAGGCAATGAAGATATCCTCTGCGGAAGTCGGTGCACCGCCGCCATCATCTGTAATACCTGCGATACTTCTGTCATCATCCGGGTCTGAAATCGTCCCATAAGCGGAAGCGGTTCCACCTTCTCCATTCGATGCGATGATCACGAGCTTCTGAGACCGTGCCGCCATCGAGCCGACGAGGCACTGGACATCAGCGCCACAGGCATTGCGCTGCGCGAGCCAAGCTTTTTGGCTGTTCCTGACTTGCGCCTCGGTGCTGGAATTCGAACTACGCAAAGCAACGGAATAGTTTCGCGCGATCGCTCGATCCAATTCAGCAAGTTGTGGCGACCCGCAGATTGCAAACTCGGTCGGCGTCGATGCGCGGCCGCAATCAAAGCTCGGACCGGATGAGGACGTGCTGCGATCGCGCTGGACAGGGTTTTGGGACGCGACCCAACGCAAGTCCTCCTGCAGGCTTCGGCTTGGTCGACCAGTTGCCTGAATTCCCCGGTCACGCTGGAATGCCCTGATTGCGTTGCGGGTACGCTGGCCCATAATTCCGTCTGCAGGTCCCGGATCATAGCCGGCCTGTGACAGTAATGACTGTATTTCCCTGATATCCCGCCGCGACATGCCCGGTTGCTGAAGCTCTCGCGGCGCAGACCTTTGAGAATTTTGAGCGGTGCCGGGCGTCCGCGTGGCATCTTGCCCTTGCCGCAGCACCCGGTCGGCCTCGTTGATTATCCGAACGCCGTTAAGGATGCGGTCCAAGCTGTCCGACTGTGCAGGTGTAGGACCAAGACCCATCATGAGGGTCAGAAAAATGGCGACACACTTTAACATGATCACACCGAGTTCTATTCGTTCAAAATAGAAACATGAAAGTACCATAAAGTTGTCCGATTCTCAAAGTCAGCGCCATTTATGGTCGCTCAAGAGACCCAAACTTCTTTATCAATCAGTCCACGTCACGTCGGCGACTTGCCAGGCTGCCGGACAATCCGCTCGGAGCACCGGGCGCGCCTGTTGGTTGGACGGATATGATCTCTGAGGTTCCATCTGATGGTATCGGCTGTGATCCCGGAATTGGCTCGAAGCCGGACATGAACTTCTGAAGAGGTCGAACGCGTCGGTTTGAAGACCGAACCATGTCGTCCAAGGAAAACCCCGCATTCAGTCCGGCTTCGAGAATATTATCACGCCAATGACCTACCCCCGCCGGTCCGTCGTTCGCTGCGAGAGACTGCGGTTTGAGTTTGGATAGTCTGGTTCCTCGCCTGGCGCATGCGCGCCGGGCGAGGAGTCCTCAAATTGTTCAAGCGCTGGGCGCGCTTGTTGGGTTGTCTGGTTACGCAGCGACGGGTGGGGTCCGACTGTGTAGTAGTCGTAGCGCCGTAGGGCCAGCTTGCGCCGTGCGTCGTCGAGACTGTTGAATATCTCCTCGTTCAGAAGCCAAACCACTGCCCGGCCGTGCATGTTTACATCTCCCCTGAGCCCTGACGTGGTCGCGATTGCCGGTATGGCCCCTCCCGGGTTGACTAAGACAAATCATCTGTGCGAAGCGCGCGGCTTTCATGATGCGCCCCGGCGGGCTGCCGCCGGGCCCAGCCGGAGGAAGGACCCATGGCACTCACCCTGCGTCGAAACAGTGACTGCGATCTCACCCCCTTGGCAACGATGCTGCCAGACTCGGAAATACCGTTGCTCAATCCTAATGCAAAAGTGCCCTTCGACGAGATGGAATGGCATCATAAGTGGCTTGGAGATCGTGAGGACGTCTCTTTCTACCTGCAGGACGATGCCGGACGAGACGTGGGATTTTTCGCCCTGAGGGAGGGAGTCGGACCGGAAGTGCGACACCTCACCTACGTTTATCTCGCCGAAGAGGCGCGCGGCGGTGCTGCTGCGGAGCTGACGAAGCGCGTGGAGCAGGCGGCGCGGGAACTCGGCGCGCTGATCCTGACCTTGAAGGTGGACCTCGAGAACGCGCCGGCTTTCAACGCCTATCTCTCGGCCGGCTACGAAGAATTGTCCCGTCGTCGGGGCATGGCTACGATGCGGCTGGACCTTGAAAAGCGGCTCGCCGCATAAGCAGGGCGGCCAGATATTGGTTTGGCAGTCCGCTGCGGCAATCTGCGGATCAACGCTGCGCCTTTCGTCGAGGTCCGTTGAGGACCGTCTACTCTCTAAGAGAGTATTGGCGTGCCGCCATCGGGGGAGCTATAGGTTTCTTATGAACGATATATTGCCGCCTTGTCCCGAATGCTCTTCCGCTTTCACCTATCAGATGGACGCATTATTGACCTGCCCGGAATGTGGTCACGAATGGGAGCCGGGGGCGTCGTCGAACGGGGAGCCGATTGTGCGCGACAGCGTAGGCAATATTCTGAGCGATGGTGACGTCGTCACGGTAATCAAGGATCTAAAGGTCAAGGGATCCTCGTCCGTCGTGAAAGTCGGGACGAAGGTTCGCAATATTCGACTTGTGGACGGGGATCACGACATTGACTGCAAAATTCCGGGAATCGGCCAGATGGGCCTGAAGTCCAAATTCGTGAAGAAGACATCCGGTTGAAACCTGCCCAGGCTTTCAACACGAAGCCAACGTCCGCTACGAAAAATGCCGTGCCACGGCGGCAATGCTGCAAGCGGACCCCAGCTATGCCCGCGCCTACCGACCATCAGAGGACCGCGCGGCGGACCTGCCAGTCTGGACCCACCTCTACAATTGGTACCGATCACACTCGGCGCTAAAATCACATCCGCTGATCAGTCGACTAGGATTGGATCGGAACAACCTGTTGAGGTTCCACACCCTGAGCGATATCGGGATCTCAAATGTCCGACGCCACCGCCTCTCCGATTATATACCCTCATCGTCATCGCAAAAATGAACGACTTCGACCCGCCGGCCTGACTGGCCGATGTCCTCGCCCGGTTACCTGACATGTCTGTTTCGCGCATCCACGAAAGTCTGCCTTGGAACTGGAAGCATAGCCTAAACGCCAAAGCCGTATAAAATTGCCCTAAACCGGATGGTTGCCCCGAAAATCTCATTCAGATCAATGTTAAGCTCGCGACTCTCATTGACATAACGGGTGATAAGATGCGGCGCTTTCAATACACCGCTATCGACGGCCTGATCGCCGCCGAACGCAATCGGCGGGCAGAATTGCGCACGACCAAGCACAAAGGGTCAAAGCGGCCTCATTGGCCGAGGGTCTCCGGCAATGTCGCGGGAATGTGGTCCGTATCGATGATGCATTGTCTTGCCGCCTCGGCGATGGCGAGCGCTGCGGGGCCGTCCCCATGCACGCAGATGCTGTGGAACTCCGCCTCGATGCGTGTGCCGTCTCGGCACAGGATCACACTGCTTTCAAGCATGCTCAACAAGTGCTTCCGCACTGGCCCCAACTCGTGCATGACCGCGCCGGGTAGGCTGCGTGGAGTCAGTTGGCCGTCGGGCTCATAGCTGCGGTCCGCGAACACCTCCAGCGCGACGCGCAGTCCGGCATCCTGCCCGGCACTAGCCAGAGGCGACATGATCGGCGCCAGCAGGATCAGATCGCTGTCATATTCGGCTATCGCCTCGGCAATCGTGCGGGCCAGTGCTGGATCTTTGCCCGCCTGATTGTTCATCGCACCATGCGGCTTCACATGCGTCACCGGCCAGCCACGGACCTTGCCGATGGCGCAAAGCGCGCCGATCTGCGCCCAGAGCTCGGCCCGCAACACCTCAGGCGGCAGGTCCATCGGGACGCGCCCGAAATTCTTGAGGTCCGGATAACCGGGGTGCGCACCGACCGACACGCCCTGCCGCTGCGCCGCGCGCAAGGTCGCATCCATGATGCGCGGCTCCCCCGCATGGGCACCGCAGGCGATGTTGGCGCTGCCGACAATCCCAATTAGTGCGTCATCCGCACCAATTGTGTAGGGGCCCCAGCTTTCGGCCATGTCGGCGTTTAGATTGATCTTCGTCATCATGTACCTCCCGTCCTCGGCTCGAGATGGCCGGGGAAATGATCTGGTTGGCGGGCATTTACGCCGCCCGAAACCAGGTTGCATCTGTAGAGCGCCTCGCTGGGCGATACAGGCATAGCTTCCGCGCTCTCGCAAATTCTTTCCAAAGCGCGGGCGTGGTCGCGGGCAGCCTCTTCGGCCTCGGCCACGGAGATGGCGCGGAATCGCAACCTGTCACCGGGTACCATGCGGGCTACTGCAGACAGGTCGGCGGATATGATCGTCGCGATCTTGGGATATCCTCCCGTGGTTTGTGCATCTGCGAGCAGCACGATTGGCTGGCCTTCGGCTGGAACCTGGATCGCGCCAGGCACGACACCGTCCGAGATGATATCGGCGCCGCGTTCGGAATGCGCAAGCGCTGGACCCAAGAGACGCATGCCCATCCGGTCCAGCGCGGGCGTGACGAGCCAGTCGGCGGACAGGAACTCTTGAAGCGCCGCATCCGAAAACCATTCCGCCTGCGGCCCCAACACAACCCGAATACACCCAAACGGCTTGAGCCTGCCGGAGAGCCGCATCGGAGCGCTGTCGCAGGCCGCCGCGGCAATATGTAGACGGTCTCCAGTGCGTAGCGCCCGCCCTTCGAGGCCGCCTATCACAGAGGTCAGAAGGGTGGCGTGGCTGTCAAAGAGTCGGGGAAGGTTCAGCCCGCCCTTGATCCCCAGCAGGGCCGTGCCGCCGCGCGCCGGCGCGAGCAGGACCAGTTCATCCCCCGAAGCCAGCGTCACGGCGCTCCACTCATCCAATCCGACCTTCTCGCCAGCCCGCAGCACATGGCCCGACAGCCCAGCCCCGCAGGCGATGCGCACCGGCCCATCCTCGACCCTGAAACGCGGCGCGGTGACAGCGATCTCCAGCGCGGCGGTGCCCGCCGGATTGCCCAGAAGCCCGTTGAGCAATGTCAGCCCGTCACGGTCCAACACGCCCGAGCGCGGCACGCCGCGATCCCGCCCGCCACGAAAGCCAAGGTCCTGCACCAGCGTCCGCGAACCGGGGTCGAGCACCACAAGAACGCTCATCCCTCGCTGCCTGTCTCGAGAAATTCGCAGGGATCCATATCCTTCTTGGCGAGCGCTTCGATGATCTGCGCGTGCCGATCCTCGGTAACGCGGTCAAACGTCACCCGATCGCCAGCGGCCAGAAGCGCCGGCACCTCTCGCCGAACATCGAACAGTGGCACGGGACATTGCCCGACGATATGCCAGCCTCCGGGGCTGGCACCCGGATAGATTACGCAGAGCCCCTTGGCGATGGCCACGGACCCCTTTGGAACTCGCTGGCGCGGACTGCTGCGGCGCGGCAGGGACAACTTTTCGGGCAACTCGCCCATGAATGGCAGGCCCGGCAAGAACCCGATCGCGAATATATCGAAAATGCAGGCAAGGTGGCTTTCTATGATGGCGTCCCGCGCAAGGCCCAGACGCTGGGACAGATCTTGGAGGTCAGCGCCGTGGGGGCCGTCATAGCAGCATGGCAGGCGCCAGAGGCGGGTTGAAACTGCCGCTGCCTCGCTTGTGACCTTCAGCCGCTGGATGACGAAGTCCACCAGGTCGGCCTGCGCGGATTGCAGGGGATCGTAATGCACCGTCATGCTCGCGAAGGCTCCGACCGGATCGACCGAGGCATCAAGTGCGCCTTCCGCGACCGCGGCCCTGATCGCCGCAACCGCGGCATGGACGCGCGCAGCTGCACGGGCGCCGGGCCTTACGTCCAGATCGAAGGTCACCGCGCTATCAGCCAGCGGACGGATCTCAATCACCTCCATACCACACCCCACGGCCCGCTGGCATTTTGAGAAAGCACGGTGCATGCTGCCGTATCCGCACCGGAACAGCCGCTAGGTATTGCATGACCAACACTCCCCGCCTTTCCCTGATCGACGAAGTCACCCGCATGATGCCGGGCGAGCAATCCATGATCGTTTCGTCCCAGCATCTGGCGCAATCCGAAGGCTGGCAAGTCTCGGAATATGAATACGGTCTGATCGTCTCCTACAATGCCTTCAGCCGCTGGATGACGCGCTGCATGTCGGCTGTCATCGGGCATTCCGATTTCAATCCGCTCGACATCCTGGTCTTGCACAACGTCAACCATCGTGGCCGCGCAAAACGCGTGGCGGATGTCGCCTTCGTGCTCAACATAGAGGACCAGCATACAGTCAACTATGCGCTGAAGAAGCTGGTCCGTAGTGGCCTCGTCGAAGGCGAGCGGCGCGGGAAAGAGCGATTCTACATGACGACCGACGAGGGCCGGCGTGTCTGCACCGCTTATGCCGAACTGCGCGAGCGCTGCCTTCTCGACACGGTCCGGTCCCTCGAAAGCGATCCGGACGAACTGCGCAGGATCGCAACGGTACTGCGCGGACTTTCCGGATTTTACGATCAGGCGGCGCGCGCGGCCTCCTCGACCTGACGTCGGCACCATTGCCCCGCGAGAACGGCGCGGTGTCGGGCTTGCAGCCGGGTCTGTCATTGTCCGGTCGCGCTCTTTCTGCGGTCCAGCACGGCGAGCAGCCCGACCAACACCAGCGTAAAGACGATGAGCAGGGTCATCAGCGCATAGAGCGGCGGGCTGAGCCCGACCTGCTGGTACTGCGACCAAAGATAGGTTTGAACCGTATTCTCGCCCCCTTGCACGATAGATGTTCTGATCGTTTCGTTGAACGACAGGATGAGCGAAAAGATGGAAGCGCCCATCAACCCTGGCCAGACCTGCGGCAACTCCACTTCTATGAAGGCCTGTCTGCGATTTGCGCCCAGCATATAGGCCGCCTCGAGATAAATCTGGTCGAAGCTGGCCATGACGGTCACGATGACCAGCGTTGCGAAGGGCAAGGCCCAGAGGACTTGCACCATGACCATTGACGCGACAGACGCCTCCAGCCCAAGGACACGGAAAAACAGCGCCGTTGCGACCCCCATCGACACGCCCGGCACGAAGAGCGGCAGCATCACCAATGCCAGGATCAGTCGCGGACGGCGCCAGGCCCGCAGCGCCTGGGCCAGCGCAAGCGCCAGCATCGGGGCGATCAGTGCGACGAGGCCTCCGACAAGGGCGGTGTTCGCGATCCCCTCCATCAAAACGGCATCGGCCAAGATCGCGCCATAGGCGGAGAACGCACCGCCATCGCCGTCCATCGACCGGATCATCGGCGGCAGAAGGGGCGCATAAAGAAAGAGCAGACAGAGCAGAACAAAGCCCCATATGACTGCACGCGTCAAAGTCGAGTTTCCTGCGGTCATGTTCATGCACGCCCCATGATCTTGCCGAGGAACAGCCTCACATCGAAGAGCCTGAACCACACGACCAGCAAAAGCGCCATCACAGCGACGGTGAATGTCGACATGGCAGCGGCCAGAGGATAATTGATGACGTCAAGCGCACTGGTGATCGAATTGCCGAGCAGCTGATAGCCGGTCCCACCCAGCACCGTCGAAATCGCGAACTCCCCGAAAGCGCCGACAAAGCCGAAAATCGCGGCGGCGAAAACTCCCGGAAGCGACAGCGGTAGCGTCACGCGCCAGAAGCTGCGCCAGGGTCCCTCGCCAAGCATCCAGCTGGCTTCTTCGAAGCGCCTGTCGATCCCCGACAGGGACAGCCAAATGGGAAAGATCATGAAGGGCATGTAGGCCGTGACCAGCCCAAGATAGACAGCAAAATCGCTGTATAGAAGCCAGTCCAAAGGCTCCTCGGCAAAGCCGCTTCCGACGAGGGCCCGATTGATCCAGCCGGTCCGGCCAAGGATGTCGGCCCAGGCGAAGGTGCGCAGGATGTAGTTGACCAGAAACGGTACCGAGAAAATAAACAGAATGCTGCGCACGGCATCAGCGCGGACGTGGCGCGCAATGAAATACGCCAATGGATACGCGATCAGAAGCATGATCGCAGTCGAGCTGACCGCCACCCAGATGCTGCGCAGGAAGACCGAAAAGCGCACCCCGCCAAGGAAAGTTTCATAGGCCTTGAGCGAAAAATCCGGCTTCATCGAAAAGCCGCTTTTGGTCCAGAAGCTGACAATGGCCATCATCGCCAGCGGGCCGAGAATCAAAACGGCCACGATGATTACCGGCCCCGCAACCGAGACAGCGCGGAGAAGCGCCGGGAAGGATATCCCCGGCACCGCCCGCTTGTCAGAGGCCGTCTGTCGACTCATGCGGCCTTGAACCGCTGCCATTCCTCTTCGTAGAGGTCGACTTCAGTGGGCCAGCGGTTCTGCCAGGTTCCGCCGAAGGCGAAACGGTCTTTCACGCCCGCGTCGATCGCAGCGATCCGCTGGGCCGCGTCGGCGTCGAACAGATCGCTTTGCGCCGCGAAGTCGCTCGCTTGCGGATTGGTCATATAACCACGGCTCTGCGTGATGGTCGCACCGTACCAAGGCCCCAGCATGAAATCGAGCAGGGCGTAGGCCGCCTCGGTCTCAGACTCGGTCCGCTCAGGGTTGTTGACCAAGTAGGCCGCCATCGCCCAAAGCAGATAGCCTTCCTTGGGCGATGCATATTTGACATTCGCGCCCTTCTGGTTGGCGACAAACACCATCGGCTCCCAGCAATCCATGACATGCACTTCCTGATTGACCAGAAGATTGACCGCCTGCTCGAAGCTGGACCAGATCACGCGAAACTGGCCTTCCTTTTTCTTTTCGATGAGAAAATCTATCACGGTCTTCAACTCGCTCGGGGTCATGTCGGCGGGATCCGCTATTTCGGCCAAACCACTTTTTTTGAGGTAGAGGGCCGTTTTTTGGCCCGCCGTCGTATAGTTGTCCTCGATCGAGACATATCCGCGGAACTTGGGATCGAAGAGAGCCGCATAGCTATCCAATTCGCCGGTCTGGTCCGGGAGATAGGCAAAGCTATCGGCCTGAAGTACGGTTGGGACGCCGTACACTCGCCCATCATAGCCGATGAAATCGAAGCCGGGGGTGCCTTGGGACAGGTATTCCGTGATATAGCTGTTCTTGTCCCAATTGCTCAGCCGACTGGTGTCGATCTCGCTGATCAGCTTCTCCGCCGCGAGGGGCTTTTGCATACCGCCAACGATGTTGATGATGTCAAACGCGGTTCTGCCGCCGCCCGCGACAAGCTGGTTGACCACTGCCGAGGGCGTGTTGCCGATGGCGATAAGATTGACCGAGCTGCCGCTTGCCTCCGTGAACAGGCTCCAGTCTCCAGGATCGCCGACGCCGATATCGGCAATGGTGACCTCGGTCGAGGATTGCGCGAATGCACGGCCGCCAAGGCCAGCAAGGCCAGACGCCGCAACACCGCCTGCCAGCATGGCGCTGCCACGTAGGAATGCTCTGCGGTTTGAGTGTGCCTTAAACATTTTAGTCTCCCTGTTTTTTGATAAAGTTGTTGGACTTGGTCAATTCGCGCCCGATGTCACATGATCGGCATCAAGCAAGGTAATATCCTCGGCCCTCATCCCGATAGCGACACGGGCCCCGACGTCGAGTGGTCTTCCGCCACTTTGCGTCGCTGTCATCACCTGCCCGTCAGGCAGGCGAAGTTCGGTGCTGGTGTAAAGGCCGCGATAGGTCGAGCTTAACACCGTGGCGTCAAACGTGATGTCGGCGCTCTTTGCGTCATCACCAACAAGGATCATCTCGCCCCGTACCGCGATCTGACCCGCATCGGCGCTGCGCGCTCTGTCAGAAAGCGTAACGGTATTGCCACAGATGGTTACGCCGTGCTGGCTATCGCCCTGACGGGTGATCTGAGCATCAAGAAGGTTGGATCCGCGAAAAAACTGCGCGACGAAGGGTGTGGCCGGAGCCCTGAAAATCTCCTCAGGGGCGCCGCATTGGACATAGCGGCCACGATTCAGGACCGCGATGCGATCGCTCATCGTCAGGGCTTCTTCCTGGTCATGCGTCACATAGACGAATGTCGTTCCGGTGCGCTGCTGAATTGATCGCAGTTCCGCCTGCATCTCGCGGCGGATCTTCTCATCCAGGGCTGACAAGGGCTCGTCCAAAAGCAGGATATCAGGTCCGGGCGCCAGCCCGCGCGCAATGGCGACGCGCTGCTGCTCACCGCCCGACAGCTGCGAGACACGACGCATCTCGAAGCCCTTCAATCCCACAAGGTCCAGCAACTCCGACACGCGCTGCGCCTTGGCGGTCCGGTCTAGCCCCGATCGCCGCAGACCGTAGCCCACATTGCCCGCGACATCCAGATGCGGAAAGATCGCATATTGCTGGAACACCATGCCCAAATGCCGCTCCCAAGGCGGCACGCCCGTCACATCTGCGCCGTTTATACGGATCTCGCCCGAATCCGGATGTTCGAGCCCCGCAATCATGCGCAGGATGGTCGACTTGCCGGACCCGCTGGGGCCGAGCATGCTGAAGAATTCACCCCGAACGATGTCGATGGAAAAATCATCCGCCGGCCGCACCGCACCGTAGCGTTTCCGGATATTGCGGAGGGACAGGATAGCGTCGTCACTCATTCAAGCTCTCCACCGCGCAGGACAAGGCCAGCATGACGCCCCGCTCCATCACGTCAAAACTCATCGACGCCAGGTCAGCACGCTGATGCTGCTCCAGCTCCTCGGACGTTTCTACATCGTCCAATAAAGCCGCGACCTGTTCGGGCAAATAAGGCAGATGCATGAACCCGACGCGACCGCGCGACCGCCGCGCACATTCGTCCGACATCAGGTAGAACAGCGCATTGCAAAGATAGCCCCCCGCAGTCCCGGAAATACGACAGGGAATACCATCGGCACGAAGCCTGCGTTGCATCGCACCAATCGGCAGTCCCGTAAGATGTGCTTGCGGCCTGCCCTCGCGGACCGGACCAAGACTCTTGACGCCTTTATGGTCACGCAGCTCGAAACGGGAGTGATTGACCGCCACTTCCTCCAGTCGCAATACCGCCTCACCCGGCCACAGGCCAAAAGATAGGACTATATCCGGCGACACCACATCAAGTATGGCCGGAATTTCTTGGGTCACGGCATCCAGATCCACCGGAAGAACACGGCTTGTTACGGAGTGACCGCCAATCACTGATCCATCCAAGGCTTCGGCGAGCAGCGCCGCAGGGTTGCCGCTACGGCCTCCATAAGCCTGAAATCCGGTAACGAGTATACTCATGTTTCGCGTTCCAATCCGCCTTGGTAATAAACGAAATCATTTTGCCGACAAATTGTCAACGTTCTTGCTGACCGCCCATGCGGTCGGTGTCTTCCCACTTGACCTGCCCTTCTCGAACCTCCCCTCACCTTGATGTAGAATTTGCTCAGGACCTCGAAGGAGCAAACGAATGCGAAAGAGCCGTTTTCCGGAACCGGATGCACTTGTGCGTATCCACGGAAAGCCTGCTTGCATTGTCAGTGATAACGGCGCCAAGTTCACCAGTCGGGCGATCCTGAAATGGGCCGGAGACAACGCCGTGGACTGGCATAATTTTGATTCAGGCAAGCCAAAGCAGAATACGTTCATCGAAAGTATCAACGGCAGTCTGCGCGATGAACTGCTTGGACTCCGGACCCATTGATTGGCTCGAAGCTACGAGGCGTGGTTAATTCAAGCTCCCGGAGTGATGGGGGGTGTTGATGAGCACTCGTTACTGGCTGAGCGAAGATCAGATGGCGCGGCTTCGGCCATAGTTTGCGAAGAGCCATGGGGTGCCGCGTGTCGACGACCGGCGTGTTTTGAGTGGCATCATCTTCGTAAATCGCAATGGGTTTCGCTGGCGTGATCCGCCCAGGAAGTAGGCCCTCTACAACCGATGGAAACGGTGGAGCGACATGGGGGTATTCGCGCGGATCATGACGGGCCTGGCCGCCGAGGCATCCGACCAAAAGACAATCTCGATTGATGCAACCTGCCTCAAAGCACACCGCCCCGCCCGAGCCTGACCATGTGGCGGCCGTGGACCGGACATCGGTCACGACCCGGTCGTCGCGGCGAAGATCAGACCATCCAGCAACTGGTGGCGCGGCAGCGCCATCAGCGCGGTGTCCGAGCTGTCGATCGCCACCAGATCGGCCAGCTGGCCCGCGACTGCCCCGGAGTGGCCATTGCCCCTGTTTCGGTATCGCTCGTGTGGGTGGCGTGGACCAGGCACCAATCAAGCGTGACATCGGCATTCAACAGCAACCAGTCCACGGGGCGCGATGCCGACGCGGCAATCGCCGGGCAGCCCTGCCACCGCGTGACGCGCGCGCTGCCAGCTCGCCGAAGCGGTTGACCGAATTTCCGAACCGCGCCTGCCTTGACAGCAAGGGCGCCTGCCCCGCCATAGGTATAGAGGCCGGCAAATGCGTCAGGCCGATGCCCGCCGTCTGCACTGCGCCCGCAATCCGCGCCGAAAGCTCGCCCAGATAACTGTAGGGCGCGCCGTTCGGCTGATGATGCAGGTAGTGAAATTCGCCGAGGCTGGCATATCTCGCCTGCTGCATTCAAGGAAAACGAAGGCGGTGATCACTTGTATATTCTCGGGTGTCAGAGGCGCGGTGAAGCGATACATCAGATCACGCCATGTCCAGAAACTGTCTGTGCCAGCCAAGCGATACTCAGTCATGCGCGCCGGTACCCGCTGAAAGCTGTGGCTGTGCAGGTTGGCAAGCGGGGGCAGAAACGTATCGACACGCAGGTCATTAGTGCCGGCGCTGTCGTCTGCGGCCACATCCGTGATCGTGCCCACGTCCATGCTCAAGAGCTGAAGCAGTTCCGCCGCAACCACTCGGACCCAAGCCGAGGTCCGAACGGCAAAGGCGTCGCCAAATACCGTGCGCTGAAACTGAGCTGTCAGGCCTGCCCATTCAAAGCCAGCTACTGCCCCAACATGGACTTTCGATCCATCACCCGCGAGGAGCATGAGGACGCCCGTCAGGTTGCCCGCGAGATCGCGAGGACCGACCAATATGCCGTCTCGATGCGACTACGGAAGAAGGTCGAAATGCTCTTCGCGCACCTCAAACGTCTTCTGCGGCTGGGGCGGCTTCGATTGCGCGGCCCGAACAGCGCAAACGACGAATTCCTACTCGATGCAACCGCCCAAAACCTTCGTAAATTGGCCAAGATCCTTCCTGCACCGAAGCATGCGCGTCAAGCCTGACAAGAAAAGCGCTCGCGCTCTCTTCGCCCCGTGATTTTCTGCGCGAGCGAACCGCTGTTTGTCAACAGAACGGGCGGGAAGCTGACCTTTGGGGCTCCGGGCATCAACATCATGCAATAAAAGGTTTTCAAACGCTCCAAGTCCATCAGAAGTGATTTTCACAGCTCGTCGAGCGAGGCGATGAAGGTCGAGAACAACTCGCCCTGCGAGGTGACCCCGAGTTTGCCGTAGATGTTGCGCCGATGGATGCGCACCGTGCCGGTGGCGATACCCAGCGCATTGCCCGTGGATTCGGCGGAATAGCCCTTGAGCGTGTATTCGACAATCTCGCCTTCGCGCGGGGTTAGCAGATTGCGCCCAAAGCGCTGAAAGGACTCCTTGATCAGCTTTGACAGACGCGGCCCTTCAGAATGCGGACGATCCGAGAAATTCGAAAGTAGCCCGTCCCAATGGCGGCGCGCACATACCTCGACAAACGGAACGATCGCTTGGAGGTCGCGAAATTCGCGGGCTGAAAACGCTTTACGTTCGCGCATGCTCGATATCACCACGCTCACGCCACCGCCGACATTGATGATAAACCCTATTTCTTCGGCAAGACCGGTCTGGACATAGTAGTTCCGAAAATATTCCGCCTGATAGAATCGATCCGGTGCAAGCTCGCGCAAACGCACAAGGCGCGATGCCGTCGGGCGGTGCGAATTCAGATAAAATGGGTCGAGAAGATAGGGGCCCTCCTGATAGTCATCGACCATGACCTTGCGCTTTGAGGCCGGGAAATTGTCGTAGATATCAAGGGGGCGACTATCACGATAATAGGCGAAGATGACCGTAAACTCAAACGGTACCAGAACGCGCATCGCGTCAGTCAGTGCCTCGGGGAAGCGCGGGGTCTCCAATGTCGAAACGACCTCGGCACTTGCCGCAATCCAGTCTGAAAGTTGCAATTTCGCGTTCATCTATGCCCTTTGTGATATATACAGCCATCAGGCGTTTTTGTATCGTTTTGGACGATTGACGACATATGCCCCGACGCGCAAGGCAAAAATGATGCGCGATGTCGAGCGGGTGAGCCGGAGCGGGGAACGCGATGATTCAGGATCTGCAAATGGCCGAAACTGCCTGTGCGGATGTTTCCGCAGGAGATGCGGTTGCGGAATTTACCGGCGCCACCAAGCGCTTTGGCGCGATACTTGCCGCTGATCGCATTGATCTGCGCATTCGGCGAGGGGAGTTTCTATCGTTTCTAGGCCCATCGGGCTGCGGCAAGACCACGGCGCTGCGGATGTTGGCCGGGTTCGAAAGCCCGACCGAGGGCGCGGTCCTGATCGATGGCAAGGATGTCAGCGCGGTGCCCGCCCATATGCGTCCGGTAAACATGGTTTTTCAGCACTATGCGCTGTTCCCGCATATGACAGTTGCGCAGAATGTCGGCTACGGACTGCGCCAGCTGCGCCCGCGTATGGCCAAAAGCGATATCGCACAGAAGGTCGCCAAGGCGCTGGCCACGGTGCGGCTGGGCGAGTTCGACATGCGGCGCATCTGGGAGCTGTCGGGCGGTCAGCAACAGCGGGTCGCGCTGGCGCGCGCCATCATAAACGAACCGCAGATCCTGCTTCTGGACGAACCGATGGCAGCGCTTGATGCCAAGCTGCGCGGCGAAATGCAGCGCGAGCTGCTGGAGCTTCAACGCAGCCTGAACATTACTTTCGTGCTGGTCACCCACGACCAGGAAGAGGCGCTGTCGATGTCCGACCGCATCTGCATTATGGGCAAAGGCCGCATCGTGCAGGTGGGCAGCCCGCAAGAGCTGTATGACCGCCCGCGCAGCCGTTATGTCGCTGATTTCGTTGGCAAAGCGAACATCGTCGCGGCCCGGATCAGCGGGCGGCAGGGCGGGATGGCGCAGGCCGTGCTGGGGAACGGCACAACGGTTATCCTGCGCGACCTGCCTGCCGACACCCGCCAGACTTCCGAGATCGCCGTTCGCCCCGAGGCGCTGAGCATCGCGGCGCGGGGCGCGCCGCTTCCCGAAGAAACGGCCGCGATCCCTGCGCGCCTCACGCATCGCACCTTCCTGGGAGATCGCACCGAATACCTGCTGATGGCCGAGGGCATTGGCCCACTGCAGGTCAACGCTCCGAGACAGGCCGGAAGAGCCTCGAGCGAGCATGATGTGGGCGGGCTTGTCCATGTCCTCTGGCCGGCGGGAACGGGGCTTGTTCTTGCCGCCGACATCTGACTGATCCTGAAACGGTCCAAATAGGGAAAACCAAGATGAAAAACGACAACACACCGATTTCACGCACGGCATTCATGGAAGAGTTGCGCCGCTACCAGAAGGGTTCGGTCACACGCCGGCATTTCCTGGGCGTTACCGGCCTTGGCACGGCGTTGGCCGTGATGGGCGGTACGCTGCCCGGGCTGCTGCCGACCCGCGCCCGCGCGCAAGACATCGGCGACCGCGTGGTTCTGGCGACCTGGCCGAACTATCACGACGCCGCGAATTTCGACATGTTCACCGAAACGACGGGGGCCTACACGCAGGTCAACGTCTTTGGCTCGAACGAGGAAATGCTGGCCAAGATTCAGGCAGGTGGATCAGGCTGGGACGTTTTCGTGCCGACCAACTATGCGATCCCGACCTATGTCCAGGCGGGCCTGATCGAACCACTGGACCTGTCGAAGATTCCGAACTTTGACGCAGCGGCCTTTGACAAGCGGTTCGCCGATGCGGGCACGATTGACGGCACGGTCTATGCGGTGCCGAAGAATTGGGGCACCACCGGCATCGCCTTCAACAGCGACAAGACCGGCGGTGTGGTCGACAGCTGGAAGACCTTCTTCGACGGCGCCCGCGATCAATTCGACAATCGTGTCATGGTGCATGACTACCAGCTGACCACGATCGGCAACGCGCTGGTTTATCACGGGTTCAGTTTCAACTCGGTCGATCCCGAGGAATTGGCGCAGGCAGAAAAGCTGCTGATCGACGTGAAGCCGCATCTCTACGCGATCTCGTCGGACTATCAGCCCGCGATGCGCAACGGCGATGCCTGGCTGACCATGTGCTGGACCGGCGACGGCAAGCAGATGAACGTGGACATGCCCGAAATCGGCTTTGCCCTTGGAAAGGAAGGCGGCGAAATCTGGTCCGACTACTACGCGATCCCCAAAGGCGCCCCGCACACGGACGCAGCCTATGCGCTGATCAACTATCTGCTGGACCCCGAGGTGAATGCCCGCGAGGCGCTGGCCCACGGATATCCGGTGGCCGATAGCCGCGCCAATGCGCTGCTGCCCGAGGAACTGCTGAACGATCCGATCCTCTATCCCGCCGCAGAGGCGCTTGATCCGCTTGAGTTCGGTGCGGCAGTGACGCTGACCGACCCGAACCGCGCCGAACTTATGGCGCGCTTCAAGTCGGCCTGACGGCCAAGGAAGGGGAGACGGACGTTGGCCATGACCCAAAGACGGGCCCGGGCGCTGCTGCTAACACCGGCAGCGCTGTGGTACGCGGCACTTTTGCTGCTGCCACTGGCCGTCGTCCTGATCTTTTCCTTTGGCGAGCGCAGCGCCATCGGTGGCTACGCCCCCGGTTTCACGCTGGAGCAATACGCCAACCTGCCGGCGCGGTTCGCGGCGTTTCGCAACACCCTGACGCTTGCGCCGGTGGGCACGCTGGCGGCGCTGCTGATCGCCTATCCGCTGGCCTATTTCCTGGCGATCAAGGTCACGCCCAGATGGAAGACGATGCTGCTGGTGCTGGTGATCGTCCCGTTCTGGACCTCTATCCTGATCCGGTCTTACGCATGGATTTTCCTGCTGGGCGGGCAGGGTCTGCCCGCCTTGCTGGGGGCCTTGGGGCTTGAGGATATACGCCTGCTCAACACGCCTTTCGCAGTGCTGGTTGGCATCGTCTACGGCTATCTGCCGCTGATGGTATTCCCGATCTACGTGGCGCTGGAAAAGCTGGATCTCGGCCTGCTTGAGGCCGCTGCCGATCTTGGCACGCCGCCTTGGCGCAGTTTCGTGCAGATCACGCTGCCGCTTTCGATGCCGGGGGTGCTGACCGGGTCGATGCTGGTCTTTATCCTGCTGATGGGCGAATTTCTGATCCCCGCGATCCTTGGCGGCGGCAAGGTGTTCTTTGTGGGCAATGCGCTGGTGGATCTTTTCCTGCAATCGCGCAACTGGGCGTTCGGCTCGGCGGTCGCTGTGGCGCTGGTGGTCATCATGCTGATCACCGTCGCCATTTATACCCGCGCGGTGAAACGGTTCAGCGCGGGCCGCGACGATGTCGGTATAATGTGAGAAACCCATGAGATTTTATGCCGCCGCCGTCTATGCCTTCCTTTACATGCCTATCGGCATCATCGCGCTGTTCTCTTTCTCTGCCGGGCGGTCAGCCTCGTCGATGCAGGGATTTTCGCTGCAATGGTATGGCAGGGCGTTGCACAATCCCTTCGTGATGGAGGCGCTCTGGACGTCAGTGCGGGTTGCCTTCGTGTCGGCGATGTTGGCCACACTCGTCGGCACGGCGGCGGCCCTTGCGCTGACGGGCATGCGCGGACGGCTGCGCGCCACCTTCGATCTGCTTGTGCAGATCGCAGTGATGATTCCCGGCATCGTGATCGGTATCGCCACGCTGATCGCGCTGGTCAGCGTATTTGGCCTGATCAACCCCTGGCTGGAGCCGATGACGGGCTGGTCGCTGTCGTTGGGCGCAGGGTCCCTGATCGGGGCGCATGGATTGTTCACCATGTCACTGGTCGTTCTGCTGGTGCGCGGCCGGATGGAGACGCTGGACAGTGCGTTGATCGAGGCATCCTACGACTTGGGGGCGACGCCCTTCGGTACGTTTCGGCAGGTGACGCTGCCCCAGATCCTGCCCGCGATCCTGGCGGGATTTCTGCTCGCATTCACCTTCAGCTTTGACGATTTTGTCATCGCCTTCTTTGTCGCCGGATCCGAGACCACGCTGCCAATCTACATCTTTTCGTCCATCCGCCGCGGCGTGACGCCCGAGATTAACGCGATCGGCACCATGATCATGATCGCCTCGCTTACCCTTCTGATCGCAGCGCAGCTTCTGTTGCGGCGGTCCCAAGCGCGCAAGCGCCCCTAATTCGGCTGCAGGAGACGGCAATGTTGCAAGACCGTATAGTACTGGTAACCGCGGGCGGCTCGGGCATCGGGCGCGCCGGTGCCATTGCCATGGCGCGCGCGGGCGCGTTTGTCGTGGTGAGCGATCTGCAGAAGGACCTGGCTGACGAGACGCTGGCCCTGATCAAAGGCGCGAGCGGGCACGGGGAAGCCTGCGCGCTGGACATGCGCGACGATACGGCGGTCGAGGCCCAGATAGCGCGCGTCGTGCGCGATCATGGCCGGATAGACGTGCTGCACAGCCACGCGGGCATCCAGATCCCGGGCAGGGCCGAGGATGTGACCCCGGCCCAGATGGATGACGCTTGGGCGCTGAACGTGCGCGCTCACTTTGTCGCCTCGCGCGCGGTTATCCCGCACATGCGCGCGCAGGGCGGTGGATCGGTGATCATAACGGCGTCCAATTCAGGCTGCCAGTTCGATCGCGGTATGGTGTCCTATGCCACGACCAAGCATGCCGCCGTTGCGATGGTCAAGCAGATGGCCGCCGATTACGCGCGCGAAAAGATCCGCTTCAACGCGCTTTGTCCGGGGTTCGTGGATACGCCGTTCAACTTGGGATTCGAAACGCAGATGGGTGGGCGGGCAGAACTGGAGAGCTACGTGGCGGATACCATTCCGATGGGCCGCTGGGCCAGCACCGAGGAGATCGCCGAGGGTATCCTATACCTCGCATCGGATCGCTCGGCGTTCGTCACCGGATTGGCGCTGATCATTGATGGTGGGGAATCGCTCTGATCCTGATGGATCAGGCGTGTCCGTTATCCTATAAAATGCGACATCAGAGCTGCTTGAGCATTGGAGGCTCTGGCGGGATTGCCAACTTGTTTGCAGTGTGGCGCTTGGTTAGGCGTTGGGTATGAATACGCCATCCTCCATACCGCGTCTGAAAGGTTACCGTTTCTCTCGAGAAGTCATTGCATAACCCGCGCACATTTTTCGCCGATCATCATCGCTGGTGCATTGGTATTGCCTCCGATCAACGTTGGCATCACAGAGGCATCGGCCACGCGGAGGTTTCGAAAGCCGTGAACCTTCATCGTCACCGGATCGACGACAGACATGCAGTCTCGTCCCATCTTCGCTGTGCCAACCGGGTGATAGACCGTCAGCGCCTCGGCGCGAAGATAGGCCAAGATTTCGGTATCGGTCTGAACGTTTGGTCCCGGCAGGACCTCGCATCCATGCAGGTCTGACATTGCATCCGCCGCAAAAATCCGGCGCGCCAGTTTGATCCCTTCGACCAGTACCTGTGCATCAAAACTGTCGGAAAAGAAGCGGTGGTCAATATGTGGTATCAACTCACTGTCTTCGCGCATGATACGAATTTCGCCAACCGACTTTGGGCGAAGCACGCAGGTATGCACCGCAAAGCCATGACCCCACTCCAGCAACTTGCCGCGATGGCTGCGGTAGCCGGGGACAAAGTGAAATTGCACATCGGGCAAATCACCAGCCAAGGGGGTTTTGGCGAAGCCGCCCGCGACAACATAGTTGGTCGAAAGCTCACCCTTGCGTTTCGCTGCAAAAGCAAAGGGTGCGGCCAGCAGACGCCGCCAATTGGCGAGCGATAGTCCCAAAGTTTGCGCAGACCGGCTGCGTACGGTGATCATCCCATCCACATGGTCGCGCAGGTTTTGCCCGACGCCTTGCAGGTCATGCACGATGTCGATGTCCGCGCGTTTCAAGGTTTCTGCAGGGCCAATCCCGGATTGCATCAGCGCCATCGGAGTGCCGATGGCACCGGCGCTCAGCACAACCTCGCCGGAACAGTCGATCCGTTCCACTGCGCCCTGCCGAGCGATCTCAATCCCTGTCACGCGCCCATCCTGGACCCGCAGCTTCCGCAGATCCGCACCCGTCCAGATGGTCAGGTTCTTGCGGTGCCGGACGGGTTCCAGGAAGGCGTTGTAGGACGAAAAGCGGATACCGTTCCTTTGCGTCACGTCATAGACGCCAAGTCCCAGCTGCGACGGCCCATTGAAATCGGTGTTGCGGGGTAATTGCAGCGTTTCGCCCGCCGCGATGAAGGCATTGCAAACCGGGTTCGGGTCGGTCGGCCGACTGACGTATAATTCGCCCGTGGCTCCGTGCAATGCGGGATCCTGCCCGATCATGTTGCGCTCGAGGTCTTTGAACACTGGCAGGACGTCATCCCAACCCCATCCATCGCACCCCAGATCGCGCCAGTCATCGTAATCCTGCGCGGTCCCACGGATGTAGAGCATCGAGTTCATCGACGAGGATCCGCCCAGCATCTTACCGCGGTTGACGGGAATACGGCGGTTGTTCAGTTCCGGCTGCGGCGTGCCGACATAGCCGTAATCAAACCGCTTGCGGCCATACATTGCCAAAATTCCGGCAGGTATCTTGACGCGGGGGTCGCTTTGCCCACCACCTGCCTCGATGACCAGAACGCGGTTTTCAGGCGTGGCCGACAGACGGTTGGCCAGCACGCAGCCCGCCGACCCCGCACCGATGATGATGTAATCAAAGCTCTGCATCAGGGGATCGGTAGGTAATGCGCCCAGCGCAGATCGTCATGGCGATACTGGCGGCTTTTTCGTCATCAGCCAGGCCGTCGAGATTGCCATCAATCAGAACCAAATCCGCGGCCAGGCCCTGCTTGAGCGCGCCGCGATGGTTTTCCGTAAAGTCAGCATAGGCACCGCCCGTCGTATAGGCTGTCAAACACTCATCAAGGCTGATGCGCTGATCCGGCATTTCGCTGTCCCACGGTGTGCGGGTCAGTGCGCAATGGATCGCATAGAGTGGCGACAGCGGCGAGACGGGCCAGTCGGTGCCAAAGGCCAGCGGCACATCGCGGTCACGGATCATCCGCCACGCAAAGGCCGTGTCCCAACGTGCGCGTCCCATGATCGTGGTGGTCGGTTCCAGCGGCAATCCAGCCGATCCCGGCGGATGGACCGGCTGCATCGAGGCGGTAATGCCCAGCGGTTTCAGCCGGCTCAGATCGTCAGGCGTGATCGTGTCGATATGTTCGATGCGGTGGCGCGCATCACGCGGACCGTTGGCCCGCATTGCGGCCTCGTAGCCGTCGATCGTGGCGCGCACCGCCCCATCACCCACGGCGTGCGTCGCTATTTGCAAGCCGCGCTTGTCAGATTCGATACAAATGGCGTTGAAAACCTCGGGCGACATCAGCGGTTCGGATCTGAAACCGGCGCGGTCCGGGTAATCGGTGACGGTCAGCGCCGTCCATGTGTCGTAAACCCCGTCCAGAAACACCTTGATGCGCTTGAAGTGCAGCCAGTCTGGCACTTCATCGCCAAAAAGATCAATCCGCGCAACGCCTTTGGCGCCGTCGTTTTCATCCAGTTTCAGCGGCAAGCTGACCCGCACAGGCATAAGGCCCGCCAGCGCCAGATCCCGTATCAGGCCAGCCTGATAGGGGTTGCCGTCCATGTTGACGGCGGTGGTAATGCCGTGCTGCGCGCAATATTCGCCCGCCTGCCGGATCAAAGCACGGTCATGGGTGCGAGCATCTTCGGGGACCGCTTCAAGGCCCTTATTGTCAAGACTTTCACGACCCTTCAGCTTTGACAGTTTCTGAATCAGGGACATTGCCTCGAATTCGCGCAGCTCGCCCGTGGCAAGCCCATCGTCGCCCATCACGATTTCCGAACCGTGGCCCAATTCAGCGCCGTGCAGGATACCCGCCAGTTCCAGCGCGCGAGTGTTGGCCCATGCGCAGTGCAGGTCAACGGCAATCATGCAAATCGGGCGGGCGCTGTCGATCTTGTCCAGCATGTGCCGGTCCGGGCGCAGGTCGCCGCCAAAAACAGTGTAATTCGTGGAAAAACCCGACAAAAGGTCATCGCCGGGGTTCGCGTTTCCGAATTTTTCGAACGCCGCGTCGACCGCGTCGAAGCCAAAGACATCCGACAAGTTCAACATCGACAGCGTCGCCCCGCCCATGAACAAATGCAGATGGCTTTCAATAAAGCCCGGCATCAACTCGCGGCCATTCGCCGCTATGACGCGGGTGGCGGAGCAAACAAGTTCGGCAATCTCGTCATCGCGTCCCAGCGCCATGATCTGCCCGTCCCTGACCGCGATCGCCGTGGTGCCGTCGGGCGCGAAGAGCGGGCGCGTTCTGGCGTTCAAAATGACAAGATCAGCGTGCTTCATATCGCCCTCCCCCGAAGATGCGAGGGCCACGACAGCCCCCGCAGCGGTTGATTATTGCAACAACTGGGTCCAGACCCGTGTCACCAGGTCCTGTGCCGCTGGCGAACAGGTCCGCGACATTTCGACCGGAACAGTGGGATACAGCGCCGGCGCACTCTCTTGCGTGTATTTCTTGTCAGAGTCGATCACGGTCATCGGCGACGAATGTGCATAATGGTTCATCTCGATGGTCGCGTTTTCAGGGGTCGACATGAATTCGATGAACTTGATTGCATTGTCGTAATTCGGGGCGCCCACGGGTATGACCATGCTGTCGATCCAGCCGACAAGCCCCTCTTTGGGCATCGCGTATTCCAGCGGCGCACCCTCAGCAATCGCGCGTACGACTTCGCCGTCCCACCAGAAATGGGTCGCGACTTCACCAGAGCTCAGACGACCTTCGATGTTATCGGAAGAATAGGCCGCGACGTGCTCTTTCTGGGCCATGAGCAGATCCAGAACCCGTTTCATTTCTTCCGGATCTTCCGAACAGAACGGAACGCCCAGATAAAGCTGCGCAGCGCCGACGACCTCATCAGGATACGACAACAGTGCGATGTTCCCGGCCAATGCGCCTTCGGGCTCGAAGAAATATTTCATGCTGTCGGTCGGGCCATCATATTCAGCCGTATTCACGGCGAAACCGGCCGTGCCATAGGCCAGCGGGATCGAGTAGGCCTGATCTTCGTCCCACCACTGGTTGCGCCAACGTTCCTGAATGTTCTCATAGGCTTCCAGTTCATTTGCACCGAAATTCTGCACCAGACCTTCGTCGATCATAATGCGAAGGAAATGGTGCGATGGAACGGCAATGTCATACCCGGATGCGCCCGCCTGCAATTTGGTCAGCAAATCCTCGTTGGACGTATACCCATCCACATTGACCTGAACGTCATGTTCTTCGGCAAATTTGGTGAGCAGTTCGGGTGCGATGGATTCCGACCAGACATACAGGTTCAGTGTGCCTTCCGCCGTTGCAGCCGATCCCATGCACAGCGCAATCGCAGTCGCAGTCGCAGTCGCAGTATTAAGTTTGTTCATTGTTTCCTCCTGTTGAACAGTTGTTAGTGTTGGGTACTGTCGTTCTGCCCGCGCGCCGCGACCGTCAGCGCGACCGTTGCCAGAATGACCGATCCGACGATCAGCATGGTTGCGATCGCGTTGAGTTCGGGCGATGTGCCTGCGCGGATCAGTGAGAAAATGTAGACGGGCAGCGTCGTCGTGCCGCCGGAGCTGAGCATGTTGGACGTGATGAAGTCGTCCATCGAGATCAGGAACGCCAGCATCGCCCCCGAAAACAGGCCCGGAAAGATCAGCGGCAGCGTTACGCGACGAAAGACCGTCCAGCGCGTTGCATAAAGATCGGTCGCGGCCTCTTCGAGATCCAGCGACATGCCCTGAAGCCGCGCACGGATCGGCAGAAACGCGAATGGGGTGCAAAAGGCCGAATGAGCGATCACCAGCTTCAGCATTCCATTCTGCAATCCGATTAGAGAAAACAGGATAAGCGTCGCAACCGCCAGCACGATTTCCGGCAAAAGCAAGGGCAGGTTCACGATCGTTTCGGACAGCTTGCGGAACCGCACTTTCTTGCCCCGGATGATGGCCAGGGCCGCCAAAAGCGCGATGGTCGTCGCAACCATCGTCGCAATCCCTGCAACAATCAACGAAGTCTTGACCGACGCCATCAGCGCGTCGTTGTTCAGCGCCGAGCCATACCATTTGAAAGAAAATCCGCTCCAGACGCTGGTGATACGGTTGGCGTTGAAGGAATACAGGATCACCACGAACAGCGGCGCATAAAGATAAACGAAGAAGACGGCGCTGAGAGCCTTGAGGCCCGGATAGTGCTTTACGTCATTATACTTGCTCATGCCTCCACCTCCTTGCGCGCATTGCGCAGTGCGATCGCGATCAAGACCAGCATGACAACCACCATGAGCATCATCGCGATGGCTGCCCCAAAGGGCCAGTTGCGTCCGCCACCAAATTGCAACTGGATCAGCGACCCCATCATCATCTGCTTGCCCCCGCCCATCAGGATCGGCTCAAGCACGGCACCGAGGGCAGGCACGAAAACAAGGATCGCACCCGATGCGATGCCCGGTGCCGTCATCGGCAGGATCACGCGACGCAGGGTCGTCCAGCGGTTGCCATACAGATCGTGTGCGGCTTCGATCAGGGTGCCGTCCAGCTTTTCGATGGATGCGAACACCGGCAGAACCATCAGTGGGATATAGGTATAAACCATCGCCGCCAGCGTAGCGCCGTCGTTGTACATCAACGTCAGACCTTCGGGTGCGCCAAAAAATCCCAAAAATCGCGGTAGGGGGCCATCTTTGCCAAGGATGATCATCCAAGCGTAAACACGCAGGATCATCGACATCCAGAACGGCAACGTCACCAGAAACACCAGAATGGATTTGCGGTTTGCGGGTTGACTGGCAATGAAATAGGCAACAGGCACCGAAAGGATCAGGCACAAGAGGGTGGTGACGACAGCCAGCATGATCGTGCGCGCGATGATGATCACATATTGCGGCGTGAACTCCATTTCACCGGTCCAGCCTTCGTTGAAGAAGATCTGGCGATAACCGGATAGATCAAGCCCCCAATCAAAGCCCCCATAAGCCCCCCTGACGGAGACCGAGACAGCCCCAATGATGAAGATCGGCAGGATCAGGGCGAACCCCATCAGCAGCCATGAAGGCGTCAATCCCAGATAAGGGAGATTGACCTGACGGCGACGCTGCCTGGTCCCTGCGGGGGTATGAGTTGCGGTCAAGTCGCTCATGCAGCCAACACCCTCGCAGAACCTTCGACAAAGCCCACATGCACTGTGCTGCCCACGGCAATTGTGTCGCCTTCACGCGAGGCATTGCGCCGCGATGCGCGAATTTCAATGCCCGCCGCCGACAAAAGGTAGTGCGTGTAGCCGCCCAGATAGTGCTTTTTCACAACCTCGGCTTTGAAGTCGATACCTTGCACCTGGTCGCCAAGGTTCAGCTTTTCAGGACGTATGGACAGGGTCGCCTTGCCGGCGGGCACATGCGTCGCGGACGGCACCTTGATGACTTGGCCGAAAGGGGTGCGCACGGTCGTCGTCGTCTCGGTCGACTCAAGGACGTCGATGTCGAGAAAGTTGGTTTCCCCGATAAAATCGGCGACAAAGCGATTGTTGGGTTCCTCGTAAATTTGCGAAGGCGTGCCGATCTGCTGGATCTCGCCGCTGCCCAGAACGGCGATCCGATCGGACATATCTAGAGCTTCGTCCTGATCGTGCGTCACGAACACAAAGGTGATACCCGTGTCGCGCTGCAATGTGCGTAATTCGTCGCGCATGGCCTGGCGCAGCTTCAGATCCAGCGCGGAGAGAGGTTCATCCAGGAGCAGAACTTCTGGTTCGGGGGCCAGCGCACGGGCCAAGGCGATACGCTGGCGCTGGCCACCTGACAACTGTGTCGGCTTGCGCTTGGCGTAGGCGTCCATATGCACACGTTCGAGCATCTCACCGACACGCGACCGAATACGCGCCTTCTCCCAGCCGAGATTTTCAAGACCGAAAGCAACATTCTGTTCCAGCGTCATGTGCGGAAACAGCGCATAGCTTTGAAACACCGTGTTTACCCGGCGCTTGTGCGGCGGAATGTCCACGATATCGCGATCGTGAAGCAGGATACTGCCCGTATCAGGCACCTCGAAACCCGCCATCATGCGTAGCAAGGTGGTCTTGCCGCAGCCTGAGGGGCCAAGCATCGTGAAAAATTCGTTCTCGTGGATGTGGAAGTCAACCGACTTCAAAGCCTGGTATGACCCGAAGTGCTTTGAAACGTCTTTGACGCTGACAGCGTTTTGTTGATCCATCTGGTCCCCTCCGCATCCGGCCGACGTCGTTCGTTTTTCCGATCCGGTGAACCGAATAGACGTTACCGGACCGGCATCGGTAAATGAGTGCTTGCGGAACTGCTGCTTAGGGAGTCCCTAAGCACGATAGACACTGCTATTAGCCAAGTTTAGAAAACCTTTGAAAACAAAAACTAATACGAACAGGGTCTGCGGACGCTGGACCAAGGACAAGTTGAACTTTTTCTTCTTCCTCACACGCATTGCGCAAGAATATCCGAGTTGATTAGCCTCCACCGAAGCCTTGCGTATGAAACGCCTTCTTTTGACTTCTTCAGCAACCATGCGAGCATTGCACCCGAAAGAAGTCCAAGGCGCAGGAGACCGGCATGATCCGGACAGCTGACGATTACCGCCAGAGCTTGCGGGTGGACCGCGACATATACATGGACGGGGAGCGCGTTCACGATATCGCAACACACCGCGCATTTCAGCCGTTGGTCGATTTGCGAGCGCATCTTTACGACATGCAGCACGATTCTGCGCATCGCGACGTTCTGACAAGCACGGTCAGAGGACATACAACAACCATCGCCGCCGCACTGCCCTATTCGCAATCGGATTGGTGGGCCAAGCGGCGCGCGACGGATCGCATTCTGGGCAATATCGGCGGCATTGCCACACGCATCGGAGACGAAACCGCTGGCGAATTCTGGTCGCTTTACGATTGCCGCGATGCGCTGGTCGATCTGGACCCGCAATTTGCCGACAACATCGACAGGCTTGTCCAATCCGCGGTGCATGACGATCTGTTCAACGTCTCGGCCAACACCGACCCCAAGGGGGACCGGTCGTGCCCGCCGCAAGACCAAGACCCCGACATGCTGCTGCGAGTCGTGCGCGAAACCGACGCCGGTGTGATCGTGCGCGGTGCGAAATTCGAAACCGGTGCGGCCTATGCGGATCGCGCCTATACCAAGCCCAATATCGCCGTGTGGGGCGATGAACTGGCCCCCGAATATGCCATCGGGTTCATTTGTGATCTGAACGCGAAGGGGCTGAAATTCATTTGCCGCTCCGGGTTTGCGCGACCGGGTACCGAGCGTGATTATCCCTTATCCAACAAATTCGACGAGATTGAATCGCTGGTCGTGTTCGACGACGTGCTGGTGCCGTGGGAAAACGTGCTATTCCATCGTCAGCCGCGTGCGGCCACCTTAATCCGCGCAACGCTGCACCGCTATTCCGCCTTTGCGTTTGTGCATCGCATTCAGAAATTCGGCGATATGATGATCGGCGCGGCCCTTTTGAACGTGCGCCAGACAGGGCTGGACGAACAACAGGGCGTGCGCGACAAGCTGGTAAAGCTGGCCGTATGGCGTGAAGGGGTCCACGCACATTTGACAGCGGCGATTGCCCTGGGTGAAAAATCACCGGCAGGCCTGATGATGCCGAACCAATCCTTGCTCTATGCCGGCCGGGTCCACGCCACAACGCAATTGCACAATATGATGAATGTAACACGCGAACTTTGTGGCGGGCAGTTGTCGCTGACACCGAGCGCGGCGGCGTTCGAAGCCCCCGAAACCGAACCCTGGCTGACGAAATATTATGCCCTGAATGATGAGTGGAACGCAGAGGAGCGCCGCAAGCTGATGGCGTTTGCCCGCGATCTCGTGAGTTCGGACTACGCGGGGCACCGGTTGGCGTTTCAATTGTTCGGGCAATCGCCGACCTATGCGCAGATGGCTTCGGTCTATCATCACTTTGACTGGGAGGGGCCAATGGCGCTGGTCAGAGATGCGGCCGGTTTGGCTGCACCGGAATCCACCGCCCTGACACTCGGACCGGGAGCAAACCCCGCCGGATCGACCGGCGGGTGGCTTGATCCCACACCGCCACGCCGCGGCAAATCTCTGGCAAATCCCGACGATATGTTTGAAACTTGATCGCGACACATTAAGGCAACGTCGCGCACTGTAAACCGGAACTCCAATGCCGCTTCGCTACACGCTCAGACAATTGGAGTATTTTGTCGCCGTCGGTGAGACCGGCAGCATTGCAGTGGCATCGCAGCAGGTAAACGTATCGTCACCGTCGATTTCGGCGGGGGTATCCCAGCTCGAACAGGAATTGGGCGTCAAGCTGTTTGTGCGCCATCACGCTCAGGGACTGACACCCACGTCGGCGGGGCAAAAACTGTTGGATCATGCAAAATACGTCCTACAACAAGCTGGCAACTTTCGCGATTTGGCCGGTGATCTGTCGGGCAGCGTACGTGGCCCGCTTGCAATCGGCTGTCTCAGCACATTTGCGCAGGTCGTCCTACCAGGCCTGAGGCATAGCTTTGTAGAGCAATTCAATGACGTGCGTATCACCCAGATTGAGGCGGATCAGTCAGGGCTGTTCAGCTTGCAACGCCAAGCCAAGATCGACCTTGCGTTAACCTATGACCTTGATTTGCCGCGGGATCTCAAGTTTCTTCCGATCCTTGAATTGCCACCCCTGATCGCGCTTCACGAGACCCACCCACTGGCGCATTTGCCCGCGATTTCGGTGGATGAATTGGCACCACACCCAATGGTTCTGCTCGATCTGCCCCACAGTTCGGACTATTTTCTGTCGTTCTTTGCGGATGTCGGTCTGCGGGCGAATATCGCCGAACGCACCCGCGATATGGCCGTGATGCGCAGTCTGGTTGCCAACGGGTTCGGCTACTCCATCGTGAACATGCGCCCGCTGAACGACCTGGCACCTGACGGAAAACCGCTGCGTTTCGTGCCGCTCACCGGAGACAAGCGGCCCATGAAGATGGGCATACTCATGGGGGCCGGGTTGGAACGCCCCCAATTGCACAAGGCGTTCCTGACGCACGCTCAAAGCTGGATCGAAAATCAGGCGCACAAGCTATTGGGGGTCAAATCACCTCTTGCGTAACTACGAGCGCAGCTGGGCGAGCAAGCGATCCATCATCGCGTCACATCCGGCAAGTTGGTCGGAACTGACGAATTCATCCGCCTTGTGTCCCTGCCCCTCCATGCTGCCGGGTCCGCAAACGACCGTCGGAATTCCAAGGCCCGCGAAAAAGCCCGCCTCAGTGCCGAATGCGATCTTGGTCAGATCGTTCGAGCCACTCAGCCGCGCGACACGCTGCACCGCTGCGGCATCCGGGGCAATTTCCAGACCCGGATAGGTATTGGTGACGTCGATGTCGATGCCGATGTCCGCACTGCGTTTGTGGTAAGGCGCGGTGATACGCGCGCAGGCCCGTGTCAGACAATCTTGAAATGCCTGCAAGTCATCACGTGGCAGATGGCGCAGCTCGAATTCGATGACGGCATGTTCGGGAACGATGTTCAGCACGGTGCCGCCCTGCATGAAACCTGCATGAACGGTAGAATATGGAATGTCGTAGGCGCTGTCCTGCACGTCCGAGGCGGCGTAGTCACTTTGGATTTCGCGCAATGCGGCGATGAAATCCGCCGCCAGATGCAGCGCATTCACATAACGGGGTGCCAGCGCAGAATGGCCGGCAATCCCCCGGCAGGTTGCCCGCAATGCGGCCTTGCCCTTGTGGCCGGTGGCGGGCTTCATTGATGTGGGTTCACCAACGATGCAAAGGTCCGGTGTCCAGCCAAGTCGCTGAATGTCAGGCAACATCTTGCCAATCCCCTGACAGCCGACTTCTTCATCGTAGGAAATCGACAACATCAACGGACTGCTCAGAGATGTCTTTCCCGCGCGTTGCGCCAACGATAACATCGAGGCCAGAAATCCCTTCATGTCGGTGGTGCCGCGTCCGAAGAACTTGTCGTCCTCGCGGGTCAGTTCAAAGGGCGGGCGGGTCCACGCCTGCCCTTCGACAGGCACAACATCACTGTGCGCCGACAGCAAAACACCGCCGCCCCCTGCACCGCCAATCCGTGCAACCAGCCCGCATTTGTTACCGTCAGGTGCCGGTATCCTCCGGATGTCAAAGCCTGCCCCGTGCAAAAGCCCCTCAACGTAGTCGATCAGCGCCAGATTGCTGTCGGCGCTGATCGTGGGCATGGCGATCAGCCGGTCAAGAATGTCCAGCGTGGCGGCGTCTGGGATCATTCTGCCGCCAGTTCCGTAATCTCGCGCCGGAACGGCAACTCATCACCGATATCCTCACCATCCAACTCCCGCGCATAGCGGTGTCCGGCATAGGTCGACCACGCAATAGGCCCTGCGGCCTCGGCATCGCCAAAGATCTTGACCGACAGGATTCCCGCATCGGCCCATTCCTCCTGCCGTGCGACCAGATCGTGATAGACCTCATCGTTGCCGGTCCGTGATGCGACCATGACCACGGCATCGGCGGAATACTGGCGCATCTGGTCCGTATAGACGCAATTGCTGACCACATGGTCCGCCGCGATTTCGGTCACGCCACGGTTCAGCACGATCTCAACACCCATTTCGGCCAACCGCTTATGAATCGTCGCCTGCTCCAGGGTGTTGTTGGTCCAGTCCGACACAAACGCAGAGGGTGTTATCAGCGTTACCTTGGCCCCGTGTTTGACCAAAAGCTCAGCCAGAACGCCGCCCATATAATAGTGATCGTCATCATAGATCACCACGTTGCCACCGGGCACCGTGCCATCCATCAGATCGTCGGGTGTGTAAATCTTGGCACCCTCGGCGATTGGCATCGGCACCACATGCTGGCGCGAAACACCGTCGCGCCGCCAAGTGGCCCCTGTCGCAATGGCGATGTTCTGAAACCCGAATTCCAGAATATCCTCGGCACTCAGCTTGCTGTCGAAATACGTCTCGACATTCGGTTTCTGACTGATCTGATACTCGCGATAGTCGGCGACGCGGCCCCATGCGGACAGGCCCGGCAAATGCCGTTCGCGCGCAACCCGCCCGCCCAGAACGGTGCCGGCCTCGGCAATCGCCACGTCATATCCACGCACCGACAGCGCGCGCGCCGCTTCAAGTCCGGCAGGACC
Source organism: Roseovarius maritimus (assembly GCF_043355895.2). Lineage (NCBI taxonomy): Bacteria > Pseudomonadati > Pseudomonadota > Alphaproteobacteria > Rhodobacterales > Roseobacteraceae > Roseovarius > Roseovarius maritimus. The sequence continues at coordinate 68,564 of NZ_JBHFPF020000013.1, forward strand.
CGCGCCAACGATCAGCACATTCTCGCTCTTGCCCTTGGCGTTCATGTTTTCCGGGTGCCAGCCCTTGCGCCATTCCTCCATGAAGGTGGGGTTCTGGGTGCAGCGGCTGATCGACATGGTCATGTCGCCAGTGATGCAGATGTTGCAGCCAATACATTCGCGGATGTCCTCGATCCGGCCTTCCTCGACCTTTTTGGGCAGGAAAGGATCAGCAATGGACGGACGCGCGCAGCCGATGAAATCCAGCGTGCCATTGCGGATCATCTTGGCCATCACATCAGGCGAGGTGAAGCGGCCGACGCCGACGATGGGTTTGTCGGTCAACTCGTGGATGCCGCGCACCAGCGTTTCCTGCGCAGCCTCTTCCTTGAACCGTGACGGGCCAGAGCAATCCTCCCATGTGCCCTGGGCCAGATCCCAGAGGTCGGGCAGATCCTTGTTCATCTCGATGAAGTCGCGCACCTCGGCATTGGAAAATCCCAGATCGCCAATGGATTCATCCAGCGACACCCGCAGTGTCAGCGCCATAGTGTCGCCCACTGCATCGCGCATGTCCGCGATCACCTCGCGGGCAAATCGCGACCGGTTCTCCAGACTGCCACCATATTCATCGGTGCGATGGTTGGTGGCACGCGACAAGAAGTGCTGGAAGATACCAAAGCCATGCGCACCATAAAGGCAGATCAGATCGAAGCCCGCGTCCCTGGAGCGTTTCGCGGCGTTTACGAACCATCGGCGCAGATCCTTGATTTCTGATTTTGACATTGCGCGGGCCTGCACCGGATCATTCGTAAACGTGCGGATCGGCAGGGCCGAGGGTGCCAGCGGCACTTCCTTTGTATAAAGATTGGGGCCATTGATGCCGGAATAGGCGAGCTGGATACCGGCAAGCGCCCCGTGTTCCTTCATCTTTTCGGACATGCGGCGCAGCTGCGGAATGTCCTTGTCTTCCCACAGACGCAATTCGATGAAGGGCGTGATTTCGGAGGTGTGGTGCATCTCGCACTGCTCTGTAAAGATCACCCCCCAGCCGCCCTGGGACTTGATCCCGCGCATCTCCGCTGCCGCAGAAGGATCGCGATAGCCGCCGCCGTTGCAGTGCGGCACCTGATAAAAGCGGTTCTTTGCCGTAACAGGACCAATCGCCATCGGCTCGAACAGAATGTCGTAACGGGGATCGCGCTTGTTCGTGGTGTCGAGCATGATGTTCTCCTTGGCGATTGACCCTCAGGTCTTGTATTTGATCCATGTGGTTTTCAGGGCGGTATATTTGTCCAGTGAATGCAGCGACAGATCCCGGCCAAAGCCCGATTGTTTCATGCCGCCGAACGGTGTCTGGGCCGATAGCGCATCGACCGTGTTCACAGACACCGTGCCGACATTCAGGCGTTCGGATACACGGCACGCGCGCGACAGGTTGTCAGTCCAGACTGACGCCGCCAGCCCGTAGATGGAGTCGTTCGCCATCGCGACGGCCTGGTCTTCTGAATCGAACGGAATGATCGACAGGACAGGACCGAAAATCTCGTCGCGTGCCAGCGGATCGCCATGGCTGACATCCGAAAAAATCGTCGGTTGCACGAAACAGCCCTTGCCGTCCACCTGCACCCGCGCACCGCCTGTGACCAGCTCGGCGGTGTTCTTGCCTGCTTCGACGAAACCCATGATGCCCTGCGTCTGTTTTTCATCAACAATCGCGCCGGATTTCGACGCAGGATCCAGCGGATCACCCGGTTGCATGTCCTGCGCACGCGAGATCAGCTTTTCGACAAGCGCATCCTTGATCGAGCGCTCCACGTACAGCCGGGAATTGGCGGAACACACCTCACCCTGATTGAAGAAGATACCAAAGGCGGCCTGGTCAGCGGCGCCATCGAGGTCTTCACAATCGGCAAACACCAGATTGGGGCTTTTGCCGCCAGTTTCGGGCCAGACCTGTTTGAGGTTTGATTGCCCCGAATACTGCATGAACAGCTTCCCCGTGGCCGTCGACCCGGTAAAGGCCAGACAATCCACATCCATGTGCATACCAAGCGCCTTGCCCGCAGTAGCGCCATATCCTGGCACGACGTTCATCACGCCATCGGGCAAGCCCGCCTCGCTCGCCAATTCCGCCAGACGCAGCGCGGACAGCGGCGATTGCTCGGCCGGTTTCAGGACGACCGAATTGCCCGCCGCCAACGCCGCAGCAGATTTCCATGTGGCCATGTCCAACGGGAAATTCCACGGCACAACGGCTCCGACAACGCCCAACGGCACGCGCTTGATCAGCGCCAGATCACCCGGACCGGTGGGGGCGACCTCGTCGTAGATCTTGTCGATGGCTTCGGCATACCATTGAAAGAAATGCGCTGATCCGGGGGCGTCTACCGTTGTCGCATCCGTAATCGTCTTGCCCATATCCAGACTGTCCAGCAACGCCATTTCATCGAGATTGGCGCGGATCAGGTCCGCCAGCCTCAACAGAACGGTCTTGCGGTCCCCCGGTGCCATAAGGGACCAGCGGCCATCATTGAACGCACGACGCCCCGCGGAAACCGCAAGATCGATATCCGCCACATCACATTCCGCGACACGCGCGATCACGGCCCCCGTGGCGGGGTTGATGCTGTCAAATGTTTTGCCTGACACGGCATCGACGAATTTTCCGTCGATAAATGCCTGATTGCGAATGTCCAGCTTGGCCGCCCGGGCAATCCAGTCCTGATGGGTGTAACCCAGCATCGGTTTTCCTTTGTTTTATTGGTCGCCGGGCACGCCGTAGGACGGCGCCTCACGCGGGTCCAGAGCGCGCTGGATGTAGGCGTCCATCTGCGGTTTGTAGATGTTCCACGCGGTCGCGATATTTTCGATCGGGCAGTCGGTCGTCCAGTCGCAGCGCAGATCGGCAAGGGGCCAGCTGACCTTGTCGACAATCTTCATGCCTGCCGAATGGATCGGACCCGCTTCGCCACCTGCGGCGAGCCCTGCACGCATGGCAGAAATCAGACGGTCCCCGATATGGCCACTCGCGGACAAATAGCCGTCAACAATGGCTTGCGGAACAGCATCGTTGGCCAGAAGGTTGCCACCAGACGCTACGTTTTCGGCGCACGCATCGGTCCAGATACCAAGAGAGTTCGGCCCCGAATGGATTGCCGTGCCGCCCTTTGCATCCACCGCGAGAACCTGACGATAATGAATGAACCTGGCCTGCGCGCGCATCTGCGCAACCGCGTCCCCGGCGCTCAGACCGCTCTCCATCAAGTCGAGCGTCAACGGTCCCAGCGAGGGATCGGTGACGTTCTGCGAGGCAACGGCCCCAACTCCGGCGCGCGCATAGGAACAGCGCGCTGCGACCGCAGGGGATGACGATGAAATGGCAACACCGAACATTCCAGTGTCGGGGCAACGGGCTACAAGTGAAAAGGTCATTGCGGGATCACCGCCGTGCCGTCGATTTCCACCAGCCAATCAGGCCGTGCCAATGCCTGCACCACAAGGCCGGTCGAAACCGGATGCACCCCTTTGATGTATTGACCCATCGTGCGATACACCGCCTCGCGGTGGCGCACATCGGTGATGTAGACCACGACCTTGACCAGATGTTCCATCTGCCCGCCGGCCTCCTCGATCAGCTGCTGGATGTTCTGCATGACCTTGTGGGTTTGCTCGACCGGATCGTGGCTGTCGATGTTCTTGGCATCATCAAGGTTTTGTGGACACTGGCCGCGCAGCCAGACGGTCTTGCCGCCCTGCGTGACCACGGCCTGACATAGATCATTGTCAAGGTTCTGCTCGGGATAGGTGTCCGACGTGTTGAATTTGCGGATACGGGTATGGGTCATTTCGGGATCCTCGATTATTCTGCTGCGGTCTGCACGACGGCCGCCTGACCGTCGTATTGCTGATACGCACGCTGGATGGCGATCTGGTCGGCGATGTGTTTCGCATCATGCCACACCCCCCAAAGGAACGACGAACCGCGCCGCGATTGCCACGGCAGGCCAAGGAAATACACATCCGGTTCAATCGATAGCCCGCGCGAGTGGATCGGCGCCCCTTTTGCATCAAAGCCATCAACCTTGAGCCAGTTGAAATCCTGCCGAAAGCCTGTCGCCCAAATGATCGTCGTAATGCCTTCTTCCTCGAGATTGATCGACCGGATCGGGTTGGTCAGGCTATCGGGATCGGGGAACATCTCGCGCGCTTCGGGCTCTTCGGGCAGGTCGATGCCTGTCCGCGCCACATAGGCATCCGCCATATCAAGGACTTCAGCGTAGTTTGCATCTCCTGCGGCCACGTTTTTCTGAAGATCATCAGCAAAGCTCAACATGCCATCCTTGTAGCCGCTTGTCAGACCGGTCAAGATCACGCCTTCGCCGCCCAAACGACGAAAATCCATGGTGCGCCCACCGTGCGCCCCGCTGACCGAAATGGTCACATGCTCTGTGCCCGGTGCCGGTGCGGACATGTCCCACAGCCCCAGAACGCCCAACCACCACACATTGTCACGCCCACGGTAGCGGCGCGGGGGGCGATCGTGCGGGCCTACGGACAGGAACACCCGGCGGCCCGCCCGGTTCAATTCGTCCGCGATTTGCGCGCCGGATGATCCCGCCCCAACGACGATGACGGCCCCGTCAGGCAGTTGGTCGGGGTTCTTGTAATGGAATGAATGGATCTGAGTGATGTCTTCCGTTTCAGGCACGATTGGAGGAATGACCGGATGCTGGAACGCCCCCGTCGCCGCGACAATTCGGCGGGCTACGATATCGCCCTTGTTGGTTTTCACCAGAAAGCCGCCTTCACCCTCAAGCCGTTTTGCCTCGGTCACTTCAACGCCTTCACGGATTGGCGCTTTGATCATCGCGGCATAGTCGACCAAATACTGCGCAAAGCGGTCCTTGGTGACGAATTCATCAGGTTCTGCGCCTTCGAATTCCAAATTCGGAAAGCGATCATGCCATGCGGGACCATTCGCCACCAGATTGTCCCAGCGACCTGTGCGCCATGCTTCGGCGGTGCGGTTTTTTTCCAGCACCAGATGCGGAACTCCGAGATTGCCCAGATGCTCGCTTGCGGCGATGCCAGCCTGTCCGCCCCCGACAACCAGCGTATCAGTTTTTTCCACGGGCATTTCTGAGACCCCTTCATAAGTTGCAACAGCATTTTACCCGTATGTGGGCGTTACCGAAAACCTAGGTGAAGGGCGCGCAGCCGAAAACTATGGAATCTCGCAGCATTGGTTAGGCTGAACCTAAACCCCCCGCGACTTTGCCTTGGCAGCCCCAAAAATCAGCGGCCAGGGTGCGTCTGATATAGAAAGCCAGGTTGCTGGGCCGTGTTGGCTCCGGTCACATGCGATAACGCCGCAACGCGACGGCGGGGCCTTTCGGTTTTGTCATTTAATGGATGTCTTCTTGCGCTGTTCGAGCGACAGAACCACCAGAAAAGCGCCGTTCGCCAACAACTCGACCCCCAGTATCAGACCGACGTTGGCAGCGAGGAACGCGGGAAAACCCGAGAGAACGATCAGTCCTAACACAAGAGATGCCGCGCCGGTCGCGAACAACGCAAACGACGCTTGTTCACGCGCATCCGGTAGGTCGACCACAGCTTGGCGGCACCCGATACCAGCAACAGCACGACAAGTGAAAGTCGCAGAAACGTGCCATCGCCGAATGGCCCCAACAACAGGAGCAAGCCCATGAACAGGGCAGCCGCCGCCGTAATGCCGGCGCCGAGCCGGATACTGAACCCCTGCGACTTCCGAGCCGAATATGCCTGCAACATGCCGACGACAAGCAGCGCCCAACCCGCGAGGGTCATCGCCGTGACAGCCGCAGAAAAAGGATTGAAGAGGGCGAAAATACCCGCACCTATCCAAACAAGTCCGAAAAGCAGCTTGAGATACCAATTTTTCATGGCGAATTTCTTGTTTGGGCGGCGGCATCGGACCTGCGGGCCAGTGCAAGTATGCTCACCGAAATGCCGTTGGATATTAACTCTATCGGCAGATAAATGCCCAGCACAGCGGCCGCGGAGAAAGGGAAGCTCAGAAGGGTCAACAGCGCTACCACACCGCCGATCAGCGACAGCAGGCCCGCCACCAGACAAAAAGCCCAGTTCCCCAATGCAGTTCTCCTCTGCTCAGACCGTTCACCAATCGTTATGGAAGCCATTCAATCGGAAGCATGCCCATGATCGCCAACGTGATCTGCTGGAACCACGTCGCGCCCGGCTCTTCCTGATAGGTCAGGCCTTTCCCTGCGGGCAACGCTTCTTGCCAGACCATCTTGCTTCGGGGGGCAATTCGGGCCGATAGCTGATCGTCGCGAGCGGGCCTTCAAAGGACGCGCTTACCCTGGTGACCAATGCCGGGCTTTCGATCAGGAACCCCATCTCGCAGTTGAACTTCGCAGAGCGGGGGGCAAAGTTGAACGAACCTATGAAAATGCGGCTGTCATCGACTGCAGGGTTTTGGCGTGCAACCTGGCCCCGGACAGGCCCAGCGGCTTGATCTGCATCTCGGTTTCAGGCGTCATGTTACCGCGCAGCTTGAGTTCGTAAAGATCGACACCGGCCTCCAGCAGCTCGCGACGGTATTTTGAGTATCCTACATGAACCATCACCACATCGGTCGCGTTGAGAGCATTCGTCAAAATGCGGACGTCCTTGCCGGTCTCGGCGAGTGACGCGAAATACTCCGTGCCTGCCTTGCCGGGAACAAAATAGGCGGACACGAGATCCAGCCGCTTTTCGAAATCGCACAGAATGTCACCAATCTTGAAATCATCAGCTGGTCGCGTCGGGCGACACCTTGTCCCTTGACGGGATCGGCGGCAACCAGTTGCACATCCGTCCATTCAAATGACCCCGCGCTTTGCGCATACTTGTCCGCGCTGCGTTCGAAATCTGGAGTGGCCCCCGAAAACTGGACACTGACGCAAGCTCCGATTTGCTGTCTGTTGATCTTCGTCACGAAGCAGATCGAAGATATCAAAACGAAAACAACACGCCCCCTGAGTTCAAGGCGAAGGTGGCGCTTGAGGCGCTGAAAGGCGAAGATACTGTGTCTGGCTGGCGAGCCGGTTCGGCGTGCATCTGACGATGATCAACCAATGGAAACGGGCGCTGCTGGATGGCGCGTCCGGTGTCTTTGAACGCGGTAGCCGCAATGCCCCGGTCATAGATGAAGATCTGGTCAGGGACCTGCATGCCAAGATCGGAGCGCTGGCGGTGGCCAACTCTTTTTTGGAAAGAAAGCTCAAGCCTTGGGGCGGGGAAGTGAGGCGCGGCATGGTCGAGCGTGACCATCCGGACCTGTCGATCGGTCAGCAGTGCGCGCTGCTGTCGATCCCTCGGTCATCGTTATACTACATGCCGCGGGGTGAGACTGAGCAGAATCTCGCGCTGATGCGGCTGATCGACGTGCAGTTTCTGGAGACGCCCTTCTTCGGTGTCCGGCACCCTCTCGGGACATTGCTACGCAATGCCCTGCCGGGCAGCGGATGACCTGGCACCTGCGCAACGAGGGCCACGCGGTGAACGAGAAGCGCATCCGTCGGCTCATGCGCCTGATGGGGTTGATGCCGATCTACCAGAAGCCCAACACCCCCTGCCCGGCAGCACATGCATAGCATGTGCGAGAGGGGGGCAAGCCGGCGATGGGGCACAAGACCTATCCCTACCTGCTGCGCGGGCTGCGTGTGGATAGGTCAAATCAGGTCTGGTGCGTAGACATCACCTATCTGCCCCCTCTCGGCAGATTGCTTCGCAATCGCCTGCCGGGCAACGGATGCGCCGCGGGTTTCTCTATCTGGTGGCCATCATGGACGGGCATACCCGGATGGTTCTGTCGTGGCGGATCTCGAACACGCTGGACGCCGACTTCTGCGTCGAGGCGCTGAACGAGGCGATCTATCGGTTCGGACCGCCCGACATCATGAATAGTGACCAGGGATGTCAGTTCACATCCTCCGCTTGGACAGACTGCCTGCGCCGGTCCGGCATCCGCATCTCGATGGACGGCAAGGGCCGCTATCTGGACAACATCTTCATCGAACGCCTGTGGCGCACCCTGAAATACGAGTGTGTTTACCTGCACGCTTGGGAGACCGGATCTCAGGCCCAGGCCGGTGTCCGGAAATGGATGGAATTCTACAATCACCGCCGCCCGCACAAAGCACTTGGCGGACGACCACCGGCGGTGGTCTGCTCGCTGAAGGTCAAAGCAACGCAACCCGATCAGCAGGAGCAGATCAGAGCTTAAAAAGCGCCAGATCCTGTCCAAAGAATGGGGAGCACCTCAGCGACCTCGATCCTGTCGGGCCTCAAGACCGGGCTGATGCAGGACGAGGCCTATGCAAATTTTCGGGAGAGATATCTGGCGGTCAGGAAAGCCGAGGAGAAAGAACGCAATGATATGTTGCGGATCCAGGATCAAAGCATTCGCCAGTTGGAAGGCAGGCATGCGAGCGTGATGAAGGCGGTGGAGGACGGAGACTATTCCCCGCCGGTCATCGCGCAGCTCAGCAAGGTGGATGCAGAGCTGTCCGAGGCACGCGCGAGACGTGCGACAGAGGCACCAGAGCCGGTCGAGTTACCCGAAGATCTGCCGGAGATTTACCGAGCTCATATTGACGAACTCGCGGATACCTTGTCCGATGAGGATGTATCGGGGCGCGCCAGCGAGGAACTGCATAGCCTGATCGACACCGTGGTGGTCGATTGGGACGGCGAAGA
>NZ_JBHFPF020000014.1:0-72330 GCF_043355895.2 Roseovarius maritimus
TTTTCATCACCACCTTTCAGGTCAGTGTGCTGACCACCGGTCTTTGCATCCTGATCGGCTATCCGCTGGCCTATTTCATGTCGCAGCTGCCGGCAAAATGGGCGGGCCTGTGCCTTGTCACCGTGCTTTTGCCGTTCTGGACCTCGCTCCTGGTGCGGACCTATGCGTGGCTGGTGCTGTTGCAGAAACAGGGTCTGGTGAACCAATGGGCGATCAGTCTGGGCCTCTGGGACGAGCCGCTGAAATTCGTGCATAACATGACCGGCACGCTGATCGGGATGGTACATATCATGCTGCCCTTCCTGATCCTGCCGGTCTATGGCGCGATGCGGGCGATTGATGCGGACTATCTCAAGGCCGCCTCCAACCTTGGCGCCAGTCCCAAGCGCGCCTTCTGGACCGTGTTTTTCCCGCTCTCGACACCGGGTCTTTTTGCCGGCTCGCTCATGGTCTTCGTGCTTTGCCTCGGGTTTTTTGTCACGCCCGCCGTGCTGGGCGGCGGGCGCGTCATCATGGTGTCGATGAAGATCGTGTCCAACATCGAGCTTTTCGTGAACTGGGGCGCCGCCAGCGCCTTGGGCGTGGTTCTTCTGGTAATGACCGCGATCATCCTCTGGATCGCGTCACGGTTTCTCAGGCTCGAGCAGATGGCGGGAGGGGGTCACTGATGCTGACATGGCTCAAATCCCCTGCATCAGAGACGCAAGTGACCCATGGCCAGCGCCTCTGGCTCTATGTCTTTGCGGGGATTGCGATGACCCTGCTGGTGCTGCCGACGCTGATCGTGATCCCGATGTCCTTCTCGGATTCGCAATACCTGGAATTCCCGCCCGAGACATGGTCGCTGCGCTGGTATCGGCACTATTTCGGATCCGAGGAATGGATGCTCGCGACGCGCACCTCGTTCAAGACGGCGGTGCTGACGATGCTGGTGGCGACGCCTATCGGGGTGCTGGCGGCCTATGCGCTGCACGCGTCGAAACTGCCCTATATCCGCGCGGCCTTTGTCCTTTTGATCACGCCGATGATGGTGCCTGTGGTGCTGATCGCGGTGGGCGCGTTTTATGCCTATGTAAAGCTGCAGATCCTCTACACGATCACCGGCCTCGTTCTGGCGCACAGCCTCTTGGCGATCCCGCTGGTTGTGATCGTGACCGGATCGGCGCTCAAGGGGTTTGACATGAACCTCGAGAATGCCGCGCGGGCCCTGGGCGCGCCGCGGTGGAAGGCGTTCCTGACCATAACCCTGCCGCAGATCCGGTTCGCGGTCGTCACCTCGATGCTGCTCTCCTTCCTTGCCTCCTTTGACGAGGTGGTGATCGCCATGTTCATTTCGGGCGGGGATAACCCGACGCTGACGCGCAACATGTTCAATGCGCTGCGCGACCAGATCGACCCGACGATTGCCGCGATCTCGACGATCATGATCCTGGTCACAACTTTGATGATGGTGCTTGCGGCGCTATTCGGGCGTGATAAGTCCTGACCTCTATGGAACGCTGTGAATATATCGTGGTCGGCGCAGGTTCGGCCGGTGCGGCGCTGGCGGCCAGGCTGGCCGGGGCTGGCAAGTCGGTGCTGCTTCTGGAGGCGGGCGGCACGGGGCGGCATCCTTGGGTCAATATCCCGCTGGGCTATGGCAAGGTGTTCTATGATGCCCGCTTCAACTGGAAATACACGACCGAGCCCGAGCCCGAGCTGAACGGGCGCGGCATCTACTGGCCGCGTGGCAAGGTGCTGGGCGGGTCCTCGGCGATCAACGCGATGGTCTGGGTACGCGGCCATCCCAATGACTATGCCGAGTGGGGCGCCGCCGCGCCCGGCTGGGGCTGGGAGGATGTCGCGCCCGTCTTTCGCAGGCTCGAAAAATGGACCCATGGCGAGAGCGAGCATCGCGGCGGTCTCGGCCCACTGAGCGTGACCGATATGGACGGCTGGATGCACCCGCTGACCCGCGCCTATGTGAAGGCGGCGGAAGAGGCCGGGATTCCGACCAATACCGATTACAACGGCGCGGCCCTTGAGGGCGCGTGTTTCTACCAGATTTCCACCGCCGGGGGCCGCCGCGCCTCGACCGCGCAGGCCTATCTCTTGGCGGCGCGCAAGCTGAAGAACCTCCGGATCGAGACGGGCGCGATGGCAACGCGCCTGCTGATGGAAGGCAAGCGCGCGACCGGCGTTGAATATGTGCAGCGCGGCAAGACGCGGACCGCCCATGGCGCTGAGGTGATCCTCAGCGGCGGCGCGATCAACACGCCCCAGCTGATGATGCTGTCGGGGATCGGCCCCGCCGTGCATCTGAAAGAACATGGTATCGAGGTGGTGCAGGACAGCCCCCATGTCGGCCAGAACCTGATGGATCATCTGGGCAGCGATCACCTCTTCCGCACGAATAGCGAAAGTCTCAACCAGGTGCTGCGGCCGTGGTGGGGCAAGGCGCTGGCGGGGATGGAATACGTGCTGCGCCAATCCGGCCCGCTGGCGATGAGCCTCAATCAGGGTGGCGGTTTCATCCGGCTGGCCGAGGGCAACGGGCCGCCCGACACACAGCTTTATTTCTCGCCGCTCAGCTATTCCAGCGCGCCGACGGGCAAGCGCCCGCTGATGAGTCCCGACAGCTTCCCGGCGGTGCGCATCGGCTTCAACCCGGCCAAGCCGACCAGCACGGGCAGCATCACGCTGCGCTCTGCCGATCCGATGGCGGCGCCGGTGATGCGGGGCGGATACCTTGCCACGCAGCATGACCGCGATCTGATGGTCCGCGGCACGCGCGAGGTGCGGCGCATCGCGTCGATGCCGTCGCTGGCCCGCGTGATCGAGGCCGAGCTTGACCCCGGCCCGGACTGCCAGAGCGATGACGAGATCCTCGATTTCGCGCGGCGAGATTCCTGGACCGTGTTCCATCAATGCGGCACCTGCCGGATGGGGCAGGATCCGGCGCAGTCGGTCGTGGATCCCAAGCTGCGCGTGCACGGGATCGACGGGCTGCGCGTCGCAGATGCATCGATCTTTCCCACCATCCCCACGGGCAACACCAACGCCCCCGCCGTGATGGTGGGCGAGCGGGCCTTCGACCTTATTACATCGGATAGAGACACATGAAGATCACCCGGATCGAGACGTTCACCACCGAATTCGTCGGTTTCGTGCGCCTTACGGTGGAGGATGGCAGCACCGGCTGGGGGCAGGTTTCCACCTATCATTCTGACATCACCTGCAAGGTGCTGCACCGGCAGGTTGCGCCGCATGTGATAGGCCGCGATATCGCGGATCTGGACGACCTGATGGATCTCGTGGTCGAGCGCGAGCATAAATTCCCCGGCTCCTACCTGCGCCGGGCCATGGCGGGGGTCGATACCGCGATCTGGGATCTGCGGGGCCGCCGCGAGGGCAAATCCGTGGCCGAGCTTTTGGGCGGCACGCCGGGCCGCATCCGCGCCTATGCCAGCTCGATGAAGCGCGACATCACGCCCGAAGGCGAGGCCGCGCGGATGAAACGGCTGCGGGATGTCCATGGGTTTGACGCCTTCAAGGTGCGCGCCGGCGCCGAGGTGGGCCGGGGCCGGGATGAGTGGCCGGGCAGGACCGAGGAGATCATCCCCACCATGCGCCGCGAGCTGGGCGATGAGGCCGCGCTGCTGATCGACGCCAATAGCTGCTACGCGCCGAAGCAGGCCATCGAAGTGGGCCGGATGCTGGAGGATCACGGCTATGAGCATTTCGAGGAGCCGTGCCCCTATTGGGAGCTGGAGCAGACGAGGCAAGTCACCGAGGCGCTCGACATCGCCGTCACGGGGGGCGAGCAGGATTGCGATCTGCCGACATGGAAGCGGATGATCGACATGCGCGCGGTCGATATCGTGCAGCCTGACATCCTCTACCTGGGCGGCATTGCGCGCACCTTGCGCGTGGTGAACATGGCCAGGCAGGCGGGCCTTCCGGTCACGCCGCATTGCGCCAACCTGTCGCTGGTCACGCTCTTCACCATGCATCTGTTGCGCGCCATTCCGAATGCCGGGAAATACCTGGAGTTCAGCATCGAGGGTGCCGATTATTACCCGTGGCAGGAGGGGCTATTCACTACGAACCCTTACCGCATCGAGGATGGCCATGCCACGGTCACGGACGCCCCCGGCTGGGGCATCGAGGTCAGCCCTGATTGGCTGGCTCGCGCGCATTACAGTGTCTCGACCGCCGGATAGAGACGTATTTAGGGAGAGACGAGAATGATCAACCTGGAGAGTTTCAAGGACCTCGCGAATATCGAACTGGGCGCGTTCAAGCCCAAGCCGACCACCCTGACCGAGGGGCAGGAGGAATCGGCGCAGAACCTTTGGTCCTCGCCCGACGGGATGACCAATATCGGTGTCTGGGAATGCACCGAGGGCCGCTTTACCGCCGACCGTACATCGGCGGGCGAGTATTGCCATATCATCAAGGGTCGCGCGACGGTGCGCAACGAGGACGGCTCGGACCCGCGTGACATCGGCCCCGGTGATCTGCTGGTCCTGCCGCAGGGCTGGAAGGGCGAGTGGGAGATCCACGAGCATATGCGCAAGCTCTACATCATCAGCCCGTCCAGCTAGGCGGCCTTCACAAAGCGGACGCGTTGCCGTGTTAATGCGGTGACGAGGCGATTCGGGAAGGGCCGTGAGGATGATTTCAAACGAGGCGCTGGTGGCCGCCATCCCCTTGCCGGCGCTGCTGATCGCGCGCGACATGCGGGTGCGCGCGGCCAATGCGGGTGCGGTTCAGGTTCTGGGCAGCTCCGGCGTGGGCGGGCATGTGGCGCGGGTGCTGCGCTATCCCGCCGTGCTGAACGCGATCGAGGAATGCCGCAACACCGATACCCGCACCGAGGCGCAGTTCCTGGCCGATGATGCGGGGCAAGATGCGCTTTACGATGTCAGTTGCGCGCCGGTCGACGGGGCGGTTCTGCTGTGCCTGTCGGATGTCAGCCGCGCGATGCAGGCCGACCGGATGCGCAGCGATTTCGTCGCCAATGTCAGTCACGAGCTTCGCACGCCGCTCACCGCCCTGTCAGGCTTTATCGAGACGCTGCGCGGCCCGGCCAAGGGCGATGTGGCGGCGACCGATCGCTTCCTTGGCATCATGCAGGACGAGGCGCGCCGGATGGAGCGTCTGGTGCAGGATTTGCTGTCGCTGAGCCGGGTCGAAGCGCAGCAGCGCCAGCGTCCGACCGCGCGGGTCGATCTGTGCGCCGTGGTTCTGGCCGCGCTGGAGGGGCTGCGCGGTGTGGCCGAAAAATCGGGGATCACGCTGAATGCGGCCCTGCCCGACGCGCCGGTGATCGTGCCGGGCGACGCCGACCAGTTGCGCCAAGTCTGCATCAACCTGATCGAGAACGCGCTCAAATATGGCGGGCAGGGGGCCCGGGTGGACATTTCGCTCAGCGTCGAGACGCAGCACGGCGCGCTGCGCGGACCCGCCGCCATCCTGTCGGTGCGCGACTACGGGCCGGGAATTGATCCGGTGCATATCCCGCGTCTGACCGAGCGGTTCTATCGCATCGACGGCCACCGCTCGCGCCAGAAGGGGGGCACGGGGCTGGGCCTTGCCATCGTCAAGCACGTGGCGCAGCGCCATCGCGGCCGCCTCAGCATCGACAGCCAGCCGGGCGAGGGCTGCACGTTCCAGGTGGCCCTGCCGCTGGCCGCGCCCGAATAGGCCGCCCTATGCCGCGCTGCAGAATTGCGCGTTGCCCCATGCGGTGCGTCTGCTAGGATAGCTGCGACATCAGCACTCTCAAGCCGGGGATCGACGTGAGCGAGCACATCTCATCCGCCTATGACCACGAGCTGGACTCGATCGAGGTGCTGATCACCCGGATGGGCGGGCTGGTCGAGGAGGCGATCCTCAAGGCTGCCTCGGCCCTTGAGGCGCAGGATGAGGAAGCCGCCAAAGAGGTGCGCCGCGCCGACCGCGCCATCGACGCGCTGGAAGATCAGTTGAACGACGAGGCGGCGCGCATCATCGCCCTGCGGGCGCCCACCGCGCGCGATCTGCGCAGTGTCCTGTCGGTGATCAGGATTTCCGGAAATCTCGAACGGATCGGTGACTATGCCAAGAACATGGCCAAGCGGACCACCGTTCTGGCCGGGTTGCCGCAGGTCGAGGGCGGCACATCGGCGCTGCGCCGCATGGCGCGGGAGGTGGGGCTTCTCTTGAAGGACGCGCTGGACGCCTATGTGCGCCGCGACGTGGACCTGGCGCGCGAGGTGCTGCGGCGCGATCAGGAGATCGACCAGATGTATAATGCCATCTTCCGCGAGTTCCTGACCTTCATGCTGGAGGATCCGCGCAACATCACGCCCTGCATGCATCTGCATTTCATCGCCAAGAATACCGAGCGGATGGGCGACCATGCCACCGCCATCGCCGAGCAGGTGATCTACATCGTCACCGGCGCCCATCCCGACGAGGACCGCCCGAAGGGCGACAGAACCTCGGTCGATAGTCGCGTGGCCCCGGCATGAGCGCGGCGCGTCCCACCGTCCTTGTCGTCGAGGACGAGGCGGCGCAGCGCGAGGTTCTGGCCTATAACCTCGAGGCCGCCGGTCTGGAGGTCGTGCGCGCCTCGGATGGGGAGGAGGCGCTGCTGCTCGTGGCCGAGGCCGCGCCGGACCTGATCCTGCTGGACTGGATGCTGCCGCATGTCTCGGGGATCGAGGTCTGCCGCCAGATCAAGGCGCGCGGCGAAACGCGGGCGGTACCGATCATCATGCTCTCGGCGCGCAGCGAAGAGGTGGACATGCTGCGTGGCCTCGACACGGGCGCCGACGACTACATGACCAAGCCCTATTCTGTTGCCGAGCTGATGGCCCGCGTGCAGGCGCAGCTGCGCCGCTCGCGCCCCGCCGCTGCGGGCGCGCGGCTGGAGTTTTCCGATATCGTGTTGGACGGAGAGACGCACCGCGTCACCCGCGCGGGCAACGAGGTCAAGCTGGGCCCGACCGAGTTTCGCCTGTTGGCCACCTTCATGGAAAAGCCGGGCCGCGTGCTCAGCCGCGAGCAGCTTCTCGACCGGGTCTGGGGCCGCGACATCCATGTCGACAGCCGCACGGTGGACGTGCATGTGGGCAGGCTCCGCAAGGCGCTGGGGCCAAGCGGAGAGGGCGGCGCGCTGGTGCCTGACGTGATCCGCACCGTGCGCGGCGTGGGCTACGCGCTGGGATAACTACAGCGGCGCGCCCATATCGGCCATCATCTGGCGCAGACCTGCCTCGATCTCGCGCTTGCCCGCGCTGGCGGCGGATTCCAGCACTTTGGAAATACTCGGCGACGCCTCGGCCCCGGTGACACGTTGGATCGGCTGGTCCAGCCAGTCGAACACGCGGCGCTGCAATGCGTCGGCCAGCCATCCGCCGTAAGAGGTGCCTTGCGCCCCCTGCTCGACGATGAGCACGTTGTTCGTCTTGCGGATCGACGTCTCAATCGTTTCCCAATCGAGCGACGCGCGGTCGAGGCTGCGCAGGTCGATGATCTCGGCATCGATGCCGAGCTCTTCGACCACTTGGCGCGTCTTTTCGACCATGGCGAGGTAGGTCAGCACGGTCAGCTTGGATCCGGGGCGCAAGACCTTCGCCTTGCCCAGCGGGATGATGTAGTCAAGATCATCGACCGGCGCGGTGCCTTTCGAGCCGTAAAGCTCCACATGCTCCAGCACCAGCACCGGATCGCGGCAAAGGAGGGCGGCGTTCATCAGCCCCACATAGTCGAAGGGCGTCGAGGGCGCGACGATGCGCCAGCCGGGGGCGGTGGCGAAGATGCCCGCCGGGTCCATCGAATGCTGCGAGCCGTAGCCGGTGCCGATTGCCACTTTGGTCCGCAGCACCAGCGGCATATCCGCATCGCCGCCGAACATGTGGCGGAACTTGCCGATCTGGTTGAAGACCTGATCGGCGGCGACCCACATGAAATCGGGATACATGAACTCGATGACGGGCCGCACGCGCCCATCCGCGGCCATGCCCGCCGCGATGCCGGTAAAGGCATTTTCGCTGATCGGCGTGCCAAGGATGCGGTTCGGGAAGGCATCGGCCAGCCCGCGCGTCGCGCCGTTGGTGCCGCCCTTGAGGCGGTGAACATCCTCGCCCAGCACGACGATGCGTTCGTCCTGATCCATCCGGCGATGCATCACGTCGGCGACGGTGTCGACGAATTTCGTCTCTTGAAGCGTGCCGTCGAAACTGGCTTCTTCGGCAGTGCGCTGACCTTTGAACTCAGACAGATCACCGCGCAGACCGGCATCGCGGAAATCCTCCTCGGGCCAGAGCGAGGGGATGATGCGGGGGCGGCCCTCGTGCATCTCCGTCAGCTCGCCCGCGACATCCTCCATCAATGCCACGGATCGGTCACGCAAGCTGGCGATATCATCCTCGCCCAGCACTTGCCGCTCCATCAGGTTCCGCGCCATCGCGTCCAGCGGATCGCGCGAACGCCACTCGGCCTCCTCCTCCTTGTCGCGATAGCCGAAGGCGCTTCCGGGCAGGGGGCCGTTCTGGTGGAAATAGCGGTAGAGATCGGCCTCGATCACGGTGGGGCCACCTCCGCCGCGCATGATCTCGTTCGCAGCCAGTGACGCATGATAGACGGCCACCGGGTCCATCCCGTCGACCTTGAAGGCGGGGATGCCGAAGGCGAGGCCGCGCGACGACAGGCGCGGCTCGGCTGTCGATTCCTCGACCGTCGTCGAGACTGCGTAGCGGTTGTTCTCGATGAAGAAGCAGATGGGCAGTTTCCACGCTGCGGCGATGTTCATCGTCTCCAGCACCGAGCCGATATTCGTCGCGCCATCGCCGAAATAGCTATAGACGACGCGGTCCGTCCCGGCGTTCCGATGCGCCCAGGCCGCCCCAGCCGCCATGGGCACACCGCCGCCGACGATGGCGTTTGTGCCAAGGTTCCCGGCCTCTTCCCAGCGCAGATGCATCGAGCCGCCGCGCCCCCGGCAGAAGCCTTGGGCAAGGCCCATGATCTCGGCCATGGTGCGTTTCGACAGGTCGCGGATATCCGTGGGGAAAGCCTCCGTCGCGGAAATGCTGGCGGCGACGTGGCGCAGCGATTTCGCCAGGAACTGGTGATGCGCCCGGTGCGAGCCGTTGACCTGATCGCCGTCCCCCAGCGTCATGGCGGACCCCACCGCGCCGCCCTCCTGCCCGATGGCGGAATGCGCGGGGCCATGGACCAGCAGCCGACCGGCAAGGTCCAGCACCTTTTCCTCGAAGGCGCGGATGAGGTGCAACTGCGCGAGGATGGTGCAGCCGGTCTGAGCGTCGATGGCACCCCGATCCTCGTCGGTGACGGTGATCTCGCGCCATGGGGCGAGGGGGCTGAGGTCGGTGAAATCGGGCATTCTGGGTTCCTCTCAAGCGACCATGTAGAGGCCGCCATTGACCTGTATCGTCTCGCCGGTGACGAAGCTGGCGGCGTCGCTGGCGAGGAAAGCGGCGACACTCGCCACCTCCTCGGGCAGGCCAAGCCGGGCGAGGGGGGTGAGTTTCAGCGTCTCTTCGCTGCGGGTTTTCTTGAAATCGCCGATCATGGCGGTGTCGATGATGCCGGGCGCGATGGCGTTGCAGCGGATATCCGGCGCCAGCTCGCGGGTGAGCGAGCGCATCAGCGCGCCGACCGCGCCCTTGGCTGCGGCGTAATGCGCGTTGGTCTGTGCGCCGCGATGGGGCGCGAGGGAGGTCAGGAAGACAATCGCCCCGCCCGGTTTCAAATGCGGCTGCGCGCGGCGGCAGATGTAGAACACACCGTCGAGATTGATCGCCATGAGGCGGCGCCAGTCCTCGTCCGACATCTGCGCGAAGGGCTGCGCGGGGTAAATGCCCGCGCCGGGGATCAGGGTGTCGATGCCGCCGAAGGTGGCGACGGCCAGATCGGTCAGCTTTTGGGCATCGCCGGGATCGGCGGCGTCTCCGGCCAGCGCGGCGATGCGCGCGCCGCCCAGCTTTTGGGCCAGTTCAGTGAGTGCCGCCTCGTCCCGGTCGCCCAGCACCAGATTTGCGCCCGAGCGATGGAACAGCTCGGCGATGCAGCGCCCGATGCCGCCTGCCGCGCCGGTCAGAAGCAGCGTGCGCCCGCTGAAATCAAAGCTCGCGTTCATGGCTCAGAACCCCACTTTCAGAATCCTCGGGCGCGAAAGCCGCCATCTGACAGATGCGCGTGCCCGTTGATGAAAACCGCCGCGTCCGAGGCAAGGTAGACGGCCATCTCGGCCACTTCCTCGGGCGTGCCCATGCGGCCCTGCGGTGTGCGGGCCTCTATCCTGGCAAGGTCCAGCTTGCCTTGCGCGATCAACTCGTCCGTCAGGGCGGTGCGGATATATCCCGGGCAGATCGCGTTGACGCGGATGCCGTGCTGCGCCCACTCGTCCGCCAGCACTTCGGTCAGCGAGATCACCCCGGCCTTGGACGCGCAATAGGCGGCGCGGTTGGCCGAAGCGCTGAGGCCCCACATCGAGGCCGTGTTCAGGATCACACCGCCGCCTTGAGCGATCATGTGATGCGCGGCGGCCTGACAGGATAGGAACGTGCCGGTGAGGTTGATGTCGATGGCACGGCGCCAGTCGGCAAGCGTCAATTCGATGCTGGGCCGGTTCATGGAGATACCCGCATTGGTCAACAGGATATCGAGACTGCCGAAGGCGTCCTTGCAGGCGGCGCTGGCGGCGGCAACGTCGGCCTCCTCGGTGACCGAGCCTTGATGCGTCTCGATGCGCGCGTCGGGGAACGCGGCGCGCAGCGTCTTGGCGGCCTCGCTCAACGCATCGCCATCCAGATCGAATAACATCAGATATGCGCCGTGGCGGGCAAAAGCCTCGGCCATGGCATAGCCGATGCCGCGCGCGCCGCCGGTATTCAGCACGGCGCGGCCTGCAAGGCCGGGATAGGTGGCGGGGGCGAACTCTCTCATCATGTCCTCCTAGCAAGCGTCCTGCAGGATCAGGTCCGCGCCCTTTTCCGCGATCATGAACACGGCGGCCTGCGTGTTGCCCGAAACGATCGTTGGCATGATCGATGCATCGACGACGCGCAGCCCGTCGATTCCGCGCATCCGCAGCGCCGGATCGACGACCGAGGCGTCATCCGCACCCATCCGGCAGGTGCCGCTGGCGTGGTAGATCGTTTGCCCGTTGTCGCGGGCGAATTGCAGCCAGTCGCCATCGCTCTGGCAGGCCTCTCCGGGGCTGATTTCGGGGCCGCGAAAGGCGTCCATCGGGGATTGGGCCACGATGTCCCGCGTCATCTTCATCCCGTCCACCATGGCGCGGCAATCCTCGGGCGTGGCGAGGAAATTCGGACGGATCACGGGGGGCTGCGCCGGATCAGCGCTGCCGATATGCACGGTCCCGCGCGACTCGGGGCGCAGTTGCGTCACGCCGATTGTCATGCCGGGCATCTTGTCCAGCTTGCGCTCGGCGGCGTTGGCGTAGCTGGCGTGCAGGAAGAACAGCTGCACATCCGGGCCGATCATATCGGGCCGCGTGCGCATGAAGCCATGCACGAGGCCGGTGCCGTAGGTCAGGATACCCTTGCGCGTCAGCGCGTATTGCAGGACCGATTTCACGAGGCTGAGGCCGCGCGTCATCTCGTTCAGCGTCACCGGCTGCGTGACACGCCAGTTCATGCGCGTGCAATAATGATCGATGTAATTCGCGCCCACGCCGGGCGCGGCGTGCGCCACGTCGATGCCCGCTGCGCTCAGCACCTCCGGATCGCCGATGCCCGACAGTTCCAGGAGTTGCGGCGTGTGAAAGGCGCCTGCGGCCAGAATTACTTCGCCGCGGGCCTGGGCCTGCCGTGTCTGGCCCTTTTGCACCACCTCGACGCCGGTGGCGCGGCGGCCGTTCAAAAGGACGCGCCGCGCCTGCGCGCCGGTCCAGATGGTCAGGTTCTGGCGATTGCGGATCGGGTCCAGATAGGCGGCGGCGGCTGACACGCGGCGGCCGTCCTTCTGGTTCACCTGATAATAGCCGAAGCCGTCCTGCGACGCGCCGTTATAGTCGTCATTCTCGGGATGCCCCGCCGCCTTGGCCGCGCGGATGAAGGCGCGGCCGATCTCGGGGCGCTCCTTGACCGTGGTCAGGGGCAGGGGGCCGCCGCGCGCGCGCAACGCGCCCTCGGTCTCGTCCCAATCCTCGATCTTTTTGAAATAGGGCAGGACATCGTCAAAGCCCCAGCCGGTGCAGCCGCGCTGCGCCCAGCCGTCGAAATCCTGCGGCTGGCCGCGCACATAGATCATGCCGTTGATCAGGGTCGAGCCGCCCAGCCCCTTGCCCTTGGGGATCGAGATGACGCGGTTCATCGTCGCTTCTTCCGGCTCGCTGGTCAGGCGCCAGTTGTGGCGCGGATTGGTCAGGAGTTTCGAGAAACCGGCGGGGATATCAACCCAAGGGCTCTGCCCCTCCTCCCCGGCCTCGATCAGCAAGGCAGTGTGCTTGCCGCTCGCGGTCAGCCGGTTTGCCAGAACGCAGCCCGCGTTGCCGCCGCCGACGATGATATAGTCGAAACTGTCAGTCATGGTCGCTCTCTTGCGGTGGCACCACCTTGCCGGGGTTCATCAGGCCGCCGGGGTCGAGCGCATGTTTGATCCGATGGGTCAGGTCATGTTCGGTGGCGCTGGCCAGCCGCGCCCATTCCAGGGTGCGGTATTGCCCCAGCCCATGCTCGGCCGAGATCGAGCCGTGATGCGCGGCGACCATGTCATGCAGGGCGGCATTGACGCGGGCCGCGTTATCCTTGGCCACGTTCATCACGTTGTAATGCAGGTTCCCGTCGCCCAGATGACCGAAAACGTTGAGCCGCGCCTCGGGCGCCATGCTGCGCAGCCTCTCGCCGACCTCCTGCAGGAAGGCATCGATGCCCGTGATCGGGACCGAAATGTCATGCTTGATTGCGCCGCCGGCTTTGCCCTCGGCTTCGGTCAGGCTCTCGCGGAGCTGCCAGAGCGCACCCGATTGCGCTTCGGATTCCGCCAGAACGCCATCGGTCGCCCAGCCTTCCTCGAAGGCGGTTTCCAGCAGGGTTTCCGCCGCCTCGCGCAGGCCGGGCAGGGAGGAGCCGGCCTCGATCAGCAGCACCCAGTCTGCGCTGACCGGCGCGTCCTGCCCCATATGCTCGGCGACCAGTTTCAGGCCGTCTCCCGATATCAGCTCGAAGGCCGAGAGCGCTTCGCCGATCTCGGCCTGCGCACGGGCGTAGAGGCGGATGGCGCTGGTGATATCCGGCACCGCGATCAGCGCGGTGGCGCGGTGGCGGGGCAGGGGGACAAGGCGCAGAACGGCGGCGGTGACGATGCCGAGCGTGCCTTCCGTCCCGATGAAAAGCTGTTTCAGATCATAGCCCGCATTGTCCTTGCGCAGATGGCGCAGGCGGCTGAGGATCTGCCCATCGGGCAGCACCACCTCAAGGCCCAGCACCAGCGCGCGCGTCATGCCGTAGCGCAGCACGTCGACACCGCCCGCGTTGGTGGCGATCAGCCCCCCGATCCGGGCCGAACCTTCGGCGGCGAGGCTGATGGGCAGCAGGCGGTTCTCGTCCTGAGCAGCGTCCTTGACGTTTTTCAGGATCGCGCCCGCCTCGACTTCGACAGACATACCGACAGGGTCTATCTGACGAATAGCCGTCATACGGTCGAGCGAGAGGATGACCTGCGTGCCGCTATCGTCGGGGGTAGCGCCGCCCGCGAGGCCGGTATTGCCGCCTTGCGGGACGATGGCGGTCTCCGCCTCGGCGCAGGCGCGCACGCATTTCGCGACCTCGTCGGTGCTGGCAGGCCGCACCACGCAGAGCGGTTTGCCGTGGAACATGCCCCGCCAGTCGGTGGCATAAGCGTCCATGTCACTGCCGGTCAGCACGGCGGCGTTGCCGCAAATGCTGCGCAGCGAGTCTAGCAGGGACGCGGGGACGCTCATCAGATCGCGCCCATGAACTCGGCCATGAGGCGTGCTTGGCTTTGCAGCATGGGCAGGCCCGGATGGGTGCGCGCGCCTGCCTTTTCGGCGGCGGCCAGAAGGGGGGTGACGGCGGGATCCATGATCGCTTCGGCGACGATCTGGCCATCGTGAAGTTGAGACGTGTCGAGCGGCAGGGCGTCGCCCTCGCGCATGCCGAGCGACGTAGCGTTGACCACCAGATCTGCGCCCATGACGGCGCTGGCGTCAGTCGAGAGCGTGACATTCGGATAGGCTTTGGCCACGCGGTCCGCCAGATCCTGCGCGCGCGCCTCGGTGCGGTTGGCGATGGTCAGCTCGGTGATTCCAGCCTCGGCGAGGGCAAAGGCGATGGCGCTGGCCGCGCCGCCCGCACCGGCGAGGATTGCGCGCAGCCCCTTCGGATCGTAGCCCGCAGCGCGCAACCCTTCGACAAAGCCGACGCCATCGAGGATCGCGCCGGTCATACGGCCATCCGCGTCTCGGCGGATACAGTTGACCGCTCCCACCATGCGGGCCTGATCCGTCAGATCGTCGCAAAGATCGGGGATCACCGTCTTGTGCGGAACGGTCACGATGAAGCCGTTCAGGGACTGAATCCGGCGCAGCCCGCGCACCGCATCCTCCAGCCCCTCGGCGGCGACATGCAGCGGGACCAGCACGCCGTCATGGCCCAGCTCGGCAAAGAGCGGGTTCATCACCTGCGGGGTTTTGACGTGATGGATAGGGTCGGCGAGGATGCCGTAGAGCTTCGTATTGCCGGTGATCTGGGTCATGTATCTGCCTTCAGGTTCGAGCCGCGTGGCTCACGTCATATAAAGCCCGCCGGCGACGTCGATCGTCTGGCCGGTGACAAAGCTGGCCTCGCTGGACGTCAGCCACAGCGCAGTATCTGCCACCTCGGCGGGCTGGCCGAGGCGCGCCATCGGGGTCAGCGCGATCTGCGCGTCATTGGCCGCCTTGCCCGCGCCCGCGACCATCGGCGTCTCGATCCGGCCGGGGGCCAGCGCGTTGACGCGGATGCCGAAGGGGCCAAGCTCGGCGGCGAGGTGGATGGTGAAACCGACGATGGCGGATTTCGTCGCGGCATAATGGCTGGCCACGATGGGCGAGTGGGTCTTGCCCGCAACCGAGGACATGTTGACGATCCAGCCGCGCCCGGCCTCGCGCATGGCAGGCGTCAGCGCGCGGATCGTGTTGAAGCTGCCGGTGAGATTCACATCGACGACCCGGCGCCATTCGGCGGGGTCCATCTGCCAGACGCCGTGCGGTTTGCCGTCATGCTTGGGCGAGATGCCGGCATTGTTGATGACCGTATCGAAGGGCGCATGGTCGCTGGCAAAGCGGGCGCAGGTGCCGCTCACCGCGTCCCAATCGGCCACGTCGAGCGCGAGCGGCACGGCAGCGCCAAGGCCGCGCTCACCGATCAGCGCCGCTGTCTCGGCAATCGCGTCCTCGTTCATGTCCGCGACGCCCACGGTCGCGCCGCGCCGGGCAAACCCGAGCGCGATCGCGCGCCCGATCCCGTTGCCGGCGCCGGTGACCAGAACATGCCGGCCCGCGTGGCTGGGGCGGGTGTCGATCTCTTCGGGGGTGATTTCGGTGCGCTCCATCTCAGATCCCCAGATAGGCTTTGCGCACATGCGGGTTTTCCAGCAGCGCGTCGGCGTCGTCGCTGAGAACAATCTCGCCATTCTCCAGAACATAACCCCGGTCGGCGGCCTTCAGCGTGTGAAAGACGTTCTGCTCGACGATCAGCACCGTCGCGCCGGTCTTCACGATGCTGTCGATCACCCCGAAAACCTGGCTTACGATGATCGGGGCAAGGCCCAGCGACGGCTCATCGAACATCAGCAGCCGCGGCTTGGCCATGAGACCGCGCGCGATGGCGACCATCTGCTGCTCGCCCCCCGAGAGCGAGTTGGCCTTCTGCTCCAGCCGCTCCTTGACGCGCGGGAAGAGGTCCAGCACCTCGTCCATCAGTTGCGACTGGCTGGCCCGCGCGCCCTTGCGGTAAGCGCCCATCTGCAGGTTTTCGCGCACCGTCATGTCCGGGAAAAGCTGTCTCCCCTCGGGAATGAGCGTGATGCCCAGCTCGACCACCTCATGCGAGCTGAGGCGCGTGATGTCCTGGCCGTCGAAATGGATGCTGCCCTGCGACGGCTTGATGAGGCCCGAGACGGTGCGCAAGGTCGTCGTCTTGCCCGCGCCATTGGCGCCGACGATGGTGACAACCTCGCCCTCGTTCACGGTGAGGGACACGTCGTGCAGGATCGTGGTGCTGTCATATCCCGAATGGATGCCCTTTAGCTCAAGCATGGGTGAACTCCTTGCCAAGATAGGCCTCGATCACTTGGGGATCCTCGACCACGGCCTTCGGCTTGCCCTCGGCGATGACCTCGCCGGAACTCAGCACGATGACATGATCCGACAGGGACATGACGGCCTGCATCACATGCTCGATCGCGATGATCGACACGCCCTCGTCGCGGATGGATAGCATCAGGTCGATCGCGCGGCGCACATCGGCCTGGTTGATGCCGGCCATCACCTCGTCCAGCAGCAGGACGCGCGGCTCCATCGCCATGACGCGGGCGACCTCCAGCCGTTTCAGCCCGCCGATGGTGAGCGACGACGCCTCGGCCTGAAGAAATGGCGCGAGGCCCATTTTCTCCGCTGTCCTGCGGGCCGCGGCGCGGGCATCCTCCACATGCGGATAGCGGTGGAAGGCGCCGACCATGATGTTTTCCTCGACCGTCATGGCCGCGAAGGGCTGGACGATCTGGAAGGTGCGCCCGACGCCCAGCGTCGCGAAATCGGCAGGGGATTTGGGCTTGTGCCATTTGCCGTCCGGCCCCTTGATCTCGACCGTGCCGCTATCGGCATCCAGAAAGCCCGAGATCATGTTGAAGAGCGTCGTCTTGCCCGCCCCGTTGGGGCCGATCAGGCCCAGGATCTCGCCCTCGCGCAGGGTGAAGGACACGTCATTGGTCACATGCAGACCGCCGAAATGCTTGTTGAGGTTCCGCACGCGCACAACTTCCTCGCCCGGCTCGGGCGGTGTGGAGGCGCGCACCTCATCGGGAGCGGCGACGGCGGCGGCTTGCTTGCCGCTGCCCCCCTTTGGTTTGAACCAGCGCCCCACGACACCCATGAGGCCGTTCGGGATGAAGATCACGACCAGCACCAGAACCGCGCCATAGACGAAGCCATGCAGGCCCACCGCCTCGGCCCCCAGCGCGCCGCGCGCGAATTCGGTGATCGGCACCAAGAGGACCGCGCCGAGAAGCGGACCGAACACGCTGCCCAGCCCGCCGATCAGCGCGAACATCGCGATCTGGATCGAGAAGGCGAGCGAGAAGGCCGATTCAGGCTCGATGAAGGTCAGGTACATGCCGTGGAACGTGCCCATCATCGCGGTAAGTCCGGCGGAAATGGCAACCGCGACCAGACGCACCTTGACCGTGCCGACACCTGCCGCGCGCGCTGCGGATTCCCGTTCGCGCGTGGCGACCAGTTGAAAGCCAAGGCGATGCGAGCGGATCCACCACGCAACGGCGAGGATGAAGCACATCATGCCAAACGCGATGATCAGGGCCGGCAGACGCTCGCGGAAGACCATCCATTCCCAACCGATATTGAGCGGGATCATCATGCCCGTCGCGCCGCCGGTGAAGTCGCGGAAATGCAGGGCGAGCTGGTGGAACACTTCGAGAAAGGCGATGGTGGCAAGGGCGAAGAACGGCCCGTGCAGGCGAAAGCAGGGATAGCTGATGATGACCGCGACCACGGCGGCGATGCCCGCGCCCACAAACATGCCAAACCAGGGCGAGATGCCCATATTGGTCAGCATGATGCCCGCATAGGCGCCGATCCCGTAGAAGATCGCATGGCCCAGCGACAACTGACCGGCAAAGCCGCCGACGATGTTCCACGCGGTCGAGAGGCCCGCGAAGATGCAGATCGTGATGAAGATATGATAGACGAACTGATCGTCCACCGCGACCGGGGTGATGAAGATCGCGGCCAGAAGGACGGCCAGCGCGATGGCGGCGCCGGTGCTGCGCTTGGCCGTCGGGCTGATCGTGTCGGATTGGGTGCTGGTCTGGTCCGTCATGATACGTGCGACAAGGTCTGCCGCCCTCCGAACAGGCCCTGCGGGCGCAGGATCAGGATGAGAAGAAAGACACTGAACACCGCGACTTCGCGCATGTCAGAGCCGATGTAGAAGCCCGCGAGGCTGTCGATCAGGCCGATGATCATCGCGCCGACGAACGCGCCCCCGATCGAGCCGAGGCCGCCGAGGACCACGACCACGAAGGCGGTCAGCACGAAATACGTCCCGATCCCCGGCGAGGTCGGATAGAGCGGAGCCACAAGGCAGGCCGCAATGCCGACGCAGGCGGCGCCGAGGCCGAAGGTGATCATGTAGACGCGGCTGACATTGATCCCCATCAGCTGCGCGGCGGCGCGGTTTTGAGCGACGGCCCGGATGCCCCGGCCCGCCTGCGTGCGCTGCAGGAAAAGGTGCAGGCCGATCACCAGCAAGGTGGCGACGGCGAACATGATGACCTGCCCGGTCAGCAGGCGGATGGGCCCGATCTCGATCGCGGTGCGCAGGCCGTAGCTGGGCGTGGTGTAGATATCGGCGCCGAAGATAAGCAGCGCGAGGTTGATCAGCGCGGTCGAGAGGCCGACCGTGGCGAAGATCTGGATGTCGTGATTGCGTGCCGACATCAGCGGCTCGATCAGCAGCTTTTGCGTCAGCATCCCCAATACGAAAAGCAGCGGCACGATGGCGGCAACGGCGGCATAGGGATGCAGGCCCAGCTGCGTGCTGACCAGGAAGGTCGCATACATGCCGATCATGAGGAATTCGCCATGGGCGAAATTCACCACCTTCACGATACCGAAGATAAGCGTCAGGCCGACGCTGGTGATGGCAAAGAGACCGCCCAGAAGCAGCCCGTTCACCACGACTTGAAGAAAAACGTCCATCGACCGATCCCACCTTGTCCGGAAAGGGGGCGGGCCTGATGTGGCCCGCCCCGGTCGATCCCATGAGAGGGATCAGAGTGCCAAGATCAGTTCTTGGTGCGCAGCTCGGCGGCGGCGGCATCGTCGGGATAGACCGTCACCAGCTTGCCGTCCTGCCATTGCAGGCCCATCATGCGGGCGCGCTCGTTCTGGTTATTCTCGCCGAACTTGACGCCATAGCCTGCTGCCGTGGTGCCCTCTGGGATGTCGATGGCCGAGACCGTTTCGATGATCGTGTCGGCGTCGAACCCGTCGGCCTCGTTCAGCGCCTGCAGCACCGCCATCGCGCCGACATAGTTGGTCAGCGAGTGGCCAGAACGCGGCTCGGAGCCGTATTTCTCTTGGTAGGCCGACAGGAAATCGTCAATGCCGGGGGTGAACTCCTTGTTGACGATATATTGCGTGAAGTCGGTGTTGAGCACACCGTCGATCACATCCTCGCCGACCGCTTCGGCCGTCGGCTGCATCGAATAGCCGCCGCCGCCGCCGATGATCGCCAGAGGCTTGAAATCGGCCTCGTTCGCCTGCTGAAGGAAGAGGACCGAGTCATTCTGGTAGGAGGTCTGCAGCACCACGTCGATCCCCCGCTGTTTCAGGTCCAGCACGATGGACGACATGTCGACCGTCGAGGCCGGATAGGCCTGTGTGGTCACGATGTTCAGACCCTTTTCCTCCGAGAAAGCCTCCTGGTGCGCTGCGACGGAGGTGCCATAGCTGCTGTCTTCGTGAATAATGCCGATCTTGAGATCGCCGGGCTCCTTGCCGGCGGCCGGTGCCACCTTGTCGACGATCATGTCGGTAATGGTCGCCGCCATGTCCTCGGCGGTCGGGTTGACGCGGAAGAGATATTTCAGGCCGCGCCCAGTGACCTCATCGGCGACGGCGCCCAGCTCGAAATAAGGGATGCCCGACAGCTCGGCCACCTGGCTGGCGGCGATCGAGCGGCTGGAGGAATAGGTGCCGAAGATCGCCTTGACGCCTTCGCGCGAAATCAGGCGGCGGGCCTCACCGATGGCCTGGTTGTTGTCGACGGCATCGCCGCGCTCCAGCACGACCTGCTCGCCCTGCACGCCGCCCGCGGCGTTCATCTCGTCCACGGCCAGTTCCAGACCGCGCGCGGATTCCTCGCCCAGAAGGGCCAGCTGCCCGCTGAACGGGTAAAGCGCGCCGAACGTGACCTCGGCAGAGGCTGCCTGCGCGCCCAGAATGGCGCCCGCGGCAACGGTGGTCTTCAGAATATTGCTCAGTTTCATTGGGTTCTCCTCCCCATTGGTGGTTTTCGTCTGGCCCTGCGGCGCGCTCCTCCGCGCCGACCGGCCGTTGGGTCAATCCGTCATGGTCAACACGATCTTGCCGACATGTCCGCCGCTGTCCATCTTGGCATGGGCGCCGCGCACATCGCTCAGCGGATAGGTGCTGTCGATCACCGGCTTGGCGATGCCCTTGGCCAGCAGGGGCAGCACATGTTCCTCCAATGCGGCGGCCAGTTCGGCCTTCATCTCGACCGGGCGGGCGCGCAGCGTCGAGCCGGTCCAGGTCAGCCGCTTGGTCAGCAGTTGCAGCATGTTCATCTCGGCCTTGGGCGGCTTTTGAAAGGCGATCTGCGCGATGCGCCCGTCGATGGCCACCGCATCAAGATTGCGCTGCATGTAATCGCCGCCGACCATGTCGAGGATAACCTCCGGCCCCTTGCCATCCGTGGCCTTCTTCGCCTCCTCGACGAAATCGGACGTCTTGTAATTGATCGCGACATCCGCGCCGTTACCCTTGGCGGCCTCGCATTTCTCATCGCTGCCGCAGGTGACGATCACCCGGCACCCCAGCGCCTTGGCCAGAAGGATCGTCGTCGTGCCGATGCCCGACGTGCCGCCATGAATGAGGATCGTTTCGCCCTTTTTCAGGCCCGCGCGCTGAAAGACGTTGGACCAGACGGTGAAATAGGTCTCGGGGATGCCGCCTGCCTCGATCATGCTGAGGCTATCCGGCACCGGCAGGGCGTTCGTCTCGTGCACGGCACACCACTCGCCATAGCCGCCGCTGGGCACCAGCGCCATCACGCGGTCGCCCACGGCGAACCGGCTGGCGCCGGCCCCCAATTCCTCGACGACACCGGCCATCTCAAGCCCGAGGATGTCCGAGGCGCCGGGAGGCGGGGGGTAATTGCCCTCGCGCTGCATAACGTCGGGGCGGTTGATGCCCGCGGCATGGACCCGCACCAGAACCTGGCCGGGGCCGGGCGTGGGGCGCGGCAGATCCACCACGTCCAGAACCTCGGGGCCGCCTGCACCGCTGGCCGTCACGGCCTTCATGGTCTCGCTCATCGTTGTCTCCTCCCATGTGGCATCGCGGCGGGGTCACGCACCTGCCCGCTCCCTCCCCGGAACGGCAGACACCCCGCGAACCCTTTGCCTTGGCTTGTGCTTGGACCTCGCTTTGAAAGAAGTCTGTGCGTAAGATCTGGCTATGGGCGCGAATGCGTTATTTGTTATAACAAGAATAAGCAGGGGAGATGCGCACTTGTCAACGCGGAGTTTGAAAAACGTCTCGGAGGGGGCCGAAACCCACGCATGGGCCAGCCCGATCACCAAGGAAAACCTGGGTGATCGCGCATACTTGGCCCTGCGCGCGGCGCTGATGGGAGGGCAGTTGAAGCCCGGCGAAAAACTACGCCTGCGGCCCATGTCCAAGCGATTCGGAATCAGCGCGACCCCGATGCGCGAGGCGTTTTTGCGCCTCGTGTCGCTGGATGCGCTGGCACTGGACGCGCGCGGCACTGCGATGGTGCCCGAGCTGACCCGAGACGAGCTGATCGAGATCCGCAACATCCGCATAGATCTGGAAGGGCGCGCCGCCGCCGCCGCCGCGACCCGCGCGACCGAGGCCGAGATCGACGCGCTGGAGGCGATGCATGACGAGCTGTCGCGCGCCTTCGAGGCGGGCGATCACGCGCGGGCGATTGACCTGAACACGCAATTTCACCTGCATCTGTGCCGCGCGGGGCGCATGCCGATCATGCTGGAAATCGTCGAGACGCTATGGGTCCGCTGCGGCCCGCTGTTGTCGCATCTTTATGACGGGGGCAATCCGTTCCATGATATCCACCCGCATGTCACGGTGATCGAGGGGCTGCGCGCGCGAGATCCCGAAATGACACGCCGCGCGATCTGCCATGATATCGAACATGGCGGGCAGGGCCTGTTGCGCCACGCGCGCCCCGACCCCGAGTCGGCTCCGACCGAGGGCTGAGCCAGAGGCGACAGAAGCGTTGAAAAAGGCGTGGAGCGGGCGCGGCAGACAGGCAATCCGGGGGCCGAAGGGTGGAAAAACCCCTTTTGTTCCGCCGCGCCTGATCCACATAAAATCATTCTATAACAATCAGATAGAATGGAGTCGCAGGCCGGGGTAGGCCGCTGCGAGCGGACAGGCATGCTTTGTCATGAAACTGTAACATGCGTCTTACATAACCATCACAAACGCGGCGTATACGGCCCCCGAGGTCGCGCTGGCGGCCGATGATCATGGGAGCAAACATGTCTTATCTGAAACTCACCGCCACGGCCTGCGCCGTTGCCGCCATTTCCACCAGCACCGCTGTCGCGCAGAGCCGGGATGCCATCCGCATCGTCGGCTCGTCGACCGTGTTTCCCTACACCCAGGCCGTTGCCGAGCAGTTCGCAAACATGACGGGCGCCCCGTCGCCCATCGTCGAATCCACCGGGACTGGCGGCGGCATGCAGATTTTCTGTGGCGGCATAGGCGAAGCGCATGCCGACATCACCGGCGCGTCCCGCGCCATGAAGGCCTCGGAATACAATCTGTGCCAGGAGAACGGTGTCACCGACATCACCGAGGCGCTGATCGGCTTTGACGGGCTGTCGCTGGCGATCTCGCGCGCGAACGACACCGAGTGGAACCTGACCCTGGGCGAGATCTACCAAGCACTTGGTGCGCAGGTGCCCGTGGATGGCGAATGGGTCGACAATCCCTATACCAGGTGGTCGGACATCAACCCCGACCTGCCCGATACCGAGATCCTGGCCTATGGCCCCCCGCCCACATCCGGCACGCGCGACGCTTTTGTCGAGCTGGCGATGCATGCGGGCTGCGAAGAGCTGGACTATGTCGCGGGTGGCGATCTGGGCGGCGACTGGGTCAAGGACAACTGCTCGCGTATGCGCACCGATGGCCCCTTTGTCGAGGCGGGCGAGAATGACAACCTGATTGTCCAGCGCATCGAGGCCGACCCGAACGCGATGGGCATCTTCGGTTACTCCTTCCTCTACGAGAACATGGACAAGCTGAAGGGCGTGAAGATCGAAGGTGTCGATCCGTCGATCGAGACCATCGCCGACAAATCCTATCCCGTGTCGCGCCCGCTCTATTTCTACATCAAGAACGCGCATCGCGGCGTGATCCCCAATCTCGATGCCTTCATCCAGGAATACATGTCGGGCGACGCGCTGGCACCCGGCGGCTACCTCTCCGAGCGGGGCCTTGTGCCGCTGGCCGGGGACCGCATGCAGACCCTGCAGGAGAGCGTCCTGAACGGTCAGTCGATGGAAACCCCCGCAAGCTGAGCGCCTGTCTGATCCTGCCCGGGCCAGCCCTGCCTGGCCCGGGCATTCTACCAAGAGCGGGTGTATCCGATGACAACCCTGGCCTTCGCTATCCTTCTTGTTGCCAGCCTTGCGGCCTATGCGCTGAACCGGCACGCCGCGAGCGGCATCCGCGATGGCGGCGCAAGGCTGCATTCGGTGTCGAATTACCACGGCCTTTTCGCGCTGCTGCTGATGCTGGTGCCGGTGATGGTCGTGATCCTGGCCTGGCTGGTGCTGCAAGGGCCTGCGGTCAACGCCGTGGTGATGGGCGGGCTGCCGGACGGCACGCTGACCGGGCTGGAAAAGGGCCAGGTCGATCTGATCCTGGCCGAGATCCAGTCCATCGCCGGGGGCCGCGTCTTTGGCCAGCCCGAGCCGTGGAAACTGGCCGCCGCCGAGCGTCTGACCGCGCTGCGTCAGCTGGCCTCGCTGGGCCTTGTGCTGCTGACCGCGCTGCTGTGCCTTATCATCATGGTCTTTGCCCGGCAGAAGGTGGCCGCCGAGTTCCGTGCGCGCCAAGGGGTCGAGCGGATCGTCTCGGGGTTGATGATCTTCTGCTCGGTCGTTGCCATCTTTACCACCGTCGGCATCGTCGCCTCTCTGGCCTTCGAGACCTACAAGTTCCTGCGGCTGGTGCCGCTGACCGAGTTCCTCTTTGGCCTCAACTGGGAGCCGCAGATCCCGATCCGCGCCGATCAGATCGCCGCCGCTGGTGCCTTTGGCTGGATCCCGGTGATCGTCGGCACCATCGTCATCACAATCGTTGCCATTGTCATCGCCGTGCCAATCGGCCTGCTGTCGGCCATCTACCTTTTCGAATTTGCGCCAAAGCGCATCCGCGCGGTGGCCAAGCCGATGCTGGAAATCCTCGCCGGGGTGCCGACGGTCGTCTACGGCTTTTTCGCGATCCTGGTCGTGGCCCCTGCGATCCGCAGTTTCGGGGCGTCCATGGGCATCCCCGTTGCGCCCAATACCGCGCTGGCGGCGGGCGGGGTGATGGGGATCATGCTGGTGCCGTTCATCTCGTCCTTTGCCGATGACGCGCTGTCGGCGGTGCCCCGCGCGATGCGCGACGGCGCGCTGGCCCTTGGCGCCACCCGCGCCGAGGCCGTGCTGAACGTGCTGTTCCCGGCGGCCATCCCCGGCATCGTCGGCGGTGTCCTTCTGGCCGTCAGCCGCGCCATCGGCGAGACGATGATCGTCGTCATGGCGGCGGGTCTGATGGCCAACCTCACGCTCAACCCGCTGGAGAGCGTGACCACCGTCACCGTGCAGATCGTCACGCTGCTGATCGGCGATACGTCCTTCGACAACCCCAAGACGCTGGCCGCCTTCGCGCTGGGGATGATGCTGTTCCTTGTCACTCTTGTCATCAATATCTTCGCGCTCCGGATCGTCCGGAAATACCGCGAAGCCTACGATTGAGGCCTGATCCCATGACCGATATCCCCTCTGGCCCCATGCCCCGGACCCCGATGGACAAGGTGCGCGGCAGCCTCTCGCGGCGGCACCGCAAGCAGGTGATCCTGCAGGCCCTTGGCATCACGGCGATCAGCCTCGCCTTCCTGATGCTCTTCATCCTGCTCGCCTCGCTGATCTCGACCGGCTACAAGGCCTTTACCCAGACCGAGATCACGCTGGAAGTTTTCATCGACCCCGAGGAGATCAGCGCCGAGCGCCTGCCGCGCGGCAATTTCGACGATGTGCTGGCGGCGGCGGTGGCGGCGGACCTGCCCTCGGTCGACACCGGCGACGGCGCGGCGATGCGCGTAGTGGGCGGCATCCTGTCGAACGGCGCGCAGTTTCAGCTGCGCGACCGCATCGTTGCCGACCCGTCGCTGATCGGCCAGAGGGTCCGCATCAGCGTGCCCGTCTCGGACCCTTATGACCAGCTCTACAAGGATCTGCTGGACAGGGACACGCCCGAGAGCCTGCGCCGCCTCGATGACACGCAGATCGGCTATTACGACCGTCTGACCGAGGCGGGCGCGATCACCTCCAGCCTCAATACCGGCCTTCTGACCAATGCCGACAGCCGCTTTCCCGAGTTGGCGGGCCTCAAGGGCGCGATCATGGGCTCGTTCTGGGCGCTGCTGACCTGCTTCGTGATCTCGTTTCCCCTGGGCATCGGCGCGGCCATCTATCTTGAGGAATTCGCGCCCAGGAACAGGCTGAGCGATTTCATCGAGGTCAACATCAACAACCTCGCCGCCGTGCCGTCGGTGGTCTTCGGCCTGCTGGCGCTGGCGGTCTTCATCGGCTGGTTCGGCCTGCCGCGCTCGGCTCCGTTCGTGGGCGGCATGACGCTGGCCCTGATGACGATGCCGACCATCATCATCGCCACGCGCGCCGCGCTCAAGGCCGTTCCGCCCTCGATCCGCGAGGCGGCGTTGGGCGTGGGCGCATCCAGGCAGCAGGTGGTCTTTGGCCACGTCGTGCCGCTGGCAATGCCCGGCATCCTGACCGGCACCATCATCGGCCTCGCGCAGGCTTTGGGCGAGACCGCGCCGCTTCTGCTGATCGGGATGAACGCCTTCATCACCTCGGCGCCCGCCACACCCTTTGATAGCGCGACCGCCCTGCCGACGCAGATCTTCATCTGGGCCGACAGCCCCGAGCGCGGCTTTGTCAGCCGCACATCGGCGGCCATCCTGGTGCTCTTGACCTTCCTCATCATGATGAACGCCATCGCGATCTACCTGCGCAGCAAGTTTGAACGCAAATGGTAAAACACCCGAAAGGAGAGGCCGTGA
The DNA here is from genome assembly GCF_043355895.2 of Roseovarius maritimus. NCBI lineage: Bacteria > Pseudomonadati > Pseudomonadota > Alphaproteobacteria > Rhodobacterales > Roseobacteraceae > Roseovarius > Roseovarius maritimus. Next base: position 26,349 of record NZ_JBHFPF020000014.1, read on the forward strand.
ACGACCTCAGAGCCATCACCCGAGATGCCGATACCTACGCCACCAAGATCAGCGCGCGCGGCGTGCAGGTCCATTACGGCGACACCCACGCGATCAAGGATGTCGAGGTGGAGATCAAGGAACGCTCGGTCACGGCCTTCATCGGCCCATCAGGCTGCGGCAAATCCACCTTCCTGCGCTGCATCAACCGGATGAACGACACGATCGACATCTGCCGGGTCAAGGGCGATATCCGCATCGACGGCGACGACATCTATGAACGCAGCATCGACCCGGTGCAGCTGCGCGCCCGCGTCGGCATGGTGTTTCAGAAGCCAAACCCCTTCCCCAAGTCGATCTATGACAACATCGCCTATGGTCCCAAGATCCACGGGCTGGCCCGGTCCAAGGCCGACATGGACGAGATCGTCGAGCGGTCGCTGCGGCGCGGCGCCATCTGGGACGAGGTCAAGGACCGCCTGCACGCGCCCGGTACCGGCCTGTCGGGTGGCCAGCAACAGCGCCTGTGCATCGCGCGCGCCATCGCCACCGACCCCGAAGTGCTGCTGATGGACGAGCCGTGCTCGGCGCTCGACCCCATTGCGACCTCGCAGGTCGAGGAACTGATCGACACTCTGCGCGGGAAATACACCGTGGTCATCGTCACCCACTCGATGCAGCAGGCCGCGCGGGTCAGCCGGAAAACCGCCTTCTTCCATCTCGGCAGCCTCGTCGAATACGGCGATACCGACGAGATCTTCACGAACCCCAAGGACAGCCGCACCGAAAGCTACATCTCTGGCCGGATCGGATAGGAGAGCCGCGATGACAATGAGACATATCTCCAGCGCCTTCGACCGCGACCTGGAAGGCGCGCAGGCCATGGTCATGCGGATGGCCGGCCTTGTCGAAGAGGCGATGGGCCGTGCGGCGGACGCGCTGGCCGATCACGACGTCGAGAAGGCCGAGCTGGTCCGCAAGAGCGACCGCGCCATCGACGAGCTGGACGAGGCGATCAGGCTGGACTGCGCCCGCATCCTGGCCACCCGTGCGCCCACCGCCGGCGATCTGCGCATCGTGCTGTCGGTGATGAGTATCGCCACCAACCTTGAGCGCTGCGGCGACTATGCCAAGAACATCGCCAAGCGAACCACCGTCCTGGCCGAGACCAAGCCGGTTGAGGGCATCTCCACGGCGCTGCGCCGGATGCAGAAGATGGTTGGCGCCATGATCAGGGACGCGATCGACGCCTATATCCAGCGCGATCCGGACAAGGCCGAGGAGGTGCGCGCGCGCGACCGCGACGTGGACGAGATGTACAACCTCGTCTTCCGTTCGCTGCTGACGCATATGATGGAGGACAGCCATCAGATCACCGCCTGCATGCACCTGCATTTCATCGCCAAGAATATCGAGCGGATGGGTGATCACACCACCTCGATCTGCGAGCAGGTGGTCTACCTCGTCACGGGCGATCTGCCGGACGAGGATCGGCCCAAGGGCGACCGCACCTCGCTGGCCGCCATGGAGGAACCGGACGGGGCATGACGGCCAGCAGCGCCCGATGGGCATTGCCACGTTATTTGGCGTGGCTTGCAAGAGAGGTTCTTTCTCGCTCTCAGGCCCTCATCTCGGCGGCATAGCCGTCCCACAGGCCGAAGGCATCGGCTCTGGCATCACGGTAGACGATGGTGGAACGTGGATAGTGGCGGGGACGGGGGCGGAAGATGGTGCTATCTGGCCGTGGGCAGCAGGGAACCTTTGCGCCTGCCTCGGCGATTTGAACCCTCCCATGATCTTTTCCTGTCGCCGCGTCGCCCGGTGGGACCCTTCGATCAGAGTGTTGAGGTCTTTATGCGCGCGATGATCCGGTCATGAACATCTCCCTCTTCCCAAACCTGGGAGGTTAAAGAAAACGTTCCGTGAGTATCGGCAAATCTACCCGAAAAAAGGAGGCGCTACGCCATAACCCGCAAGCGCCGCATGATTGGTCCAGCTCGAGGGCCGCACATCAGCCGCCAACTTCATGCCCCGTGACAAAAAACGCCGTGTTATGCCGGGCAGACTCAACGGATCGAGTTTATCGAGCTCTCCAATAGGTGCCGGGTGTAGGGCGACTTGGCTTTGAGGCGTCGCATGTCCTCGACCGCCAGCACTTCGGCGAAGCGGCCGTCCTGCATGACAGCTATCCTTTCACACAGATGGCTGACGACACCCAGATCATGCGAGACCATGACATAGGTCAGCTGATGCTCGCGGCGCAGATCCACCAACAGGTTGAGGATCTCGGCCTGGACGGAGACGTCAAGGGCGGAGGTCGGCTCGTCCAGCAGCAAGATGGACGGATCACACGCCAGGGCACGGGCGATGGCGACGCGCTGTCTCTGACCGCCGGACATCTGATGCGGATAGCGAAAGCGGAAACCGGAGCCGAGGCCCACATCGTCAAGCAGACGCGTGATGCGCGAATCTATATCGTCCAAGCCATGCAGACCCATCGTCTCGGACAGGATCCGATCTACGGTCTGGCGCGGGTGCAGCGAGGCGTAGGGATCCTGAAAGACCGTCTGAACCTTGCTGTAGAACGCCTTGCTGCGCAGCGCGCCAAGAGGCTCGCCCGCAATCGTCATCCGGCCTGACCAGGTTGGCACCAGACCGGCAATGGTGCGCAGGATCGTCGATTTGCCCGATCCGCTTTCACCGACGAGGCCGAAGCTTTCGCCATCGGCAACGTCGAAGCTGACATCGCGGACAGCGTCTGCCCGGTCGGGACCGGAGCCGAACCAGACATTGAGGTCATGGATTTCAATAGCGCTCATTGGCGGGCGCTCACGGAAGGGGCCTCGCGCCATGCCGGGTCGCGCTTGAGAACCTCCAGCTTGTCGCGGGGATGCTCCAGATCGGGGACCGAGTTGAGCAGGCCGAGCGTGTAGGGATGCTGGGCATTTCGCAACTCGTCCGCCTTGCAGGTTTCGACGATGCGGCCCGCATACATGATCACGATACGGTCGCAGAATTTCGCGACGAGGTTCAGATCATGGCTGATGAACATGAGGCCCATGCCCCTGTCCCGCACCAGCTTGTCAATGATGTCCAGCACCTGAAGCTGGACCGACACATCCAGTGCCGAGGTCGGCTCGTCCGCGATCAGGATCTCGGGGTTGGGCAGGAGCATCATCGCGATCATGATCCTCTGGCCCATGCCGCCCGACACCTCGTGCGGATAAAGATCATAGACCCGGCCGGGGTCGCGGATCGCCACTTCGTCAAGCATTTCCAAGGCCCGCTTGCGCGCCTCGCTGCGCGAGACGCGCTCATGCGCGCGCAGGGATTCGACCAGTTGCTGGCCGACGGTCATCACGGGGTTCAGCGAAAACTTGGGGTCCTGCATGATCATGGACACGCGCCCGCCCCGCAATTTCCTCATATGTTTTTCGGGCATGGTCAGGATATCCTCGCCATGCATGTCCAACCTGTCCGCCTCGATCATGCCGGGGGGGCGGATCAGCCGCAGCACAGCGCGGCCCGTCATGGACTTGCCAGAGCCGCTTTCGCCGACGATGCCCAGCCGTTCCTTGCCCAAAGTGAACGAGATGCCGCGCACGGCGTCGAAGACGCCGGACCGGGTGCGAAACCGAACCCAGAGGTTTTCGACATCCAGAAGGGGGGCATCCGTCATGTGTGGTCATCTTTCGGGTCAAGAACGTCGCGCAGACCATCGCCAAGCAGGTTGAACGCGAGGCTGATGGCAAAGATTGCTATACCGGGGATCGTGGCGACCCACCAATAATCGAGGATGTACCTGCGCCCCTCCGAGATCATCGCCCCCCATTCCGGGCTGGGAGGCTGCGCCCCGAGACCCAGAAAGCCAAGGCCCGCTGCGGTCAGAATGATCCCCGCCATGTCCAGCGTGACCCTGATCACCAGCGAGGAAATGCATAGCGGCCAGATATGGCGGGTCACGATGCGGATCGGTCCCGCGCCCTGAAGCCTGATGGCGTGGATGAAATCCGTGTTGCGGATGGTCAGCGTCTCGGCCCGCGCGATACGCGCATAGGGTGGCCAGGCGGTAAGCGAGATCGCCAGAACCGCGTTCTCGATACCTGCACCCAGTGCCGCCACAAAGGCAAGTGCCAGGATAAGGCGCGGAAAGGCGAGGAAAATATCGGTGACGCGCATGAGCAGCACATCGATCCAGCCGCCGGCATAGCCCGAGACGGTGCCCACGATCAGCCCGACGAGCGGTGCCACCATGATGACAAGCAGAACGATATAAATCGAAATACGTGCGCCATAGAGCAGCCTGGAATAAATGTCCCGCCCAAGACTGTCCGTGCCGAAAAGATGACCGGTTTCCCCTGGCGCCAGCAGGCGCTGACCAAGGTTCTGGGCAAACGGGTCATGCGTAGCCAAGAGCGGCGCAAAAATCGCTGACAGGATCAGGAATGCCAGTACGAACAGACCCAGCATCGCCAGCGTGTTCGAGCGCAGCTTCAGCCAGCCTTGGTACCATGACGAAAACCGCGCCTGCCGGCGGGATGTCGGCTCTTCGGTCAAAAGCCAGTCGCGCAATCCTTGTGATGTGCTCATTTGGACCTCGGATCGAAGAAACGGTACAGAAGGTCAGACAATATGTTGATTGCGACAAAGATCGTGCCGATGACGATGGTCCCTCCCAAGACAGAATTCATGTCATTCGCCAGCAACGACGTGGTGATATATTGCCCAAGGCCCGGCCACGCAAAGATGATCTCGGTCAGCACGGACCCTTCCAGCAGGTTGGCATAGGCCAGCGCAATCACCGTCACCAACTGGATTCGGATGTTGCGGAACGCATGGCCCCAGACCACCTGCCATTCGCTGAGGCCCTTGACCCGCGCGGTGGTGACATATTCCGAGCCCAGTTGTTCGAGCATGAAGGATCGCGTCATCCGGCTGATATAGGCAAGGCTGTAGTAACCCAGCAGGGACGCGGGAAGGATGATGTGTGAAAACGCACTGCGGAACACGGCCCATTCGCCGCGCAGCGCACTGTCCACCAGCAACATGCCGGTAATAGGCTCGACGATGCCTTGGTAGAATATGCCCAGACGGCCTGGGCCGGCCACCCATCCCAGAATGCCGTAAAAGATCAGCAGGCCCACAAGGCCAAGCCAGAAGATCGGCATGGAATACCCGATCAAGCCGACGATCCGCGCCAGTTGGTCGATCCAGCTTCCACGGCGTACTGCGGCTACGACGCCCAGCGGAACTCCCAGCACGATGCCAAACAACGTGCCCAGCGTGGCCAGTTCCAGCGTGGCCGGAAACACGCGGGCAATGTCAGTCGTGACGTCCTGCCCGGTGCGGATCGACTGGCCCAGATCACCCTGCAAGACGTCGGTGACATAGATCCAGAATTGCACGAGCAGCGGCTGGTCCAGCCCGAGATCGCGGTAGGTCTGGTCATATTGCGCCTGCGTGGCCCGTTCGCCGATCACGGCCAGCACGGGGTCGATCGGCATGACGCGCCCGATCATGAAGGTCACGAAGAGAAGGCCAAGGATCGTCGCAGCTACAGTTGCCAGCGTCGTCAGGGTTTTCTTCAGCCAAGGAGGGAAGGACGGCCGCAGCCGTCCTTCACCATGCGTTGCATCCGCCATCTACTTGGTGATGACCCAGTAAGAGACTGCCGTCGTCGCGCCACCTGCGACGAAATTCTCAACGCTCGCACCCATGCCGTTCTGTTCGATCTGCTGGAACATCACGCCAAACGGGCTGACCTGTTGGTGTTCGCGCTGCAATTCGCGGTACATCTCGGCGCGCGCCTCGGTGTCGTTCTCCACCACGGCGGCCAGCGTCTTCTCGGTCATTTCTGGGATATCCCAGGCATTTCGCCACGCCAGAAGACCTGTCGCGCCGGCCTCGTCCGAGTTATCGGGATTTACGGCGAAGGTGCCTGCGTTGGTGTTCGGATCCGGATAGTCCGGGCCCCATGCACCAAGGTAGATGTCATGTTCCCGCGCCCGGTATCTGTCCAGCGTCTGCGCACCGGTGCCCACGATCAGCTCGACCTCGCAGCCGATCTGGCCCCAGGTATTCTGCAGCGACTGGCCGATATCCAGACGTTCCTGCGCTTCGCGCACCGAGATCTTGATCGGACCGCAGTCAGGATAGCCGGACTCGGCCAACGCGGCCTTGGCGGCCTCGATGTCGTAGGAATAGGGCGTCTCCTCCAACGCGCCAAGGAATGTCCGTGGCAGGAACGCCTGATGCACGGTGTACTGCCCCTTGAGGAAGGAATCCGACATGCCTGCATAGTCGGTCGCCAGTTTGAGTGCCTTGAGGACGTTGGGATCGGACAGCATCTCGTTCTTTTGGTTGGCGGAGAAATACATCAAACGGCCGCGCAATTCGTCGATGATCTTGACGCCTTCGACATCGGACAGCCCTGCCACGTCCTCGGGGGAGAGGTTGCGCGCCACGTCGATATCGCCGCGCTCAAGCTGGAGGCGCTGCGTCGCGCTTTCCTGAATGTGCTGGACAATCACGCGCTCCATCGCCGGTGTGTCGCCCGAATAATTCGGGTTGAGGTCCATCAGCACGCTTTCGCTCGGCTTCCAACTGACGACCTTGTAGGGGCCGGAGCCGGCCGTGTTGGTGCGCAGCCAGTCGCTGCCCATGTCACCGTCGACTTCGTTCGCCATCGCGGTTTCCATATCGACGATGCCGCCAATAGTCGCTGTCAGACAGTTCAGCACGAAGGACAGCGCGTACGGCTTGTCGAGTGTCAGAACCAGGGTTTTGTCATCCTTTGCGACGATGGTTTGTTCGACATTATCCGGGGTCAAGCCGAACTGCGTCAGGATGAAGGACGGTGTCTTGTCCAATTGCACCGCGCGGCGCAGCGAAAACTCGGCGTCCTTCGCCGTCACCGGATTGCCGGAGGCAAAGACATGGCCTTCGGCCATTGTGAATGTAATCGTCTTGCCATCTTCGGAAATTTCCCAGCTTTCAGCCAGTTGTGGCTGAAATCCGGCATCCAGATCGAGAGGGTCGAAATTGACCAGCTTCTCGTAGACATTGCGACTGACGTCAGCCCCGGCAAATTCAAAGCTTTCTGCCGGATCGAAGGTCTTGATGTCGTCGATCCGGTTGGCAATGACCAACATGTTCGGCGGTGTCTCGGCAATGCCGGGCGCGGCCACGCCAACTGCCAAAATCGACGCGACAGCCGCGGCAACGAACGAATTTTTCATGGTGAAACTCCCTGTTCTATTTCTATGCGCCCCACGTTTTTCGCAGGACCCTTAGCCAGTTCCCATGCGTGATCTTGGACATCAGCCCATCATCCACACCATGCGAACGCATCGCGGCAAGCAGGTTGGGCAGGCCGGCGCAATCCCCGATCGGTTCTGGCACGAGCGCGCCGTCGAAGTCAGATCCCAAACCGACCCGATCCTCGCCCAATCTAGCAACCAAATGGTCAAAGTGTCGGAGTACGATGTCAAGCTCAAACTCCGCGTCCATCCGCCCGTCGGGGCGCAAGAAGGCGCTGGCGAAATTGATGCCCACCATTCCGTCGCTGTCGCGGATCACGTCCAGCTGGCGATCGGTCAGATTGCGTGAATGCGGGCAGACAGCCCAAGCGTTGGAATGGGTCGCGACCAGCGGGGCGTCGGAGATACGCGCGACATCCTCGATGCCTTTCGCGTTCAGATGCGACAGATCCACCATGATCTTCAGCTGGTTACATTCGCGGATCAATGCCTTGCCACCATCGGTCAACCCCGGACCTGTGTCCGGATCCGACGGGTAACGGAACGGCACGCCATGGCCCCAGACCGTCTCGCGGCTCCAGACCGGCCCGAGCGAGCGCAGCCCGCGCGCATGCCATCCGTGCAACCGCTCGAATTCGCGATCAACGGCCTCTGCGCCCTCGATGTGGATGATGGCGGCCATCTCTTCTGCGGGCAGGGCGGCTTCGATTTCGGCGGCGGTCCGGCAGATGCGCACAGCCCCGGCTCCGGCAAGCTCTTCTATCGCCGCAAAGCCGCGTTCGGTCCAAAGGGCGGCCTCGTCCTCAGGCACGGGATCGGGCAAGGGAATGTCATATGCCGCCTTCTGCATCTCGTCATGGCGCATCGATTTATTGCCTGGACTTGGCACAAAGATAGCAAACATTCCGCCGCCGAATCCGCCGCGCTGCGCGCGCGGCTTGTCGATATGGCCATCAGGCAGGCCCGAGGCCACGCCGCTGGCGGTGATGTCGCCGTTCAGCAGGCGAAGGACCAGATCATTGTGGCCGTCAAAGACGGGAAATTCGGTCATGATGTCTCCAGTAAAAGTTTGAAGCCGACATGGGTCGGTTGGAATCCGGCGCTTTCGTAAAAGCGATGAGCGTCAGCGCGGCGGCAGTCGGACGTCAGTTGGACAAGCGCGCATCCACGGCTCTCCGCCTCGCCGACGGCCCAATCCAGCATGACAGTGCCAATGCCCTGTCCGCGAAACGCCCTTGCCACGCGCATGGATTCGATTTGCGCGCGCCATGCGGCATGACGCGACAGACCGGGCAGAAAAGACAAAAGCAGCGTCGCAACGATCAGAGCGTCTGTTTCGCCAACTGCAAGCAGATGGTTCGGGTCTGCGTCGATGGTATCGAATGCGTTTTCATAGGCGGAGTCGATCTGCGCCACGTCCCGCGTCGCGCCGATGTCATCGTCCCGATAGAGCGCGATCAGTTCGGCAAGGTCGTCTCGTCGTGCGGACCTGATGGAAAGCTGGCGGCGTGTCATCCGGTCAGCTTTGGCGAATACGCACCAATGCGCAATAAGGATTCTCCAGACTGTCTACCACAACCCTGAAGTGCAGCCCTCTGGCAGGAACGATTGCTCCGGGGCTCTTGACCGGGCCGACTGCGTCTCCTCTTAGACCCGGACGGAACCGTAGGCGGGGTGTATGCAAGTCTTTCTTTGGGCCGCACCAGAGGGCAAGAAGCAACTGTTGCGATTACCGCGGCATTCGGGAGCGCGCTCACGCATGTTGCAAATCTGCACGGAGTTCGGAAGTTGCACTTTCAAAGGCTTGTGAACGCGATGGAAATTGCAAAAAACGCCGCAGCTTTTGTCGTCGCACGAGTAGATGCAGCTTATCGTGAGATTGCGTTCCATTCTGAAGCCCCCGTGCGTGAAAGAAATTGCCAGGCTGCCTGACGGCCGGGCAGGGGTACTCAGAGGCATCCTGTCAGTTGCTCGAGACTGAGAGACGCGCCGCGTGCCAGCGTATGACCCCTGGCCTGCGTCGCCGGGCGCGCCGCCGCTGGCTGTCCCGGGCCGGGAAACCGGAATTTCAGAATATCGCCGTAGAACAGGCTGTCATGCCAATCTGGGTCGCAAGACGGAGTCAAAGAGGACGTGGACGTATCGAGCATCAAAGCTCTCCTTGTGCGGAGTTTCGGCGCACCGATCCATCGGCCTCCCTCCTTATCCAAGGGGGGCGTTTCCTTTCTGCTTTTTCGCGGTCAATTTGATGATCGGGCAGAACATCCATTGGTATAACAATTACATAATAAACCTTATTCGACACAATCTTGAAGGCGGGGGCACATTCTGAACTGCGTTGCGACAAATCCCCTATTCTGCTGGAAAGCAAGGAGAACGGAAGGTGGCCCATACGGAGCTAGGATTGCGCGAAAGGCGCACAATCGAAGAAATGCTGAACGCGAAGATGTCTGTAGACAAGATCGCGGCTGAGATTGGCAGGCATCGCTCGACCGTGTTCCGCGAGATCAAGCGGAGCAGCTTTGTCGATGACGAGCTGCCACAACTGAACGGCTATTATGGGATGACCGCGCAGAGGTCGGCCGTCCAGCGTCGTGCGCGGCGGCGCAAACTGGTGCGGCTCACCGATCGTCGAGCGCACGTGATCAAGCAGTTGGAGGCCGGACGGTCGCCTGAGCAAATCGCCGGTCGCTTGCAGTACGACGGTCAACCTGTGCGTGTCAGCCACGAGACGATCCATGCCTGGTTCGAGCCTCTGATGGGCAATCCAAAGAGCGCGTCGAGGACAAGATGAACATGTTCCCCGGATGAGGCGATATCGCCGCCTGCTCCACCGCAATATTTTACCGATTGTTAAAAAATCCGGCGCGAGGTCGCAGGAATGGTTGACGCCTATCGCCCAGTGCTGCCTATTGATGCGCACCGGACCCGGCCTCACCTGATCAAACCGAGGGCCGGCGCGTGTCACGAATCTGTTGCAAAGACATGCACATATGCGCGGCGCGACCAACCGGAAAAACCCTTAGGGAGAGACCTATGAAAAACCATCTGCTCACACTGACCGCCAGTGTTGCCACCTCCGCGCTGCTGGCTTCGGCAGCCTCCGCCGAAACGCTTCGCCTGCTGACATGGGGCGGCTACGCCCCCGAGAATGTCATCGAGAAATTCGAGGCCGAGACGGGCCACACCGTCGAAGTCACCATGTCCAACAACGAGGAAATGATCGCCAAGCTGCGCGCCACCGGCGGCGGCGGCTTCGATCTGGCCCAGCCCAGCCAGGATCGCATCGCTGGCCCGCAGGCCGAGTTCGGCATCTACAAGCCGATGGACCTGAGCCAGATCAACAGCGATCTTTTCATCCCCTCGATGCTGGAAGCCACCAAGACCAACACCACCGTCGATGGTGAAGTTTACGGCGTCCCGCATATCTGGGGCACCAGCGGCCTGATCGTGAACAGCGCCGAGGCCGAGGGTGTCGCCGATTACACCGACCTGTGCGATCCCGCGCTGGAGGGCAAGGTATCCTACCGTCTCAAGCGCCCGACGCTGATCGGTTTCGCCTATTCCATGGGCCTCGATCCCTTCGCCGCCTATGGCGACGAGGCGGCCTACAAGGGCATCATGGAACAGGTCGAGGCCAAGCTGGTCGAGTGCAAGCCCGTCGTCAAAACCTACTGGTCCGGTGGGGATGAGCTCTTGAACCTCGTCCGCTCGGGCGAAGTCGTCGCCGCGATGGCATGGGATACCGGCGGCTGGAAGCTGAACGCCGACAATACCGACATCACCTTCGTCGCGCCCGCCGCTGGCGCATTGGGCTGGATCGATACCTTTGTCCTCCCGGCCAAGGGCCAGGCCGATCAGGCCGCATATGACTGGATCAACTTCGTGATGCAGCCCGAAGTGGCCGCGATGATCACCGAATCCGCCGGTAACTTCACCGCATCGGCCGGCGCGGACGAGTTCGCCTCGGATGCGCTGAAGGCCCAGTATCAGGCCAGCTTTCCACCCGAGGCCGTGGACAACATCAAGTGGTATCCGCCCGTCCCCGCCGGCCTTGAAGCCATCGAAGGCGGCGTGCTGGACCGGGTGAAGGCGGCTCAGTAACTCTTGCAATCGCGGGCGGCCCATGATCCGGGCCGCCCGCTTTTTTACCTTTGGAAAGACCTTTATGACCGCCGCCCCCGATCTGGCCCCTGATCTGCAATGCACCCATCTCACCCGCCGCTTCGGCGAGACATTGGCGGTCGATGACGTCTCGTTCTCGGTCCCTGCGGGATCGTTCTTTTCCATCCTCGGCCCGTCGGGCTGCGGCAAGACCACCATCATGCGGATGATCGCGGGCTTTCTGGAGCCGACCTCGGGCGACATCGCGATCAAGGGCCGCTCGGTCCTCGACGTGCCGCCCAACAAGCGTCCGGTGAACATGGTGTTCCAGCATCTCGCGCTTTTTCCGATGATGAATATCGAGGATAATATCGGCTATGGTCTGCGCCGCGCGGGCAATTCCAAGGCCGAAATCGCGCGCAAGGTGGATGAGGTGCTGGACCGCATCGGCCTTCCGGGCATCAACAAGCGCAAGACGGACGAGCTGTCCGGCGGCCAGAAACAGCGCGTCGCCATCGCCCGCTGCATGGTGCTGGAGCCTGATGTGCTGCTGCTGGACGAGCCTTTGGGCGCGCTGGACCTCAAGCTGCGCGAGCGCATGAAGGTCGAGCTGAAATCGCTTCAGGCCGCGTTCGACACCACATTCGTCTATATCACCCACGACCAGTCCGAGGCGCTGGTGATGTCGGACCGCATCGCCGTGATGAACCACGGCAAGTTCGAGCAGGTCGGCACGGGGCAGGATCTCTATTACCGGCCCGAGACATCCTTCGTCGCCAGTTTCGTCGGTGACAGCAACCGCTGGCGCGGCACGGTCGAGCGGGTCGACGGGGGAACCGTGGAATTGCGCACCGACACGGGCCTGACCATGCGCGCCGCCGCCAAAGACGCGACCGCCAAGGGCGCGCAGGTCGATATCTTCGTGCGCCCCGAGGCGATCCGCATCGGGCGGAGTGCCGCCGATCTGGCGCAGTTCGACAACCAGCTCTCCGGCACTACCTCCAGCCTTCTGTTCAACGGTGCCGCCAGCCGCGTGATCGTCACGACCGAGGCGGGCAGCGAGGTCGAGGTGACCCTGCCCCAATCGGGGGAATTTGCCGACCTGAGGCGCGGCGCGCCCGTCCATATCGGCTGGTCCGCCGAGCAATCCAACTGCTTTGCCGCGGGCGAGGTCTAGGCGATGGCCAATAGCGCTCGCCTCGGATTCATCCTGCTCCTGACGCCGCTGCTCTTGTGGCTCAGCCTGCTGATCCTGATCCCGCATGTGGACATGCTGATGCTGTCCCTGCGCGAGCGTGTGGGCGTGGGCGAATACGCCCCCAGCATCGCCCAATACAAAACCATCCTGACCGAGCCGCTTTACATGCGCACGTTTCTGCGCACCGCCGTTATGTCGATCCTCGCCACGCTGATCACGCTGGCTGTAGCCTTTCCGGTCTCCTACTACATCGCCAAGATGGTGCGCGGCCGCGCCCGCTCGGTCCTGTTCCTGCTGTGCCTCGTGCCCTTCTGGGTGTCCGAGCTGGTGCGCACCTTCGGCTGGATGATCCTCTTGCGGGAAACCGGCGTCATCTCGCAATTCCTGCAATGGTCCGGCATCGCCCAAGGCCCGGTGGAAATGCTCTACAACGACGCCGCCATCATGACGGGCCTCGTCTATACCTCGATGCTCTTCATGGTCGTGCCCCTCGTCACCACGCTCGACAGCCTCGACGATGCCATCATCGAGGCGGGCTATGATCTGGGCGGCTCCAGCTGGTCCGTGATGCGCGAGATCGTGATCCCCCATGCGGTGCCGGGCATCGTGTCGGGCTGCATCGTCGTCTTCATGCTGAGCCTCGGCAATTACCTGACACCCACCATGCTGGGCGGCAAGGACAGCCTCTGGTTCACCGAAATGATCTATTCGCAGTTCATCGTCCGCTTCAACTGGGAGTTGGGCGCCGCCTTCGGCTTCATGCTCTTGGCCGCGTCATCGTTCATCATCTGGGCAATGCTGCGCCTGACGGGCCAGACGCTGGAAAGGACGATGGGCTAAGCCATGATCCCCACTATCCCTACCCCCCGTGCGCTGAACGTCATCTGGACGGGCTACGTCACGCTCTTCTTCATCTACCTGACGCTGCCCCTGCTGGTCGTCGCCGTCTTTGCCTTCAACGACGGCCAGTTCCCGTCGCTGCCGTGGGAGGGGTTCACGCTCGAATGGTTCTTCGGCGATTCAGACCCCAAGATCGGCGTCTTTCACGAGCGCAGCATCCTTGGCGCCATCGGCACCTCGGCGCTCGTCGGCGCTTGCGTTTCGGTCCTGTCGGTGGCGGTGGGCACGTCCAACGCGTTCCTGTTCAACCGCTACAAGTTCCGCCTGCGGGGCCTTCTGTATGTGCTGATGCTCCTGCCGCTGGTCGTGCCGGGGATCGTGCTGGGCATCTCGATCCTCGTCTTTTCATCGACCGTGGCCAACGGCCTCTGGGACTCGGCCCAGATCGACGCGCAGGTCCTGCGGCCCGGCCTCGTGCTGGTCATCCTCGGGCAGTTCTCCTTCATCACCACCATCGCCACGCTGGTCATCTCGGCCCGGCTGCAAAAGTTCGACCAGTCGCTGGAAGAGGCGGCGCTGAACCTTGGCGCGAGCCGGCTGACGGCGGTGCGCACCATCACCATCCCGTTCCTCATGCCCGCCATCATTGGCGCCGCCGTCGTCGCCTTCCTGATGAGCTTCGAGAATTTCAACACCACGCTGATGCTGGTCGGCTCGGACGCGCCGCTGACCATCGCGATGTTCGACCGGCTGAAAGAGGGCTCGACCCCCCTGCTCAACGCCGTGTCACTGCTTCTGATGATCGGCTCGTCCCTTCTGGCGCTCGTGATGATCGCGTTTCAGCGGCGCAGCTAAGGCAACCTACTGGTGGCGCAGCGCGTCGATCGGATTCATCCGGGCGGCGCGGCGCGCAGGGAAATAGCCGAAGATCACGCCGATCACCGCTGAAAACCCGAAGGCCAGCAAGGTGATGAGCGGATCGGGCGAAAAGGGAATGTTCAGCAGATTGGCCCCGATCAGGCCCAGGGTCAGGCCCAGCAGGATCCCGATCAGCCCACCCAGGAGCGACAGCACCGTCGCCTCCACCAGGAACTGCGTCAGCACCTGCCGCTCGGTCGCGCCCACGGCCAGGCGGATGCCAATCTCGCGCGTGCGCTCGGTCACCGACACCAGCATGATGTTCATGATGCCGATCCCGCCCACCAGCAGGCTGACCGCCGCCACGGCGGATAAAAGCCCGGTCAGGACGCTGGTGATCCCGGTCAGCATCGAGGTGATCTGCTTCATGTCGAAGACATTGAAATCATCCTCTTCGCCATAGGTGATGCGCCGCCGCTCGCGCATCAGCCGCTCGATATCGGCCTGCGCCTTTTCGGTGGAAATGCCGTCCTTGACCGCGGCAAAGATCATCGAGACGTCCCGATTGCCCGCCACGCGGCGATGAAAGGCGCGGATCGGCATCAGCAACCGGTCATCCTGATCGCTGCCGAAGCTGGATGCGCCCTTGGCCTCCAGCACGCCGATCACGCGGCAGGAAATCTGGTTCAGCCGGATCACCGAGCCCAGGGGGCTGGCGGCGCCGAAGAGCTCCTTGCGCACCGTCTCACCCAGGATGCAGGCCGCAGTGCCGCTGCGCAATTCGCTGTCATAGAACTCGCGCCCCTCCGAAACCGGCGATTGCGTGGCAATCAGATATCGGTTGTCGGTCCCGGTGATGGTGGTCGAATAGTTGGTGTTGCCGTAGATCGCCGTCATCACCGACGACACCGCAGGCGTCGCCACGTTGACGCTGCCGATCTGCGTCTCGATCGCCTCGACATCCTTCAGCGTCAGGCTGGGCGCGCTGACCGGGGCGCCGCCCGGCCCCGACTGCGCCTGGCCGGGCCGGATCATCAGCAGGTTGGTGCCCAGCTTGGCCACGTCAGATTGCACCTGCGCGGTCGAGCCTTGGCCCACCGTCACCATCGCGATCACCGCCGCCACGCCAATGACGATGCCCAGCACCGTCAGAAAGGACCGCATCGCATTTCGCAGGATCGCCTGCAGCGCCAGCCGGACGGTTTCAGGAAACATGTGACGCCTCCCCTGCCCGGTCCGGCAGCCGCGTGTCGGATTCGATCTGCCCGTCGACGAAATGCACCAGGCGCTGCGCATATGCGGCCATGTCAGGCTCATGCGTGACCATGACGATGGTGATGCCGTCATCGCGGTTCAGCCGGGTCAGAAGCTCCATGATCTCGCCGCTGCGCGCGGTATCCAGGTTACCCGTCGGCTCGTCCGCCAAGAGGACATCGGGCCGCGTCACGATGGCCCGCGCGATGGCGACGCGCTGTTGCTGGCCGCCCGAGAGCTGCGACGGGTCATGCTTCTCGCGTCCCTCCAGCCCGACACGGACCAGCGCCTCGCGCGCCAGGGCGCTCCGCTCGGCGCGGGCCATGCCCTGATAGATCAGCGGCAGCTCGACATTGTCCAGCGCCGAGGTGCGCGCCAGAAGGTTGTAGCCCTGAAAGACGAAACCCAGGTAATTGCGCCGCAGCAATGCCCGCTGATCGCGCCCCAGATCGCCCACCTCATGCCCCAGAAACCGGTAAGTGCCACTGGTCGGCGTATCGAGGCAGCCGATCACGTTCATCGCCGTCGATTTGCCGGATCCGCTGGGGCCCATGATGGCTACGAATTCGCCCGTCTCTATCGTCAGGTCCACATCGCGCAGCGCATGGACCTCGGCATCGCCCGTGCCATAGGTCCTTGTGATCCCCTCAAGGGCAATCAGCGGCGCTTCACTCATTCGGTTGCCATGTCCACGACCACGCGGTCGCCCTCGCTCAGCGGGCCGCCGGTGATCTGCGTCAGCATGCCGTCCGACGCGCCCACGGTGATTTCCGCCGGAGTGATCTCGCCCGCCTCCAGCACCCAGACCGTGCGCATCCCGCTGGTGCTCTCAGGGGTGCTGGCCGTGTCCCGCGATGGTGGGCGCAGAATCATGCCCAGAAGGCCACTGCGCTCGGCCTCCTCCTCGGGCTCGGCAGGCGGCGCAAAGCGCAGCGCGGCGTTGGGCAAGGCCAGCGCATCCTCGATCTGCGCCACGGTGATCTCGGCGGTCGCCGTCATGCCCGGACGTAGCAGCAGATCGGCATTGTCGATGGTCAGGATGCCCGTATAGGTCACCACCCCGTCAATCGTCTGCGAGGCATAGCGCAATTCCGAGATTTCCGCCGGAAAGCTGCGGTCCTGATAGGCCTCGACGGTGAACTCGGCCGCATCGCCCACCTTGACCTTGCCGATATCCGCCTCGTCGATATCCACCTGCAACTCCATGCGCGTCAGATCCTCGGCGATCGAGAAGAGCACCGGCGCCTGCAGCGACGACGCCACGATCTGGCCGACATCGACATTGCGCTCCAGCACCACCCCGTCGATGGGCGAGCAGATGCACGCCTTGGCCAGATTGGCCTCGTCCACCTTCAGATCGGCGGCGGCGACGCGCATATCGGCCTCGGCACTGGTCAGCGCCGCCTCGGCGCGGGTCAGCTTGGCGCGGGCGGCCTGCACCGTCTGCGTCGTGGTCACGCCGCGCCGGTCCAGCTCGGTCGCGCGGTCGTAATCGTCGCGCGATTCGGTCAGTGTCGCCTGCGCCTCCTTGATACGCGCCTCGCGCGCGGCCAGCGTGGCGCGGCTGTGCTCCAGCTGCGCCTCCAGCTTGTCGGTGTCCAGCTCGGCCAGCACCTGGCCGCTGGTGACGGGGCTGTTGTAATCCACCGCAACGCTGCGGATCGTGCCGCTCAGCTCGCTGGAAATCTCGACAAGGTTGGTGGGCTCGACCGAGCCGGTGGCGGTGACGGTCACCGTGATCGGGCTGCGCACCACCGCCTGCGCGCTATAAAGCGCGCCATCCTCGGCCCCGCCGCGCACCAGCCACAGCCAGCCGCCGCCCAGAACCGCAGCCACCAGTGCCAAACCGATGAGCCAGCGGCGCACGGAATGACCGCCGCCCCGCTGGGCGACGATCTGGTCTATGCCTGTCTTTTGCCGGGCGGCCATGGCGCGCCTCCTCGTATCAAGGCTTCCGCCTCAGTCTGCCGGATGCGCACGGCGCCTGCCATGATGCAAATCCAACGGGCCATGTGCTCAGGCCCGCGCAATCAATCCAGCTCGTCAAAGGCGCGCATCGCTTCGACGCCGTAGACGGTGGACGGCCCGCCGCCCATCATGATCGCGACGCCGACCATCTCGGCCACCTCCTCGCGCGTGGCGCCGGCCTTGCGCAGCGCGGCGACATGGGCAGCGATGCACCCGTCACAGCGCGCGGAGATGGCGATGCCCATGGCAATCAGCTCCTTGACCTTGCGCGACAGCGCGCCGTCCTTGGTCGCAGCGCCCACAAGCTCGCCGAATGCCTTCAGGGGCTCGGGAATGTCGCCCTTCAGCTTGCGGTAGCCATCGTGATACTCGCTGGCGATCTCTATGTAGTTCTTCATGCGATTCGTCCTTTTGTATGGTTCGCCCGACGCCTATGGCGTCGCGGTGGGCGAGGTTTGATTTTCGTCAATCTTCGGGCGGCGTGGCGGCCAGCCGGTCCCAGACGCGCGCGGCCACCTCTGCCGCCGGGCCATCGCAGCGCAGCCGCGCCCAGGTGACCACGCCCACATCGCGCGTTGCCATTTTCGCCAACACCCCGGCATCCGCGTCCGACGCATCATTCCGGCGCGCGTCGACACGGCTTTTCAAAGTGTCCAGCCTGCCCTCCAGCCAGATCCCGTCAAAACGCACGCCCGCCGCCACGCCTTCACAGGCGGCACGGTCCTCCGGGCTCAGATGCGTCGCATCCATGATAACGGATATCCCCGCCCCCAGATAGCGCCCCGCCTCGGCACGTAGCCGCGCGTACACACGGCCGCCGACCTCGGGTGCATAGGCGTCATCCGGCAAAGGGTCCAAGGCAGCCACGCCGAACATGCGCTTGCGCTCCACATCGCTGCGCAGGTGCCGCGCGCCGGGCGCGGGGGCCAGCCGATGCGCCACCGCGCGCGCGATAGTCGTCTTGCCCGTGCCCGACAGCCCGCCAACCGCCACCAGCCGGGGCCGCGCGGGCGCAAGACAGGACAGCGCCAGATCGAGATAGCTCTCCGCCGCACAATGGGCCGTGCGGTCCTCGGGGTGCAGCCGGTAAGCCTGAATGCCCACCATCGCGCGGATCGCGGCGCGGAGCCCCAGAAACAGAGGCAAGGCCCGCAGGCCCACCGGATCGAAGGCGCAATCGGTGTCTATATAGCTGTTCAGGGTCTGGTTGGCCGCCTGCATCAACCCGCGCTGCATCATGTCCATGAGCAGAAAGGCCAGATCATAAAGCGTGTCGCAAGTGCCCAGACGCTCGTCGAATTCCAGCGCATCGAAAGGCGTCGGCACGCCGTTCATCAGCACGATATTGCGCAGGTGCAGATCGCCGTGACAGCGCCGGACATGGCCCGCCTCGGCGCGGGCGCGCAGGATGGGCGCGGCGGCCTCGAACTGGCGCCGCAGTCCGGCCCCCAACGCGGCAATCCGCGCCGCACCAAATTCGGCCTCCATATCGGCGAAAGCCGCCTGCATCTGCTGGATAACCCCTTCGATCAAGGCCGCGCCATCCGCCTCGCGCCGTGGACTGGCGGCATGATAGCTGGCGATGGCCACACCCATGTCGCGCGCCATGTCAGCCGTCAAATCGCCCCGCGCGGCGATATTCGACATCTCGTCCGAGGCGGCAAACCGCCGCATCCGCAACAGCCACTCGACCTGCGCGCCCTTGCCGCCCACGGCCAGCGCACCCGCCCCGTTCCGCGTCACCGGAACCAGATCGCGGTAGATGCCGGGCGCAAAGCCCTTGTTCAGCTCCAGCTCGCGCGCCAGCATCTCGCGGCGCAGCCGGGGCGTCGAGTAATCAAGGTAACCATACCTCACCGCGCGCTTCATCTTGTAGGCCGTGTCCTGCGTCAGAAAAACCAGCGCGCCATGCGTTTCGACCACCTCTGCCACGGCGCCTTCCTCCAGTGCCCCGCGCCCGGACAGGAACGCCGTCACCTCGGCCTGCGAATTGCCCTTCTGCGCCATGCCGTGCAGCCTCACCTTTGCCGTATCACCCTTAGAATCGCAGCATAATTGCCCCCAGCCCCCGCGCCTTGACCTCGCGCAATCGCTCACGGAAAATTTTTTTCCTCCTCATGGCAGATTTTCAGAACAAGATTCCCCTTCCGCCAATCGCCCCCTCACGATGGACCTTTCGGCTGCGCCTGCGTTGTCCCTGCAAGGACAGATGTTATCTGCCGCCCATCAAACTGACACAGACCCGGAAGGCACCTCCCATGAAACGCATTCTCGCCGCCACCGCCCTTGCCGCCACGCTCGCCGCGCCCATGGCGCAGGCCGAGACGTGGGATGTCGGCATGTCGGGCGGCTATTTCCCCTTCACCTTCGTGCAACTGGACGAGCTTCAGGGCTTCGAAGTCGACTTCATCAACGCGCTGGCCGAGGAGACCGGCAACGAGGTGAATTTCGTCACGATGGCCTTTTCCGGCCTCATCGGCGCGCTGGAATCGGGCCGCATCGACACGATCGCCAACCAGATCACAATCACCCCCGAGCGCGAGGCGAAATTCGCCTTTTCGCAGCCTTATGTCTTTGATGGCGCGCAGGTCGTGGTCAAGGAAGGCAACGAGGGCAGCATCACCGGCCCCGAGGATCTGTCGGGCAAGACGGTCGCGGTCAATCTCGGCTCGAATTTCGAGCAGCTTCTGAACGATCTGCCGAACGCGGGCGAGATCGACATCAAGACCTATGAGAGCAACATCGCGCAGGACACCGCGCTTGGCCGCGTCGACGCCTTCGTGATGGACCGCGTCTCGTCGGCCCAGCTGATCGCAGAGAGCCCCCTGCCCCTCGCCCTCGCGGGTCAGCCGTTCTCCGAGATCCGCAACGCCCTGCCCTTCCGCGACGACGACGAAGGCCGCGCCCTCCGCGAGGAAATCGACGCCGCCATCACCACGCTCAAGGAAAACGGCACGCTGGCCGGGATCTCGCAGAAATGGTTCGGCACCGACATCACCTCGGCGGACTGACCCATGCGCGCGCTCGATCTGGACTACATGCTGGGGCTGATCCCGGTGCTGCTGGGTTATGTCCCGCTCACGCTCTTCATGGCGGGGGTGGGCATGGTCTTTGCACTGGTCTTGGCCGCGCTGATGGCGGTCGAGCGCGTGGCGCAGGTGCCGGTCCTCGACTGGCTCGTGCGCCTCTTCATCAGCTTCTTTCGCGGCACGCCGCTCTTGGTGCAACTCTTCCTCTTCTATTTCGGCCTGCCACAGATGCTGTCCTTCCTCACCCAGATCAACGGGGTGACGGCGACGATCATGGGGCTGACGCTGCATTTCTCGGCCTATATGGCCGAGAGCATCCGCGCGGCCATCCTCGGCGTCGATCGCAGCCAATGGGAGGCGGGCCAGGCCATCGGCATGACCCAGGGCCAGCTGATGCGCCGCATCATCCTGCCGCAGGCGGCCCGCGTCGCGGCGCCGACGCTGGTCAATTACTTCATCGACATGGTCAAGGGCACCTCGCTGGCCTTCACGCTGGGCGTGACCGAACTCATGGGCGCGGCGCAAAAGGAGGCGGCCGGTAGCTTCCTTTATTTCGAGGCCTTCCTGGTGGTCGCCGCGATCTACTGGATTCTGGTCGAGGCGCTGTCATGGGGGCAGCGCCGGCTGGAGACATGGCTTAACAAGGCGCACGCGCGATGATCCATATCCAAAACCTCTCCAAAAGCTTCGGCAGCAACACCGTGCTGGACGATATCAGCCTCGACATCCAGCCGGGCGAGCGCATCGTCGTGATCGGCCCGTCAGGCACCGGCAAATCGACGCTCTTGCGCTGTCTCAATTTCCTCGATGCACCGGACAAGGGCCGCATCACCATCGGCGATCTGACTGTCGATGCCGCGAATGCCACCAAGAAGGACATCCTCGGCCTGCGCCGCCGCACCGGCTTTGTCTTTCAGAACTACGCGCTTTTTGCCAACAAGACGGCGCTGCAGAACATCACCGAGGCGCTGATCACCGTCAAAGGCCAAAGCCGCAGCGAGGCTGAGAAACGCGCCCGCCAGATCCTGCGCGAGACGGGGCTGGAGGCCAAGGCAGACGCCTATCCCGCCGCCCTCTCGGGCGGTCAGCAACAGCGCGTCGGCATTGGCCGGGCGATGGCGCTGGACGCCGAACTCCTGCTCTTCGACGAGCCGACAAGCGCGCTCGATCCCGAATGGGTGGGCGAGGTGCTGGACCTCATGCGCGCGCTGGCCGAGACGCGCCAGACCATGCTGATCGTCACCCACGAGATGCAATTCGCGCGCGAGATCGCGGACCGTATCCTCTTCATGGACGGCGGCCGCATCATTGAGCAGGGCCCGCCCGAGCAGCTCTTGGGCAATCCACAGGACGCGCGCACTCGCGCCTTCCTGCGCCGCGTCGCGTGACCGGGCTTTCTCGCCATTGCCGTGGAACATCCCGGCCCCGCCGCAGTTGATCCGCTGCAAGAGGGGCTCCGCGCAGATGAATGATCAGACCAAAACCCAGCCACGTATCTGCGTGCTGATGAATGCCGGCTCGGGCAAGAATGATGCGAAGAGCGCGCGCGCGCGCATCGACGCCGCCTTTCGCGAGGCGGGAGGGCACGCCGAGATCCGCATGATGGCCAAGGGCGATCAGATCGAGGAAACGGCGGGCGGCGCGCTTGACGATGGCTTTGATATCATCGTCGCGGCGGGCGGCGACGGCACCATCGCGGGCATTGCAGGCGTCCTGCGCGGAAAGGGGACGCCAATGGGCATCATCCCCTTGGGCACGTTCAACTATTTCGCCCGCTCGCTGGATATCCCCGAAGAGGTCGAAGAGGCCGCGCACCTCATCGCCACCGGGGCAAAGCGCGCCGTGCGCATCGGTACCATCAATGGCCGCACCTTCCTGAACAATGCCAGCCTCGGCGCCTACCCCGCCATCCTGCGCACCCGCGAAGAGACCTATCGCAAATGGGGCCGCAGCCGCGTGGCCGCCTATTGGTCCGTGCTGATCACGCTGGTCACACTGCGCCGCCCTCTGAAACTGTCCATCGAGGCGAACGGGCAGACCACGCATCACCGCACGCCGCTGGCCTTCGCCGTCAACAACGCCTTTCAGCTGAACGAGATGGGGCTGGAGGGGCGCGACAATATCGCCAAGGGGCAGATCGCGCTTTTCGTGGCGCCCGATACGGGCCGCTGGGGAATGCTGCGCAACGCGCTGGCGCTGGCGATGGGCCGCGCGCAGCAGGGTGTCGAGTTTCGCCTGATCGCCGCCGACCGCATCGACATCCAGACCGACCGTCGCGGATGCGACGTGGCCTGCGATGGCGAGCGGGCGCGGATGCGTGCCCCCTTTGGCCTGCGCGCATTGGAGGATGAGCTGACCGTCATCGTCCCAGAAGACAGGCAGGCCGGCACCAGATGAGCCGGATCCTGCACCTTTCCGATCTGCATTTCGGCCGTGCCCGGCCCGAATTGCTGGACCCGCTGAAACAGCAGATCAACGCGCTTGCCCCCGATCTGGTGGCCATTTCGGGCGATCTGACACAGCGCGCCCGCTCGGCCCAGTTCCGCGAGGCGCAGGCCTTCATCGACGCGCTGGACGCGCCCGCGCTGGTCGTGCCCGGCAATCACGACATCCCGCTGCATGACCCGATCAGCCGCATCCTGCACCCCTGGCGCAACTACCGCCGCATCATCTCGCAGGATCTGGAGCCCGAGCATATCGACAACGGCATGGTCGTGCTGGGCGTCAACACGGTCAACCGCTTTGCCCATCAAAGCGGGCGTTTCACCCGCTCGGCGCTGGCCCGCATCGCCCGCGCGTTTGATGAGGCCGGCCCGCGCACCCGCGTGATCGTCGCGCATCATCCGCTGGAGCATCGCGCGACCGACAAGAAAAAGCCGATGCGCGGGGCCGAGCGCGCCGCCAACCGGCTTGCCGAGCTGGGGGCCGATCTGGTCCTGACCGGGCATCTGCACAGCTGGCGCGCCGCGCCCTTTGCGCATCGCGACGGGCGGCGCGCGGTGCTGCAGGTCCATGCGGGCACGGGCCTCTCGACCCGGCTGCGCGGCGAGGAGAATGATTTCAACCTGATCGAGACCGCGCCCGATGCCATCACCGTCACGCGCTATGCGGCCGGGATGGGCGACAAGGCGTTCGATATCGTCGAATCCCGCCGGTTCGGCGCGGACGGAACTGGCTGGGCGCTGATCCCCGCACGCTGATCCGCAGCCTTGCACCAAGGCGCCGCCGCCCCCAGATTAACCGTAACCGGACTTCAAAAAGAGGCCGCCATGCGCTACTCCGTTCTCGATCTCGCCCCCGTCGCCGAGGGCAGCGATACCCGCACCGCCATCGCCAATTCCGTCTCCCTTGCGCAAAAGGCCGAGGGGTGGGGCTATCACCGCTATTGGCTGGCCGAGCATCACAACATGCCCGGCATCGCCAGCGCCGCGACCTCGGTGCTGATCGGCCATATCGCGGACGCGACCCGGACCATGCGCATCGGCGCGGGGGGCATCATGCTGCCCAATCATGCGCCGCTGGCGATTGCCGAGCAGTTCGGCACGCTTGCCACTATCCATCCGGGCCGGATCGATCTGGGCCTTGGCCGCGCGCCCGGTGGCGACATGGCGGTCGCGCGGGCGCTGCGCCGCGGGCTGGAACAGGACCGCTTTCCCGAGGATGTGATGGAGCTGATCCAGTATCTGGGCGATGCGCGCCCCGGCGCGCCCGTTGCCGCCCATCCCGGCCAGGGCACGCATGTGCCCGTCTGGATCCTGGGCAGCAGCCTTTACGGTGCGCAGCTGGCCGCCCATCTGGGCCTGCCCTATGCCTTCGCCTCGCATTTCGCGCCCGACGCGCTGGATCAGGCGCTGGAGATCTACCGCGACCGGTTCCAGCCGTCCGAGCATCTGGAACGGCCCTATTTCATGCTGGCCGCCAACATCTTTGCCGCGGACACCGATGCCGAGGGCGCGTACCTGCGCACCTCGATGCAGCAGGCCTTCGCCCGCCTGCGCACCGGCAAGCCCGGCAAACTGCCCGCCCCGGTCGAGGATATCGAGGCCGCCATCGGCCCCGACATGACCCGCGGCGTGAACCACGCCTTGCGTGTCACCGCGACCGGCAGCAAGGCGTCGGTGCGCAGCGCCCTTGAGGATATGCAAGCGCGCTACGCCCCCGATGAGATGATCCTGACAGGCCAGATCCACGATCCCGATGCCCGGCAGCGATCCTTCCAGATCGCCGCCGAGGCGCTGTCGGACATGGCCAAGGCCGAGGCCGCCTAGCCGCTGGGGCACCCTGCCCCGGCGTCGATCCAGGCTTGCGTCAGCGCGCCGAACCGCTCCTGACTGCCTGGCGCAGGTTCGCGCCCCTCGCCCGGCTCCCAGCCCCAGCCGACCAATCCGTCATTGGCGTTATGGTCCTGCAACTCGGCCAGGCTCTTGCCGCCATTGCGCTCGGGATCTTTGATCTGCGCGCAGATCTCGGGCAGGGTCAGCCCAATCCACCCCATCGACAGCGGCGCAAGATGCCATGGCTGATGCCCCGGCACCGACCCTTCGGCGCCAACATAGGCCACGTTCTCTGCCCCATGGCAGGTGATGCAGCGCATCCCCGGCGCGCCAAAGCCCGCAGGCCCGCCGCGCACGACCGGCGGCTGGTGCAGCGCCAGATCATCCCCCTGCCGGGGCGAGCCATCAACCGGGTGGCAATTCAGGCAGCGCGGATGCTGCAGCACCTTGCCCATCTCGGTAAAGATCGCGGCCGCGCGCGCGCCCTCGTCCTCGATCCCGGCAAAGCTGCCCGGCGCGGCCAGATCCCCGGCGAGCGCGGGCAGCGCCAGAAAAGGCAGGGCAAACAGGGCGGGCTTCATCATGGCAGACATCCGCATCATGCCGCCCCCCGCGCAAAGGGAAGCCTGTAGGGCATCTTGCCGGTCAGGGCGCGCCACGCATTGGCCACGGCGGGCGCGATGGGCGGCGTGCCCGGCTCGCCCACGCCCGTCGGGTTCTCCTCGCTCTGAATGATCGACACCTCGATCTGCGGCATCTCGCCGATGCGCAGCATGGGGTAGCCGTCGTAATTGGACTGCCTCACACGGCCGCCCTCATCCAACGTGATCTCATCATGCAGCATGGAGCCAAGGCCAAAGCCGATGCCACCCTCCATCTGCGCGCGCACCACGTCGGGCGTGACCGCCAGGCCGCAATCCACCGCGCACCAGACGCGGGTGACATGCGGGCTGCCGTCCCGGTCCTCGACCTCGACGATCTGTGCGACATAGCTGCCGAAGCTGCGCACCACGGCGACGCCCATGCGCTTGTCGCCCATGCCGGGACCGGACCATCCGGCCATCTCGGCCACCCGGCTCAGCACTGCGGCATCGCGGGGCCGGTCCTCGCGCATCAGGGCCATGCGGCCCTCCACCGGATCATTGCCCCCGGCCTCCAGCACCCGGTCCAGAAACGTCTCGACCGCGTAGGCCGTATGCGTATGCCCGACCGAGCGCCACCAGAGCGTTGGCACCCCTGCATCCATCTGCGCCCAGCTCAGCCGGGTATTGGGCAGATCATAGGCCAGATCGTTCGACCCCTCGTAGGAGGTAGGATCCAGCCCGTCCTTCATCATCATGGCAAAGGGCGTATCCGCGATGATCGACTGGTTGGCCACGGTGTTCAGCCAGGCGGTGATGTTGCCATCGGCGTCCAGCCCCGCCTTGAGGTGATGCGCCGTCAGCGGGCGGTAATAGCCCGCCTGCATGTCATTCTCGCGCGTATAGACCAGCTTGTAGGCGCCCTGCCCCGCCGCCTTGGCGACATTGGCCAGCTCGGCGGCGAAATGGCTGTCCGGCGTCGCCCGGCGGCCAAAGCTGCCGCCCGCGAACATCGTATGCATCTCGATCTTGCCCGGCTCCATGCCCAGAACGCCGCCCATCGCCTGGCGGCTGATCGTCGGGATCTGCTCCCCGGCCCAAACCTCGGCGCCGTCTTCGCGCAGCTCTATCACGCCGTCCAGCGGCTCCAGCGCGGCATGGGCGAGGTAGGGAAAGAGGTAATCGGCCTCGATCACCTCGGCCGCATTCTCCAGCGCCGTATCCACATCGCCCGCCGCCTCGGCCACCTTGCCAGGGGCACGCGCCGCCTCGGCAAAGACGCGGGCGATCTCGTCCGAGGACCGCGTCTCGGCCCCGCTCTCGTCCCATTCGACCGTCACCGCATCGCGGCCCTTGAAGGCGGCAAAGGTATTGCCCGCATAGACGGCGATGCCCGATGGCACCTGCCGCACGGCGCTGACACCTGCGATCTCCATCGCCGCGCTGCCATCGAATGACGCCACCACCGCGCCGAATTTGGGCGGATGGACCATGGCGACCACCTGCATCCCCTCGCGGTAGACGTCGATGGAAAACTGCGCGCTGCCATTGGTCTTGGCCTCGGCATCGAGGCGCATTACCCCCTCGCCCCCGATCAGGGTGAACTCCGCCGGATCCTTCAGCGCGGGATTTTCCGGCACCGGCATTCCTGCCGCCGCCTCGGCCAGCGCGCCAAAGCCCGAGGATTGGCCGCTGCCCTCATGCGCCACCACGCCCTTGGTAACGGTGATCTCGCCCGCCGGCACGCCCCACTCATCAGCCGCCGCGGCAACCAGCATCGCGCGCGCCGCCGCGCCCGCCTGACGCATCGTCATGTAGCTGTTCGACAGGCCGGTCGAGCCGCCCGTGCCCTGCACGCCAAAGGCGGTGTTCACATAGCGGCTGGGATCCACCGGCGCTTGCTCGGCCCGCATCTGGGACCAGTCGGCATCCATCTCCTCGGCCACCAGAATGGGCAGGCCGGTATTGGCCCCCTGCCCGATCTCGATATGCTTGACCAGAACGGTCACGCTGTCATCAGGCGCGATCCGAACGAAGGCATTGGGGGCATAGCCCTCACCAGTGGCGCTCGCCCGCGCCTTGGGCGCAAGGTAGAGGCCCAGAACCAGACCGGCGGACCCGGCCAGAAATCCGCGCCGCGTGGGGCGCGGGGCGGTCAATTTCTTGATGCTCGGATGCATGGCTTAGCCCTCCAGACTGTCGGACGCCTGGCGGATCGCCTGGCGAATACGGGCATAGGTCGCGCAGCGGCAGATATTGCCGGCCATCGCGTTGTCGATATCCTCATCAGTGGGTTTAGGCACCTCTTGCAGCAGGGCCGTCGCGGCCACCACCTGCCCCGATTGGCAATACCCGCATTGCGGCACGTTGATCCCGACCCAGGCGGCCTGGACAGCCTCGGCCTCGGCGCCTTCCAATGCTTCGATGGTGCGCACATCCGCGCCCTCCAGCGTGCCGATGGGCGTGACGCAGGACCGGCGGGTCATGCCGTCCAGCAGCACGGTGCAGGCACCGCATTGCGCAATGCCGCAGCCGAATTTCGTCCCGGTCAGCCGCAACTCGTCGCGCAGCGCCCACAGCAGGGGTGTCTCGGGGTCGGCGTCCAGCGTCACGGCGTTGCCGTTGACGGTCAATGAAATGGCCATGGGGCTCTCCTTTGGCTTGTGCGGCAAAAGGTAGCGCTCGGCCAAAGGATGGCGAGGGGGGGCGCGTCCACCCCCCTGCGCTTAGGCGGCTTTTTTCTTGCGCCCCAGCCGGGCGATCATCGCGAAGAAGAGCGGCACGAAGAGAACGCCCAGCACGGTGCCGGTGATCGTGCCCGACAATACCCCCGACCCGATGGCCGTCCGTCCGCCCGAGCCGGCCCCGGTGCTGAGGACCAGCGGAAGCACGCCAAGGCTGAAGGCCATCGAGGTCATCAGGATGGGGCGGAAACGCTGGCGCGCGGCATCGACGGCGGCCTCGTATATGCTCTCGCCCGCCTCGCGTTTATCCCGCGCGAATTCCACGATCAGGATCGCGTTCTTGCCGGTCAGGCCAATCACCGTCAGCAGGCCCACCTGGAAAAAGACCCCGTTCTCGAACCCGCCCAGCCACGCGCCTCCCAGCGCGCCGACAACGCCCACGGGCATGGCCAGCATCACCGCAAAGGGAATCGACCACGACTCGTAGAGCGCGGCCAGAGCCAGGAAGATCGCCGCCAGGGACAGTCCGTAAAGCAGCGGCGCCTGACTGCCCGATTCCTGCTCTTCCAGCGACAGACCGGTCAGCGAGATCTGGAAACCGGGCGGCAGTTGCTGGGCAAGCCGCTCGATCTCGGCAATGGCGTCGCCGGTGGACACCCCCGGCGCGGGCGAGCCCTGGATCTGCATCGCGGGCACGCCGTTATAGCGGTTCACGCCCTGCGGTCCGTAGGTCCAGGACGCGTCGACAAAGTTCGAAAACGGGACCAGCCCGCCGCTGGCGTTGCGCACGCGCCATTTCTCGATATCCGAGGGCACGGCGCGCGCATCCGCCTCGCCCTGCACATAGACCCGCTTGATCCGGCCCTCATCGACGAAATCGTTGACATATTGCCCGGCCCAGGCGGTGCTCAGCAGGCTGCCCACATCGGTAGCTGATACGCCCATCGCCCCGGCGCGCCGCCAGTCGATATCAAGGTTGAACTGCGCCGCATCCTCCAGCCCGTTGGGCCGCGCGCTGGCGATCAGCGGGCTTTCCGCCGCCATGCCCAGCATCTGGTTGCGCGCCTCCAGGAGCTGCTCATGGCTCTGCCCGCCGCGCGCCTGAATGTAGAAGTCAAAGCCCGACACGTTCCCCAGCTCGATCACCGATGGCGGCACGATGGGAAAGACCATCGCGCCCTCGATCTGGCTGAACGCGCCAAAGGCCCGCCCGGCCAGCGCCTGAACGCTGGTCCCCGCCGCCTCGCGCTCTTTCCAGTCCTTGAGCCGCACGAAGGCGATCCCCAGGTTCTGCCCCTGCCCCGAGAAGCTGAACCCCGCCACGCCGAATACACTCTGCACAACGTCGCTTTCCTGCGTCAGGAAATACTCCTCGACCTGCTTGACCACGTCCAGCGTCTGCTCGGTCGTGGTGCCGGTCGGACCCTGGATCAGCGTGAAGAGGATGCCCTGATCCTCTTCGGGTAGGAAACCCTGCGGCGTGCGCATGAAAAGGCCAACCATCACCGCGACGATGATCAGGTACACGATACCCAGCCGCACGGGCCGCTTCACGATGCCGCCGACGGTGGCGGCATAGCCGCCCAGCACCTTGTCAAAGCCGGTATTGAACCAGGCCAAGGGGCCGCGCTTGTGCCCGCCATGATCCTTGGATTTCAGCATCGTCGCGCAGAGCGCCGGAGTCAGCGTCAGCGCCACCAGCACCGACAGCGCCATGGCAGAGATGATCGTGACCGAGAACTGCTGATAGATCACCCCGGTCGAGCCGGGAAAGAACGCCATCGGCACAAAGACCGCCGACAGCACCACGCCGATGCCGATCAGCGCGCCGGTGATCTGGTCCATCGACTTGCGCGTCGCCTCCTTGGGGCTGAGACCCTCCTGCTCCATGATCCGCTCGACGTTCTCGACCACCACGATGGCGTCATCCACCAGCAGACCAATGGCCAGAACCATCGCCAGCATGGTCAGCGTATTGATCGAAAAGCCCATCAGCGACAGCACCCCGAACGTGCCCAAGAGGACCACAGGCACCGCCAGCGTCGGAACCAGCGTCGCGCGCAGGTTCTGCAGGAACAGATACATCACGAAGAAAACGAGGATGATCGCCTCGATCAGCGTCTTGACCACCTCCTCGATCGAGATCTCGACGAAGGGCGTCGTGTCATAGGGGATCACATATTCGATCCCCTCCGGAAAGAACTGCGCCAGCTCCTCCACGCGCTCTTCGACCGCCGTCGCCGTGTCCAGCGCATTGGCGCCGGGCGCCAGACTGATAGCCAGCCCCGAGGCCGCCTGCTGATTGAAGCGCGAGATGGTGCCGTAATTCTCGGCCCCGATTTCCACCCGCGCCACGTCATTGACCAGGACAAGGCCGCCATCCGTCTCGGCCCGGATCACGATCTGGCGGAAATCCTCGGGCGTCGTAAGCAGCGATTGCGCCGTGATCGTCGCGTTCAGAACCTGCCCCTCGACGGCGGGCCGCGAGCCGAATTCACCGGCCGAGATCTGTGCATTCTGCGCCTGAACAGCGCGCACTACATCCGCCGGCGTCAGCTCGAACGCGGCCAGCTTGGAAGGGTCCAGCCAGATGCGCATGGCGTATTGCGCGCCGAAGACGCGCACATTGCCCACCCCGTCAACACGGCTCAGCTCGTTCACCATGTTGGTTTCCAGATAGTCGCCCAGATCGGTCGCGTCATACCCGCCGCTTTCGGCGATGAGCGCGATCACCATCAGGAACCCGGACGAGGATTTCTGCACCGTCACGCCCTGCCGCTGCACCGGCTCGGGCAGAAGGGCCGTCGCCTGCGCCAGCTTGTTCTGCACCTGCACCTGCGCGATGTCGGGGTCCGTCCCCGTCTCGAAGGTCAGGGTGATGCTGGCCCCGCCCGCACTGGTCGAACTGGACGAGATGTAGCGCAGCCCATCAAGGCCGGTCATCTGCTGCTCGATCACCTGCGTCACGGTATTGGCCACCGTATCGGCGCTGGCGCCGGGATAGGCGGCACTGACCGACACCGTCGGCGGCGCGATCTGCGGATATTGCGCAACGGGCAGCGTCACGATGGACAGAATGCCGATCCCCATGATGAAGATCGAGATGACCCAGGCAAAGATCGGTCGGTCGATAAAGAAACGGGCCATGCGTGGGGCGCTCCGGTCAGGATCGGGTCAGATGGGATGCGGCGCGGGGCCGCATCATTCGGCGGGCTGTTCTGCGGCGTTTTCGGCATCGCCGGGAACGGCGCTTGGCTCGGTATCCGGCTCGGCGCTTGGCTCTCCAGCAGGCTCGGCCTCAGTGGCGGTCTCAGTGGCCGTCTCAGGCTCGGCCTCCGGCGCGGCGCGCTCCTCCGGAGCTTCTTCTGCGCGCTCCTTTGGAACTTCTTCTGCGCGCTCCTTCGGAACTTCTTCTGCGCGCTCCTTCGGAGCGACAGTCGCGCCGGGCACGGCCTTTTGCAGGCCGGTCACGACAACGCGGTCGCCATCCTGCAACCCCTCGCTGACCACCCAGTCCTGCCCGCGATCCTGCAGCACCGTCAGAACGCGCTGCTCGACCACGCCATCGGCATTCACCACCAGCGCGGTGGGCTGGCCGCGCCGGTTGCGGCTGATCCCCTCCTGCGGGACCAGAATGCCGCCACGGGCGATCCCGTTGGGCATCTCGGCCTGCACATACATGCCGGGCAGCAACAGCTTGTCGGGATTGGCGAATTCCATGCGCAGCACGACGACGCCGGTCAGCGGATTGACCACCGGCTCGGCGGCGGTCAGCATCCCGGTCTGCTCGAATTCGGTCCCATCGGCCAGCGTCAGGCGCACCTCCTGCGCGCCCTCCCCTATCCGCGCGCCCATGTTGCCGCGCCGGAAATCCAAGAGCTCGGCGGCGGATTGCGTCACGTCCACATAGACCGGATCGATATTGCGCACCGTGGCCAGCGGCGTCTGCTGGCTGGCCGTGACCAACGCGCCGGGGCTGACCATCGAGCGCCCGATCTCGCCCGAGAGGCGCGCGCGGATCTCGGTGCGGTCCAGCTCGATCTCGGCCGATTTCAACTGTGCCTCGGCGGCCTGCAGGCTGGCAACCGCGCCGTCGCGGGCGGCAATCGCGCTGTCCAGCGCCTGCTCGCTCACCACGTTGCGCTCGCTCAGCGTCTCCAGCCGCCCCGCCTCGCGCTCGGTCGCCTTGACCTGCGCCTGCGCCTGCGCCACCGCAGCGCGGGCCTGCGCCACGGCGGCGTCATAGCTGGCCGGGTCGATCCGGTAGAGCACATCGCCCGCCTCGACGCGGCCCCCCTCGTCAAAGAGGCGCTCGGTGATGATGCCCGCCACCTGCGGGCGCACCTCCGCCTCGGCCGAGGCAACGACGCGGCCCGGCAGGGTCGAGGTCAGATCCACATCGCTGGCCTTGACGGTGACAACAGTGACGGCAGGCGGAGGGCGGTCCCCCTGTTGGGCCAAGGCCGGCGCGGCCAGACCGGCGGCGATCAGGATCAGGGGTAGGATGGGTCTGAAATGCAGCATCAAATCACGGGTCCAATCGGCAACAGGCGGAATTGCGCCGGACAATAGTCTAAACTCTCCGGTTCACAAGGGGGCGCCACAGGTAATCGAAGAAGGGCCACGCGCCCTCAGCGCAGGCCGTTCGCCGCGATCTCGCGCGCCAGCTGGCGCATCACCGCACCGCGCGCCGATGCGATATCCTGCGCGCTGAACTCGCCCGTGATCGGCACCGCCAGCGAGAAGAGGCGCGCGCGGTCGCGGCCATTGTCGGGCGCGACGAAATACTGCCCCGACATGCGGAACGTGCCATCGGCATAGGCCAGCATTTCCTCGATCCGCAGCTCGACCTCGGCCTCGGGCCGGTCAAGGAATGGCCAGGGCTCGCTCGCCACCCGCGCACCGGTGATCTGCGCCAGATAGCGCGTCAGCTCCAGCGTGATGGCGCGGCCCGGATCATCTGCCCAGAGCAGGCCATCGCCGGCGACGATCTTGCCTTCAGGGCCGGACACCCAGATTTCCTCGGAGGCCGCATAGGTCGGCAGGGACACCTCGCGCAGCGAGACCGAGCCGTAGGAGATACGCTGCGTCGCGCCGACATCCGCGCGCGGCACGGCCACACGCTCCTCGGTGGAGCCGCATCCGGCAAGGGTGGCAAGCGCGGCCAGAATGGCGATGGATCCAGTTTTCATCATGTCGTTACCGTCCTGTCAGCAAGGAGTTGGGATTGCGCTCAATCGCTCGCGCCAGAGACGATACCGCCTGCGCCGCGCGCTCGACCTCGCGCAGCGCGTTGCGCGCGTCGCGTCCCAAACCGTTATTGGTCTGGTAGCCCTCTATGGTGGTGCCCGCCTGCGCAAGGACAAGGCGCGCCTGCTCGATCAGGCGGGGCAGATCACGGCTGGCCTCGGCAAAGGTATCGGCGGCATTGCTGGCCGAGTTCAGCGTATCCTTGGCTGTCTCGACCACGCCCGCCTCGCGCAGCTGCACCAGTACGGCGCTCAGCTCGTCCAGCGCGCCATTCAGGCTATCGGGCAGCTCGCGCGTGCTTTGCTGGTTGAG
Organism: Roseovarius maritimus; assembly: GCF_043355895.2. Classification (NCBI taxonomy): domain Bacteria; kingdom Pseudomonadati; phylum Pseudomonadota; class Alphaproteobacteria; order Rhodobacterales; family Roseobacteraceae; genus Roseovarius; species Roseovarius maritimus. Next base: position 59,939 of record NZ_JBHFPF020000014.1, read on the forward strand.
GAAACTGTCGACGGTGGTCAGCAATTCGGTCACCTGATCGGCCATCTGGTCGATGGCGACCTCCTCGATATTGCTGGCCACGCCCTCGATCCGGGCGATCAGGTCAGGCACGCCCTCGACCGCCGAATTGACGCCCTGCGCCGCCGCGGCGGCATCGTCCAGCGCCTTGCCCAGACGCTCGGACAGGGCGGCTTCGTTAAAGCCCTCGATCAGCGTGGCCAGCTGGTCGATCGCGGCGTTCATTTGCCCCGGCAGGGCGCGGACATCCTCGGAATTGATGACGCCGCGCGCATCGGCCAGAAGGCCGTTGAGGTTCTCGGGCGCGTCGCGCACCCCCTCGCTGGTGATCAAGGCATTGATATTACCCAGCAAATTGATTGCCTGGTTCATCACTTCCTCGACCGGCAAATCGTTGATCCGCTGGAATACCCCCTCGGCCGTGGCCGACACATCGGCGATATCGCTTTGCGTCGTGGGGATGCGCGGGCCGCTATCGCCCATCTCCTCCAACTCGGCAGGCGCGGCGCCCTCGATCTCGGTCAGCTCGACTTTCAGCCCGCCCGTCAGGATCGACGTGGTGGCCAGCCGCGCGCGCAGGCCGTCGCGCACCCGATCGGACAGGAAGTCCAGCGCCGTCTCGGCGTTCTGGTCGCCCTCCAAGCCCAGCTTGCCCGGCTGGATCGCCAGCGTCGCCAGCAGGCGCACGCGGTTGTCGCCAAAGCGCTCGGGATCGACCAGACCGTTCAGCGCGCTGACGCGGCCGATGTTCAGACCGGCCAGCTCGACCGGCGCGTCGACCGCGAGGCCCGCGATGTTTTCTTCGAAGACGGCCGAGAGGTTCAGCGTCTCGCCCTCGTCGCCGGCAAAGAGGCTGGCCCTGGCCGTGGCCTCGTCCGGATGAACGGTGATCGTCGCGCCCGGCTGCAGCGGCTCGCCCCCCGACACCATCGTGCCAAAGGTGACGCCACCCGAAATCAGCGACGCGATGGACGAGAAATCCAGCGCCGCGCCCCCCGGCCCCAGCGAGAAAGAGAAGCCGGATGTGTCCCAAAACCGCGTCGCAGTGTCGATGAGCCGGTCATGCGGGGCAAAGATGATCGCTTCGGCCTCGGCGGTGCTGCCATCCTGGCTGATCGACGTCTTGCCCAGCTGGCCGACATTGATCCCCTGATAGAGAATCGGCGCCCCTTCGGTCAGCGACACCCCCTGCCCCGCCCGCAGCGTCAGCAAGACACCCTCTTTGTTGAGACGCTTGAGCGGCGCATCGGGCAGCCCTTCGAACTGCCCGGCCAGCCCGCCCGGCTCGCTGTCCCAGATACCCTCGATGAACACGCCCGACAGAACGGTATCAAGCCCCGAAACGCCTTGCGCCGTCACCTCGGGGCGCACGACCCAGAACTGCGCCTCGTCGTCGACGTACTCGGCCACATCGGCATTCAACCGAACCGAGACCAGCACGCTGCCCAACCCTTGGGAGAATCCGACCTCCTCGACCATGCCCACGGTCACGTCGCGGTAGTGCAGCTCGGTCGAGCCCGCCGCGATGCCCGAGGCATTCTCGAACGCGATCTCGATCAGCGGGCCGCGGTCCAGATAGGTCTTGATGGCGACGCCCAGCACCGCGACCAGCGCGATCAGGGGCACCACCCAGATGATCGAAACCCGCCGGAACGGGCTCTTGCCCGCCGATTTGACCGGAGGCGGGGGCGGTGTGCTGTCGGTCTGTGTCACGCCGTATGTTCCTTTTCTGCGCCGGTCCGGTCCGCACCGGATGGGGCGGGATTGGGCGACACGGGCCGGCGCCCAGTGTCCCATATCAGCCGACTGTCGAAGTTCTGTGCAGATATCATGGTAAAGATGACCGACAAGGCGAAAAATATACTCGCCCGTCCGGGTGTGATATTCACGAGCGTCTGAAGCTGTACCAGCGACGACAGGACCGCCACGACAAAAACGTCGATCATCGACCAGCGGCCGATATATTCCACGATCTCATAGAGCTTCTGGCGCAGACCGTCCGAAATCTGCGGCCCCTGCCTCACCCCGATCACCAGGCCCAGAATGATCACGAACTTGCCCACCGGTATGACGGCACTGGCCAAGAGGATGATGAAGGCAACGCCCCATGCCCCATGATGGGCCAGATCGACCGCGCCACCGATGATCGTGTTGCTTTGCGTGCTGACGAGGGTCTTGGTCTCCAGCATCGGGTAGAGGTTGCCGGGGATGTAGCAGGCAACGCCCAAGAGCCACCACGCCATCACCTTTTGCAGCGACATCGGATCGCGCGACTGGATCTTGCCGCCGCAGCGGGGGCAAATCTGAGTGCCGTCCGGCGACACGCGGGTGCAGCGCTTGCACCCGATCAGGTTCATCTCCTTGGCTGTTTTCATGGGTCGAGCGACTTCCAGATCGAATAGCGGCACATCAGCACGTCGGTGGCCACGACGACGATCATCAGGATCGCGAACATCCAGGCGGCGGGGCCAAGGCTGACCTCGGCCATATCGCTAAGCTTGACCAGCGCGACGGCGCAGCCGATGGCAAAGATCTCGGCCATGGACCAGGGCGTCAGATCCTCGGCCAGCCGAAAAGCATGGCGCGCGAAAGGCGCCGGCGGCTTGTCCTGAATGACGGGGACCAGCACGTAGATCAGCAATGACAATCGGATCATCGGAATAATGATGATGAAGGCCAGAATGGCCGGCGCCAGAACGGCCAGCGCCCCGGTGAAGGCAAAACTGGTCTGGATGATGGACGTGCCATGGGTCAGCCCCCCTGCCCCGATCGACAGAAACGGAAAGAACATCGCCCCGGTGATCAGGATCAGGATGCTGGCCGACATGGCGATCAGCCACTTGCCTGCCTTGTTGCGCGGCGCGATCAGAACGGTGTGGCAGCGCTCGCAATAGGCGCGCTCGTCCTTTTGCACCTGCGGTACGGAATAGACGAGATCACAATGCGGGCAGGCGATCAGCCGTTCCAGCGGATCGGTCGGGCCTGCCTGGGCCGTATGGTCGGTTTGCGTCATAGCGCGCCATTGTCGTCGCACTGGACGCGGACCGCAAGCGGTAGCCGCGGTGGCGGCCCGCCTCATGTGTCAAGGAGCAGCGCACGATGGACGATTTTGCATAAATCACTGTTTTCACGGTGAAATAAGGAGGCCCCGTGCAGAATTTCGGGTTGGTTTAGCAACAGCACCTCTTGGTTTCGCGGCGAAACCTCACGGCTTGTCCAGCAGGGACTGGATTTCGACCATCAGCGAATCCATCAGGTCATCATCCAGCTTGCCACCTTCGAATCGCAGGACATACCCCCGCTCGTCGCGCATCTTGCGGATCGTGATCCCCGCGCTTGTGTGCAGCACGTCAGCCCCCTGCCAGCCCGCAACCGGGGCCCGCCTGGGCCGGCCGCCGCGCGCGCGGCTAGGAGGCGTGTCATCAGAGTGCGCGATCACGGATTCCACTGTCGCCCATTCCTGCTCGGGGTTTTCAGGCACGCGCCGCGCCAGAGCTTCGCGCAGCGCCGCATCACCGCCAGTGCGCAGCGCCTGTGCCAGCCGCAATCCCCGCTTCTCGCTCAGCGCCTCGGGAAAGGTCAGCATGTCGCCCAGCTCTTCGAAGATCATGGCGAAGGACCGCACCTTGCTGCGCTTGGCCTTGGAGGCTGTTGCATAAAGGCGGTCAACCGCTTCCTCGACATTGACAAAGGCCCCCTGCTGGGCCGAGATCACCGCGATGCGCCCCCGCTCGAACGGCGTTAATTGCGCGCGCACCTCGTTCTCTTCGACCATCGCCACAAAGGCACCATCCGCCTCGCCTCGGGGGCGCATGATCGCCCGGATCGTCGCGTATTTTTCCTGCCCCGTCAGTTCCTGCAGGGCGCGTACCGCCATGAAACGCCGGTAGCCCGAGATCAGCGCGTATTTGGTCCCGTCCGGTGTCGGCTCGGCCAGCTCGAACACTTCGATGGGCAGGCGCAGGCCGTTGGCGGCGATGGAGTGGCGCAGCTCGGTCATCTCATCCTCGGCCAGATCGATCCGGTCGCGCACCATGGCGTCAGGCTCGATTTCGGCCAGTGGCAACTCGGCCATCAGAAGGCCCGAATCGCGCGCCGCATCCAGCGCCCTCAACTCCGCCGCAACGCGGGCCTGCCCCGCCCGGATCTCGGCGCTGGCGGTCTGGATCTGCTGCGCCGCATCCCCCGCCACCTGCGCGATCGGCGCGCCCTGGCCCAGCGGCGGCCGGCCCGCGGTTTCGCGGCGAAACTCATCCTCGAACCGGCTCATATCCTCCGGGCTTGGTGCCTCAAGCTTCTTACGCTTTGCCATTTTCCGCCTCCTGCCTGCGCGCTGCGTCGTCACGGTACCACGTACCTATGATCAATTCCTTAACCTCAGCCCATGTCCGATCGAAAGTCTCGCGCCCGCGCACATAGGTATCGCGGTTGAACTCGCGATAATCGGCCTCGTAGATGCCATTCACCTGCTCACCCGCCTGGCCGACCATAGCAGTCATTTCCTGCCGGTAGGTCGTCATGAAATCGCCGAAATAGGCCTGAATGACGTTGGCCAGATCGGTCTGCTGGTTGGCATCGAAGCGGGTTATGATCGCGCGGACCGCATCCCATTCAAAGCCGATCTCGGGCAGGCCATCGCGGCGACGCGCGGCATTTTCGCCCTCTTCGACACTGGCGAATGTCGAATACAGCATATCGAAAAACCGGCCGGTGCTGTCAAATTCAAGGAAGGACGCGCCAAGCGGCACCAGCAGGATATCGGCAGCGGCCAGGGCATTGATCGTCAGGTATCCCAGCGCAGGAGGTGTATCCAGGAAGATGATATCGTAGTCGTCCACCACAGCTTCGCCCGTCAGCGCATTGGTCAGCGCATCCCAGAGCGGCCAGCTGCGCAGACCCATCCGCCAGACCGGAATCTGGAACTCCGCCCAATAGAGATTCAGTTGCGCGCCCAGAAGGTCGATATTGGGCCAATGCGTGCCCTGGATGACGTTTCGCGGCGAAACCCCCAGCGCCTCGGTCAGCGTTTCGTCAAAGGGCAGGGGGGGCTCGCCCGAGGCCTCGCGCACAATGTTCTCGGCTTGCACGGCCTTGGCGTAATCCTTGGCCAGAAGCGGGAAGGCGGTCGACCACTCATCCGGCACGTCACCCCCCATAATCGAGGTGAGCGAGCCCTGGCTGTCCAGATCTACCACTAGCACCTTATAGCCGTCGAGAGCGGCGGACATGGCCAGATGCGCGGTCGTCGTGGTCTTGGACGTGCCGCCCTTGAAGTTTGAGACGGCAACGATCTTGGCGGGCAGGCCCTCGGGCCGATAGGGCAAGTATTCACGGCCCGACGCGCCCTCGGCGGCGAAGTGCTGACGCAAGCGCAGCACGTCCTCCAGAGAGAACCATTTGGAATTGCCTTCGCCGGTGCCCTGGGGCAGGTCGGGGTGCTTCTTCAGGACGCGGCGGAAATGGGCGGGGGCGACGGGGATCAAATATTTGCAGATCTCCCAGGTCGAGAACCGGCGCAGGCGCTTCTTGCCGTCAGGAGCATAGCCGCGCCGGGCGAGGTCCTGGCGGCCTTTGCTGGCGAAGGCCGCGGCTTTTGCGAATCGGGCGGTGTCGATAGGATCCGAGAGCTTGGCGGCGGCCGCCGCCGGGTCGATGTTGAAATAGGGGGGGAGGGGCTCTTTGCCTGTGGTCATTGCATTGCCTCTGCGATGTTCGCTGTTTTGCATGATTTACCCCGATCTATGGCATATCGTGGGGCTGCAGTGAATCAATGATTGGGATTTCCCTGTAAAATCTCGATCTCGATAGAGAAAAGCGGCATCAAAGTTGTAGAGTCTTTGAGAGAATTTAAGGTCTTTGAGCCAATTAAATCTTTTAATATCATAGCCGTAAGAGCATTTCGGTGCCCGAATACAGGACCAAAGGCGCCTGTTTGCGGGGGCAAGGGTGCCCGGATTCGGGGGATTCGGGTCCGATTCGCAGGATCAAGGGTGCCAGGATGCGGTTAGACCCTGTTTCGGCTCTTTCAGCGCGCGGTCTGGTGAATATCCATTAAGGATTGCCCCGTAAACGGGTGCCTCAACGGCGCGAAGCAGCACAAAAAGTGCTGAAAGGAACCCATCTGCGGGACCGGCCCGATGGGCTGAGCAGCGTTATAAAGCACCCGATCTTGGATTGATCGCAGGTGCCTTTCGGGTCATACTGACAGAAAAAAACGAGGGCGAGCGATGAATGACATTCCCCGTGACCAGTTGACAGGCTCGCTGCGGCGCGCAGCGGTCAAGAAACATGTGGCGGCGATCCATGTGTCGGGCAAGCTGTCTCTGCTGCAGCGCAAGCTGTCAAACGTGCTCTTGCTCAACGCCTATGACACGTTGACGACGCAGCGCAGTCACCAGATCGACGCGGGCACGCTCTGCCTCATGATCGGGTATAACTCGAATGACACGGCGACGCTGAAACAGTCTCTGAAGGGCCTTGCAGAGACTGTGGCAGAGTGGGACATGCTGGATGCCTCGGGCCAGCAGGAATGGGGCGTCTCCAGCCTGCTCAGCTATGCGACGCTGAAGAACGGCGTTTGCGAATACGCTTATTCCCCCGCGCTGGCGGACAAGCTGCACGATCCCAAGGTCTTTGCGCTCATCAACCTAAATATCCAGCGCCGCTTCACCAGCGGTCATGCGCTGGCGCTGTATGAGAATTGCTATCGTTTCATCCGCACGGGCAGCACCGGCTGGTGGTCGATGGAGATCTTCCGGCGGCTGATGGGCCTCGAAGGGTCGAGCTATTACGAGAGTTTCAAGCATCTGAATGCCAAGGTCATCAAGCCGGCGGTTGCCGAGGTGAACAAGACGAGCAATATCGTGATCACGCCCGAGACGCGCAAGCGGGGCAGGACGGTCACCGATATTCGGTTCCTGATCAAGGAGAATCCGCAGCTGTCCATTCTGGATCTGGACGACGGTGCGGCGGCGCGGCACGGACCGGTCTATGCGCGGCTGCGCGATCTGGGCGTCAGCGACCGTCTGGCGCGGCAATGGCTGACCACCCATGGCGAGGATCAGGTGGAGGCCAAGCTGGAATATGTTGCGGGGCGCAAGAATGTGGGCAGCATGGTGGGCTACCTGAGTGCCGCGCTGTCCAATGACTACGGCGCGCCCGCGCCCGAGGCCAGACCCGGCAGCGCCCGCGCGCAGAAGCTGGGCCGGATGCAGGCCGCCGCGCAGGCGCGCACGCCGACGCAGCGCGATGCGGATAAGCGCCTGTTTGCCAACCGGATCGAGGATGCGGCGGCGCGCGCCGATTTTGAGCGCTTCGGCTGGATGTCTGCGCTGAACGCGCGGGCGATCCTGGAATTCTGGCACGAGATGGATCCGAGCCTTTATGACGGGATCGAGGAGGGTTGAGCCAGCAGGGCAGGGGGCCTCAAGCGTTTCGCGAAACGCGCGCCACGCTTTAGCCGCGCAGGCAGTATTGCGCGATGCGTTGGCGCAGGAAATCCTGCATCTGTGCGCCGCCCTGCGCGGGAGGATGATCACGCGAGGTGATCATCGCGGACTCGTGTCGGACCAGCGGCGCAAAGGGGCGCCAGACCACCCCGTCCTGCAGTGCGGCGCGCGCGTTGATCGGGTCGATGATGGCCAGGCCGCCGCCCGCTGCCACCATGCCGCGCGCGATGGCGTAGTAATAGCTGAAGGCGCGGTAGCGTAGCGGCATCCCGGCGGCAATCATCAGACGCTTCAACTGGCGGTCGGTGACGTGATCGCCATTGACCCCGATCATGCCGCGCCCGGCGAGATGGGTGGGGGTGATGACCTTCTCGCCGGTCAGCGCGTCGCTCTCTTGCATTATGCATAGACATTCCATGCCGAACACCTCGGCCTGTAGCCCGGCGACCGGCACCGGCGTGTCGATCAGCCCGATATCGACCTGCCCGCTTGCCGTCCAATCGGCGATCTGGCGCGAGGAATGCACGCGCAGCTCGATATGGGTGCCGGGATGTGCGGCCTGAAAATCCGCGATCAGTTGCGGCAGGAAATTCATCGCCAGCGCGCCATTCGTGGCGATGCTCAGCCCGCCGGCCCAGCCCTGGCGGATGTCATCGGCGCGCTGCTCGACCCGCGCGAGGGCCATGAGCCCTTGGGATATTTCGCCGCGCAGCTGCATCGCCTCGCCGGTGGGGGCGAAAAAGCCGCGATTGCGGTGAAACAGGCGAAAGCCCAGCTCGTCCTCCAGATTTCCGAGCGCGATGCTGACGGCGGGCTGGGTGAGGTTGAGGCGCTGCGCCGCGTTGCTGACGGATCCGGCCTCGAACAGGGCATTGAAGACTTCGAGATGACGGATCTTGAGCGGCATGGGCGGCGAGGGGCCTCGTCTATATAAGGAAATCGAAATTAATTATTACGCATATTGAATTGCTAAATTCAAGGCCGCTTCCTAACCTTGGGTCAGTTGGACAGGATCGGGAAGCAGAACAGCATGAGCGGCATTGAGAATCTGTGGATGCCGAACTGGTCCGGCACCTCCTACTGGCTGGACGGAGAGACGCCGCCCCAGGTGCCGGCGGTCGATCTGCCGCGCGAGGTGGATGTGGTGATTGTCGGGTCGGGCTATACCGGCCTCAATGCGGCGATCGAGACGGCGCGGGGCGGGCGCAGCACGCTGGTGCTGGAGGCCGAGATGCCGGGCTGGGGCTGCAGCAGCCGCAATGGTGGACAGATCAGCACGTCGATCAAGCCGACGCTGGAGAAGCTGGCGGCGCGTCATGGCATGAAGCGCGCGCAGGCGATCCGGGCCGAGGGGCGCAAGGCGCTGGAGTGGATGGGCGAGCGGATCGAGGCCGAGGGCATTGATTGCGATTTTCGCCGCGCGGGCCGGGTTCACGCGGCGCACACCCCCGCTGCTTATGAAGAGCTGGCGCGCGATGCCGAGGGGCTGCGCCGCAGCGAAGGCATCGAGGTCCACATGATCCCACGCGCCGAGCAGCGGCGCGAGCTCGGCACCGACGCCTATCATGGCGCCGCCCTCTTCCCGGCCCATGCGGCGGTGAACCCGGCGCGCTATGTGCACGGCCTGATCCGCAGCGCGATTGGCGCAGGTGCGCAAATCATGGGGCAGACGCCGGTGACGGGCATCACCTCGGGGCCCGCCGGGCAGGAGGTGCGCACCTCGCGCGGCGTGGTGCGGGCGCGCGACGTGATCGTGGCGACCAACGGCTATACCACTGGCGCGACGCCCTGGCAGCAGCGCCGGGTCATCCCCATCGGCAGCTACATCATCGCGACCGAGCCGTTGGAGCCGGGTCTGATCGACCGGCTGTTTCCGACCGACCGGATCGCCAGCGACACCTGCAAGGTGGTCTATTACTACCGCGCCTCGCCGGACCGCACACGCATCCTTTTTGGGGGCCGCGTGTCGGCCGCCGAGACGGATACGCGCATCAGCGGCCCGCGCCTGCACAAGGACATGTGCCGCATCTTTCCCGAGCTGAGCGGCGCGCGCATCAGCCATAGCTGGATGGGCACGGTTGCCTATACCTTTGACGAGCTGGCCCATACCGGCACGCATGAGGGTGTGCATTACGCCATGGGCTATTGCGGCTCGGGTGTGTCGATGGCCAGCTATCTGGGCATGCGCATGGGGCAAAAGGTGCTGGGCCTGGTCGAGGGGCGCACGGCGTTTGACGATCTGCCCTTTCCGACGCGGCCCTTCTACACCGGGCGGCCCTGGTTCCTGCCGGCTGCCGTGGCCTGGTATCGCTGGAACGACGCGCGGCAGAGGGGGCGCGCCATGGCAGGATAAGACGGACCCCAAGGGCCACCGGAATACCGGGGCCATTAACCAACAGAGGAGAGAAAGATGAAACACAAGATCGCATTGACCGTGGCGGCGGGCCTGATGGCCACGACCGCGCTGGCCCCTGTGGCAAACGCCGAGGGCAAGGAATTGACCGTGGCCAGCTGGGGCGGCTCGTACCAGGAGGCGCAGAGCAAGGCCCTCTTCGAGCCTTATGAGGCGGCGACCGGAAACACCGTCAAACAAGAGACCTATGGCGGCATGTCGGATGTGCGCCTGCAGGTCTCCTCGGGGCAGGTGACGCTGGATGTCGTCGCCAGCGGATCGGGATCGGCGGCGCGCGCCGGGGCCGAGGGCCTCTTGGAGCCGCTGGATTATGACGTGATCGACGTCAGCAGCTTTCCCGAGGAATTCTATAGCGAGTATTGCGTGGGCGGCGATGTATTCTCGGTCGTGCCCGCGTTCTCGACAGCGAAGTTCGGCGAGGAGGGCCCGCGCGGATGGGCGGATTTCTGGGACACCGAGAAATTTCCCGGCTCCCGCGCCTATCGCGGCACCGTCTCGGGCGCGCTGGAGCCCGCGATGATGGCGCTGGGTGTGGCCCCCGAGGATGTCTATGCCGAGCTGAGCAGCGAGGACGGCATCGAGCGCGCGCTCGACAAGATCCGCGAGCTCAAGCCGAACATCGCGGTCTTCTGGACCTCGGGCGCGCAGCAGGCGCAGCTGATGAAGGACGGCGAGGTGGACATGTCGACCGGCTGGAATGGCCGCTTTGACAATGCCGCCGCGGATGGTGCCGAAGTGTCCTATTACTTTGATCAGGGTCTGCTGGACTACGACTGCTTCGCCATTCCCAAGGGCGCGCCCAACAAGGATCTGGCGATGGAGTTCATCGCCGAGATCTCGAAGGCCGAGTATCAGGACGACCTGCCGAAATACATCACCTACGGGCCGACCAACTCGGACGCCTATGATACCGGCGAGATCAGCGCCGAGGTCGCGGCCAGCCTGCCATCGGCCCCCGAGAACATGGCCAAGCAGCTGGCCATTTCGCTGGAGTGGTATGCCGAGTGGGAGCAGATCGCAGCCGAGATGTATCAGGAAATGCTGACCGAGTGATCGGCTTCGGGCTGGATGCGGGCGGCCTCTGCCGCCCGCATTCCAATAAGATACGAGGGAGCAAGATATTGAATACCAAACCCGAAGCCCTGCCGATCACCGTGCGCGGCGTAACCAAGACGTATGGCCGCGTGCATGCGCTGGACGATGTGTCGCTGGACGTGAAAAGCGGCGAGTTTCTGACCCTGCTTGGCCCTTCAGGCTCGGGCAAGACGACACTGCTGATGGTGCTGGCGGGCTTTACCCGGCCTGATTGCGGCAGTCTCCAGTTCGGCGAGGACGAGATGATCCGCACCGCGCCCCATTTGCGCGGCGTCGGCATGGTGTTTCAGAACTACGCGCTTTTCCCGCATATGACGGTCGCCGGGAATGTCGGCTATCCGCTGCGCCTGCGCGGTGTGCCGAAACCCGAGCAGTCCGAGCGGATCGAGCGCGCGCTGGAGTTGGTGCAGCTGGGCGGCTACGGGGATCGCGGAATCGAGCAGCTGTCCGGCGGGCAGAAACAGCGTGTGGCGCTGGCCCGCTCGATCGTGTTCGAGCCGCGGATTTTGCTGATGGACGAGCCGCTGAGTGCGCTGGACAAGAAATTGCGCGACCGCATGCAGATCGAACTGCGGCACCTGCATGAACAGCTGGGCATGACCACCGTCTATGTCACCCACGACCAGCGCGAGGCGCTGACCATGTCCGACCGGATCGCCGTGGTGAACCATGGGAAGATCATGCAGCTGGCCAAGCCTCAGCAACTCTATGACCGGCCCGAAAACAAGTTCGTCGCGGACTTTATCGGCGATTCCAGCTTTCTGCCTGTCACGCGGGACGGGGCAGGGGTCAGGTTCGGCGACATGCCGCTGCAGATGGATGGCAAAGTGCCCGACGCGCAATCGCTGCTGCTGATGGTGCGCCCCGAGCGGGCGCGGCTGCTGGTGCACGAGGCGCCCGAGGATACCAACGTCTTTGACGTCACCGTGACCGAGCTGGTCTATCAGGGCGAAAGCTATCTGCTTTATGCGCGGCTCAGGGACGGCAGCGAGATCGCCGTGCGCGGTGCGATCCGCGAAGGCACCTTTGCCGGGCTGCCACGCGCCGGGGATACGGTCAAACTGGGTCTGCACAAGGCCGATACAGTCGTTATCGCGGATGGGGGCAGCTAGATGGCGGTGACCGATACCTCGGGCGATCTGCACGCCGCCGGTCTGCGCCGCGATGAGCGGATGGAGCGGTGGAAGCTTTTCGGCCTCGGTTCGCCCGCCCTGCTGCTGGTGCTGGTGATCCTGGTGATCCCGGTCGGCTGGCTCTTCTACGTGTCCTTTGTGGGCGCCGACGGGAATTTCTCGCTGGAGAATTACGAGCGGATGATCAAGCGCAAATCCTATATGCGTATTTTCATCACCACCTTTCAGGTCAGTGTGCTGACCACCGGTCTTTGCATCCTGATCGGCTATCCGCTGGCCTATTTC
>NZ_JBHFPF020000015.1:0-65487 GCF_043355895.2 Roseovarius maritimus
TCCGAAAAGAACCGTTTGTTGAACAGTCCACAAAAGCGGACTTTGGAGCACATTGAACCAAGGTCCGTTTTGTCCGCTTAGCCGACCTTCGGTGCTACCCCCCACCTCAAACCGGCAGTGCCGTCGTCTGGCACACCGTCCTCAGCGCGAAACTCGACTGCATCTTGGCCACGCCCGGCAGCCGCGTCAGATACTGCCGGTGGATGCGTGCGAAGTCCTCGGTGCTTTCGGCCACGATCTTTAAAATGTAGTCCGCCGTGCCCGCCGTCAGGTGGCATTCCAGCACGTCGGGGACGCGGGCGACGGCCTTTTCAAACGCCTCCAGCACGTTGTCGGCCTGCGCACTTAGCGTGATCTCGACAAAGACCGTGGCCGCGACGCCCATCTTCTGCGGATCCAGCAGCGCGACATAGCCGGTGATGAAGCCCTCATTCTCCAGCCGTTGCACCCGGCGGTGGCAGGCGCTGGCCGAGAGGTTCACCGTCTCGGCAAGGTCCGCGTTCGAGATGCGGCCGCGTTTCTGCAGCACGGCCAGCAAACGGCGATCGAGTGAGTCGAGGGACATTCTGGCAATCCTTATTCTTATTGCGCCAGTCTAACGAAGAATCTTGCGTGGAAAAGCCCACCTGCGCGTAAAGTTTCACACCGCTTGCGCGACCCCTGATGCAGTCTGGCAGCATCAACAGAGGAGAGGCCTAAATGAAGATCGGTTGCCCGACAGAAATAAAATCGCAGGAATATCGGGTGGGCGTCACGCCCAATGCGGCGCGGGAGGCCGTCGCGCGCGGTCACGAGGTGCTGATACAGTCGGGTGCCGGGGCTGGTGCCGGCTTCACGGATGAAGATTACACCGCCGCCGGGGCCAGGATCCTCGGCACCGCCAAGGAGGTGTTCGACACCGCCGAGATGATCGTCAAGGTCAAGGAGCCGCAGGCGGACGAGCGCAAGATGCTGCGCGAGGGGCAGATCCTCTTTACCTTCCTGCATCTCGCCCCCGATCCCGACCAGACGCATGACCTGATCGCTTCGGGCTGCACCGCCATCGCCTATGAGACGGTCACGGACCGCAATGGCGGCCTGCCCCTCTTGGCGCCCATGTCCGAGGTTGCGGGCCGCCTTGCGCCGCAAGCCGGTTCCTGGGCGCTACAAAAGGCCAATGGCGGCAGCGGCGTGCTGATGGGCGGTGTTCCAGGCGTGCGCCCGGCGAATGTCGCTGTCATCGGCGGCGGTGTCGTCGGCACGGCTGCGGCACGCGTGGCGGTCGGCATGGGCGCGAACGTCACCGTGCTGGACCGCTCGGTACCGCGCCTCTCATATCTTGACGATGTGTTCATGGGCCGTCTGACCACCCAATATTCCGATAAGGGTGCTGTTGAGGAGCTGCTCCCGCGCATGGACATGGTGGTGGGCGCGGTTCTCATCCCCGGCGCTGCTGCGCCCAAGCTGGTCAATCGCGAGCAGCTGTCGCTGATGCAGCCGGGCTCGGTCCTCGTGGATGTGGCGATCGATCAAGGTGGCTGTTTCGAGACATCCAAGGCGACGACGCATCAGGATCCGATCTACGACGTGGACGGGATCGTGCATTACTGCGTCGCCAACATGCCCGGCGCGGTTGCTCGTACCTCGACCATTGCGCTGGGCAACGCGACCATGCCCTTCATGCTGGCGCTGGCCGACAAGGGTTGGAAGAAGGCCTGCGCCGATGATGCGCATCTGCTGAACGGCCTGAACATCCATGCGGGCAAGCTGACCTACAAGGCCGTGGGCGAGGCGCTCGGCATCGACTCGGTGACACCTGAATCGCTTCTTTGATCCCGAAGGGGCCGCCACGTGCGGCCCCTTTCGCCAAAATGGCTTGAGGCGCTGGGGCCGGGCGGCTAGACCCATGCCCAAAGGAGCCGCGCCATGAGCCTCAATACTTTCGGACATATGTTTCGCGTCACCACCTGGGGTGAAAGCCACGGGCCAGCCTTGGGCGCGACAGTCGATGGCTGCCCCCCCGGCGTGGAGGTGGACGAGGCGATGCTGCAGCACTGGCTGGACAAGCGGCGCCCCGGCCAGAACAAGAACATGACCCAGCGGAACGAGCCTGATGCCGTGCGCATCCTCTCGGGCGTGTTCGAGGGCAAGACGACCGGCACGTCGATCCAGCTGATGATCGAGAATACGGATCAGCGGTCACGCGATTACGGCGACATCGCCAACACCTTCCGCCCCGGCCATGCCGACATCACCTATCACCAGAAATACGGGCATCGTGACTATCGCGGCGGCGGGCGCAGCAGCGCCCGCGAGACGGCAGCGCGGGTTGCGGCGGGCGGCATCGCGCGCGCGGCGCTGGATCAGTTGATCCCCGGCGTGCAGGTCAAGGGCTACATGACCCGGATGGGCGCGATAGCGCTGGACCGGGATCGCTTTGACTGGGACGCGATCGACCGCAATGATTTCTGGCTGCCGGATGCGGGCGCTGCGCCTGAATGGGAGGCCTATCTGCAAAAGCTGCGCAAGGATCACAACTCGGTCGGGGCGATCATCGAGGTCGTGGCGCGCGGTGTTCCCGCCGGCGTCGGCGCGCCGATCTATGGCAAGCTGGATACCGATCTGGCAGCGGCGATGATGTCGATCAATGCCGTGAAGGGTGTCGAGATTGGTGAGGGAATGGCGGCAGCGGAGCTGACGGGCACGGACAATGCCGACGAGATATTCATGGGCGAGAATGGCCCCGAATATGGCAGCAACCATTCGGGCGGTATTCTGGGCGGTATCTCGACCGGTCAGGAGATCGTCGTGCGCTTCGCCGTCAAGCCGACTTCGTCGATCCTCAGCCCGCGCGCGTCCATTCGCATGGACGGCACGCCGACCGAGGTGGTGACAAAGGGCCGGCACGATCCTTGCGTCGGCATCCGCGCGGTGCCGGTGGGCGAGGCGATGATGGCTTGCGTGCTGCTGGACCATCTGCTGTTGCATCGTGGACAGACGGGCGCAATTGGCCCCGTGGGGCGCATCGGTTAGAGCATGTTTCCGCGCGGAAACATGCGGGGAAAACGCGCGTTTTCCCCGCTCGGTTTGCGCGGTCAGTCCGCCATGTCAGCGGTCATGTAGATCAGCGTCGGGCCATCGGCCTTGAACGCGGCCCTGACCGCCTCCTGCAGTTCCTTCAGAGATTTCGGCGCGGCGGATTTCGCGCCATAGGCTTCGGCCAGTGCGCAGAAATCGGGGTTATGCGCGATCACCGAGTTCGGGGCGATCTGGGCGCGCACCATGCTGTCCTCGATCTCTTTCAGCTTGCCATTGTCCCAAAGCAGGATCGGCAGCGGCTGACCCAGTTCGACCGCTGTGCCCAGCTCCTGCACGGTGTACTGAAAGCCATAATCCCCAGCGATCACGACGGTCGGCAGGTCTGGTCGCGCCGCCGCGCCACCGATCCCGGCGGGCAGGGCATAGCCTAGCGTGCCAAAGCCATAGGGGTGATGCCAATGGCCGGGGCGATGCATGTCCCATACTTCCTTGCCGGTATAGGCGAACTGGGTCATGTCCGAGAAATACATGGTATCCTCGGGCATCACGTCGATCAGCGCATCACAGACGCGCATGATGCCGGGCCGCTCGGAGTCCGACTCCATGCGCCACCGCTTGCGCGCCTTGGCCACCTCGTCCGCGGTCCAGGAGGTCTTCGCCTCATGTCCCTCCAGTGCGACGTTCAGCCCTTCGAAAAAATCGCGCGCATTCATCTGAACCGCGATGCTGCCCGGAATCTGGCCCAGCACCTCGGGGTCGATATCGACACGGATCATCGCGCCCTCATGGCCCAGCGTGTCGCGCCAGAGGTCCATCTCCGAGAGCTCGCTGCCCACGACGACGACCAGATCGGCACTGGCGGCGACACTGGCGCTCTCGGGGCGTCCGAGGAAGCCGCTGAAATGCAGCGGGTCGTCGGCCGCCGAGACAACGCCGCGCCCGGCATAGGTGGGAAAGCTGGCCGCCTTCAGCGTGCGCAGGGCCTGTCGCGCGCCGCCTGATGCGCCCGTGCTGCCGCCCCCCAGAATGAAGAGCGGGCGTTTGGCCGCCCTGATACGGTCTGCGATGCCCTCGGGCAGGGATTGCGGCGTGCGTGTCACCTCGGGGGCGGCGTCCGGGGCCGGGTCCGCCTCGGCGACCAGCGCCGCGATCGGCACCTGAATATGCTTGGTGCGGGGGCGCTCGGTCTGGAACTCGGTCAGGGCGCGGTCGATCAGGCTGTAGGCGGCCGCGGCGGTATAGGCGGTGTAGGACCAGTCCGACACCGTGGCGCCCGCCGCCTGCTGATCCAGCATCTGGTGCAACTGGCCGCGCGTCGCCGCCGTCTCGTCAAGGCAGGAGGACAGCACCAGAAGCGGCACACTGTCGGAATAGGCCTGTCCCATCGGCGTCATCGTGTTGCACAGGCCGGGGCCGGTGATGACATAGGCCACCCCCGGCTTGCCGCTGGCGCGGGCATAGCCATCGGCCATGAAACCTGCGCCCTGTTCGTGCCGGGCCAGCAGGTGGCGGATGCCCGCCTCCTCGATGCCGCGATACATTTCCTGGTTATGCACGCCGGGGATGCCAAAGATCGTATCGACCCCGCGCGATTTCAGCATATGTGAGATTTGCGCGCCCAAGGGGCGGCTGCGGTGTGTATCGGACATCAGATCCTCCAGAATGAGACGGTGAAGATGGCATAGACCGCCAGCAGCTCCAACCGGCCGACCAGCATGGCCGTGGTCAGGATCCACTTGGCGGTGTCGTTGAGCATGGCAAAATTCCCGGCCGGCCCGATCGTGTCGCCAAGGCCCGGCCCGATATTGCCCAGCGCCGTCGCCGCGCCCGACAGGGCGGTGACGAAATCGAGGCCGGTCAGGCCCAGTAGGACCGCGAAGAGGCCAAGGCTGACGGTAAAGAAGACAAAGAACGACATGACCGAGTTCATCACGTCGTCGCCAACGGTCTTGCCGGCATAGCGCGGCGTGAACACGCCATGCGGTGCGCGGATGCGGGCCAGCTGCACCCGGATGGACGCAAAGAGCAGCTGGTAGCGGAAGATCTTGACCGAGCATGAGGTGGATCCGGCGCAGCCGCCGATCAGCCCGGTAAAGAAAAAGATCGAGACTGCGAACGGCCCCCAAAGCATGTAGTTTTCGCTGGAATAGCCGGTGCCGGTGATGATCGACACGACATTGAACAGCACCTCGCGAAACGTCTCTTCGGTGAAATGCGCGCGCTGAACGAATTGCCATGCGGTCAACGTCATGACGATGCTGAAGATCGTCATGAAGAATCCGCGCACTTGCGGGTCGCGCAGCATCGGCTGCGCCGTTCCGGCCAGCATCTGAACGAAGCGCACGAATGGCAGCGCCGCGAGGATCATGAAGACCGTCGCCACATATTCGGCCGATTTGTGCAGTGCGCCGAAGGAGGCGTCGTAATTGGCCATGCCGCCGGTCGAGACCGTCGTCATGGCATGAACGGTTGCATCGAAGGGCGACATGCCAGTCATGATATAGGCCAGCATGCAGGCGATGGTCATGCCCAGGTAGATCACCGAGATGCGGCTGGCGATCTCGGTGGCTCGGGGCAGGATCTTGCCCATCGTGTCGAAGGCCTCGGCGCGAAAGATCTGCATCCCGCCGACGCGCAATTCGGGCAGGAACACCATGGCCACAACGACGATGCCGACCCCGCCCAGCCATTGCATGATACCGCGCCACAAAAGAATGCCTTTGGGCAGCGTGTCGAGGCCTGTGATCACGGTCGATCCGGTGGTCGTCAGGCCTGACATCGCCTCGAACACCGCATCGGTGACGCCCAATGCCGTCTCGCCCAGCATGAAGGGCAGGGCGCCAAAAACCGGCAGCACCACCCAGACACCCGTCGTCAGCAGGAAGGTCTGCCGGATCGTCAGGCCCTCGCCCACCCCGTTGCGGCAGGCGCCCGCGACCAGGCCGCCGATAAGGATCGTCATGATCGAGGATTGGGCAAACACCTCCCAATGGCCGCGTCCCTCGGCGATATCCACGATCAGCGGCAGCAGCATGGTCAGGCCCATCGCCATCAGCGTCAGGCCGATGACATAGCCGACCGGGCGCAGATCGAAAATGACGCGGGGATCGGCCCGCGCCCCGTTTCGCGGCGTGCGCGACTGGGATACCACCGGCCCCGACATGTCAGCCTGTCAAAGGCCCGGTGCGATAGCGAAAGACGCCCGTCGCGCTTGCTGCGATCTCGCCATTCTCATCCGTCACCACGGCCTCGGCGAAATAGGTGCGCCGACCGCCCCCCGTGCGCCGCCCCGTCGCGATGATGCGTTTGCCCTTGAGCTGGCCGATGTAATTGACCGTCATTGACAGGGTCAGCGCGTTTTGCTGTTGGGCCGGATCGCCCGTGTAGCAGCCTGCATATCCCATGGCCGTGTCCAGCATCAGCGCATGAACGCCGCCATGCAGCAACCCCTGCCGGTTGTGCAAATGCGGGGCGAAATCCATCTCGACCACCGCATGATCGCGCGCCCATTCCGTCAACTCATATCCAAGGTGAACCTGCAGCCCAGACGGAGCTTCCAGAAAGGAGGGGTCGATGGCGGTCTCGGGGGCGTTGTCAGAGGGCATGTCGGTCATAGGGAGGGCCTTTTTGCGCACGGGTACAGTGATAGGTGGCACAAAGCCGCGCCCGCCGCAATCGCGTGCACTTGACCCCAAGGGGGTTTAGGCTCCATCTACGCCGCAACAGCCACACCCGCGGAGCGCCCGTTATGACATTCAACCGCAAGATCAAGATCGCCCCGTCGATCCTTTCCGCCGATTTCGCCAATTTCGGGCAGGAAATCCGGGCAATCGAGGGCGAAGGCTGTGATTGGGTGCATGTCGATGTGATGGACGGGCATTTCGTGCCGAACCTCACCTTCGGCCCGCCCCTCTTGGCGGCCATTCGCCCGCATATCCGCACTGTCATGGACGTGCATCTGATGATCTCGCCGGTCGATGCCTATATCGACGCCTATGCCGGCGCCGGGGCCGATATTCTGACCGCGCATCTGGAGGCCGGGCCGCATATCCACCGCACGCTGCAGGCCATTCGCGGCGCGGGCTGCAAGGCCGGGCTGGCGCTCAACCCAGGCACGGGGCTCGATGCGGTGCCGCATCTGCTGGACATGGTGGACCTCATCTGCGTGATGACGGTGAACCCCGGCTTTGGCGGCCAGAAATTCATTCACAGCCAGATCGAAAAGGTGCGCAGCCTGCGCGCCATGATTGGCGACCGCCCCATCCATATCGAGATCGACGGCGGCATGACCCCCGAGACCGCGCCTCTCATGGCCGAGGCCGGAGCGGATGTGTTCGTCGCCGGCTCGGGTGTCTTCAAGGGCGGGAGCGTCGATAATCCCGCAGCTTACGGCGAGAATATCCGCGCCATTCGTTCCGCTGCCGAGGCCGCGCAGGGCTGAGCGGTCTCAATCCAGCCGGACCCTGATCCGAGCGCTGCGCCCCTTGGCGTCGATCACGGCGATCTGGCTATAGCCTTGTCCCAGACCGGCGATGATCGCTTGCTCGCGCCGGATGCCTGTCAGCACAGGCGCGCCATTCGCCATCCACGTATAGGGCGGCGTGCCGCCCCGCACCTTGACCGGCAAACCGCCCTCGGCGGCCATGCGCGCGCCATCGGGCGGAAAGATCAGCTTTGGCGCACCGCGCGCCAGGTCGAAGGCGGCGCCGCGACCGGCAAAGCGGCGGAGGGGCTGCGGCAGCTCGGCGGTGGCGAGGATCAGCGTCTCGGGCGGTGGTGGCGGCAGCGGATCAAAGGCAGGTTTCAACCGCTGGAACGCCTCGAACAGGAGCGGCGCGGCCAGGTCGCCACCAAAGGCACCGGGCACCGGCGTGCCATCGGGCCGCCCGATCCAGACGCCCGCCACATGCGCGCCATCCCACCCAAGCGCCCAGGCATCGCGGTGCCCATAGGAGGTGCCGGTCTTGTAGGCCAGCGCGCGGGCAGGCGCATTGGGCGGTGGCGCGAGGCTCGCGAGTACATCGCCGACCTGCCACGCGGCGGCGCGGCCAAGGATTCGGCTGGCCGGGCCTGTTTCGCCCTGCCGCCAGCGCAGCGGCACGGCCTCGCCACCGCGCGCGAGCGCGGCGTAGAGCTGCACCATGTCGGTCAGGCTGACGCCCACGCCGCCCAGCGCCACGGCCAGCCCGGCATGGTCACCCGCCAGTTTGGGCCGCATACCGGCGCGGCGCATCACGTCCATCAGATGCGCGGGGCCCATGGCATCCATCAGGCGCACGGGCGGGATGTTGAGCGACTGGCGCAGCGCATCCGCCGCCGTCAGCTCGCCGCGAAAATACCCATCGAAATTCTGCGGCGCATAGCGGCCAAAGCGCACGGGCGCGTCGTCAATCAGGGTCTGCGGATGTGCCAGCCCCCGGTCAAAGGCCATGGCATAGATCACTGGTTTCAACGTCGATCCGGGCGAACGTAGCGCGGTCGTCATGTCGACAAAGCCCTGCCGCACGCCAGAGTCAAAGCCCGCCGATCCAACCGAGGCGAGGATCTCGCCGCTGCGGTGATCGGCCAGAACGATGGCGACGGAAACCGCCCCCGGCAGGCCGCGCACAGCGCGGGCGGCCAGCGCCTCAAGCTGTATCTGATGTGCGGCATCGATTGTCAGATCATGTCGCACCACGCCCGGCTTCTCGGCCAGCGCGCGGTCGGCCAGATGCGGCGCCAAGGCCGGGAAGGGGCGGCGCGTGACTGGCACCGGGTCCAGCTTGGCGGCCTCGGCCTCCTCCTCGCTCAGCACGTCTTGCCGCACCATCCGGTCCAGCACGCGGTCCCGCGCGGCGCGGGCCGCCTCCCGGTGCCTGTCGGGGCGGCGCGTTTCAGGCGATTGGGGCAGGGCCACCAGCAGCGCGGCCTCCGCGGGGGTGAGGCGCCGGGGCTCCTTGCCGAACCACGAGAGGGTGGCGGCGCGGATGCCCTCGACATTGCCACCATAAGGCGCGCGGGCAAGGTAGATCTGCAGGATCTGATCCTTGGTCAGGTGCCGCTCCAGCGCCAGCGCCAGCCGGATCTGCCGCAGCTTGCCCGCCCACTGCCCGGTGCTGCCATCCTCCATCAGCCGCGCGACCTGCATCGTCAGGGTCGATGCGCCCGATGTGATGCTGCCATGTCGCGCGGCCTGTGCGGCGGCCCGCAGCATGGCGCGCGGATCGACGCCTGAATGGCTGGCAAATCGCTGATCCTCATAGGCGATCAACATGTCGGTAAACGCGGGGTCCACCTGCCCCGGGGCCAGCCGCCAGCGGCCATCGGCGACGGTGTAGATGCGCAATGGCCGGCCGTGGCGGTCCAGCACCTCGGTACCCGTTGTCGTCACCAGCGGGGGCATGGGCGTGGTCGCAATCCAGGCGTCCAGCCTGTCCCGAGCGCCGGCCCCCAGCCCGAGTGTCAGGGCGAGCGCAAAGAGCCAGCGATGTGCGCGCATGGTCTACTCCGTCACCGTCATAGCGCCGGTCTCGGTATTGGCACGGTATTCAGGCCGATACATATCCTCGACCGTGGCGGCGGGGTGGTGATAGCTGCCGGGGCTCACCGCGCGCACGATATAGGCGAGGCGGAAGGGCCGATCCCCGCGCCAGTCGACGGCTGCGATGAACCGGTCGCTACGGAACTCGGTATGCTCCGCATAGGCCGTCTGCAGCCAGTCGAGCGCGCCGATATCGCCCGAGGTGATCAGATTGGGGTTGTCGATCTCAAGGCCCGCAGGCAGTGCATCGTCGATGATCAGCCGCGCCTCGCTGGCCTCGAAGGGCGTGACGGTCAGCACCGCGACCAGCCGCGTGCCCGACGCCACGTCATCGAGGTCGGTGCGCGCGCCGTCCATGTCGAAATATTCTCGCTCGATCCGGTAGCCATAGCCATCCGCCGGGCCGGGCACCTGCGGCACGCCAAAGGTGGTCAGCGTGACGTCGGTCCCGCTCTGGCCCATATTGCGGATCGCTTGAGGGTCCGTGATGCTTGCTTCCAGCTTGCGGATGAAGGGGCCGCTGACCGGATCGCCGTTGAGGGTGAGGCCCGCCGCGCCTGTCTCGTCGATCAGGGCATGGGCGGCCAGAAGGCTCCACGCCTCTTCCTGGGTCGACAGGTGCGGGCCGTCCGTATCGAGGCTGCGCGCGAGGTCCACAGCATCACCGGCCTCGCTGCCGGCCTCGACCATCAGCGCCAGCACGCCCGCCCGGTCGCGCATCGCCGTGCCGTAATCGCTTCGCCAGACATGCGCGCCATCGCTCACGCCCTTGCTGCTGGCGAGGGCGGCGCGAAACATTGCATCCGCGCGGCTGGGATCGCCGTAGGAGGCGAGCGCCGCGCCCAGTTGCGCCTGTGCCAACGGCGTGGCGAAGTCATTTGCCTTGACGTCTGCATAGTAGCGCAGATCGCCCATCGCCGCCGCGCCTTCGCGGGCAAGGACCATCAGCGCATAGGCGATATCCTCGCCGCCGTTGTCGAAATCGGGGGCGTAGTTCACGCGGTTGCGCAGGTTGTCCATTGCCATGGCAAAGGCGGGGTCCGGTACGTCATAGCCCTCGGCGCGGGCGCGTGAGAGGAAGTCGGCGACATAGGCATCCAGCCAGAAATCGCCCGATTGCGCCTGCCAGAGGCCGAAAGCGCCGCTGGCGGTCTGGCGTGTCAGAACGCGCGCAACGGCTTGATCTATCCGCGCCTTGATGCCCGCATCATTGCCGATGCCCAGCGCGCTGGCGATCTGGTTGAAGTAAAGGAGCGGCAGCGCGCGGGAGGTGACCTGTTCTGTGCAGCCGTAAGGGTAGCGGTCCAGCGATTGCAGCAGCCCAGCCACGTTCAGCCGCGCGATGGCGCCCGCCGAGATGACCGCCTCGCCCGTACCTTGGCGGTAGTCCGCAAAGACGTCATCGGTGAGCGTGAAGGTATCGCCCGCTGCCAGCTGGAACTGACGGGTCTGCGACACGGGCGGATCATTGGCGCGCACGGGCAGGGTCAGTGATTTGGTCAGCTGCCGGCCATCGGGTGCGGTCAGCGCGATGCGGATGGGATAATCGCCCACCTCGCCCGCCTTGATCGGCAGGCGGAAGCTCTGCTTCTGCCCCTCTGCCAGATCGAAACCCGAGGGGATATCGTCGCTCAGCGCAAGGCCCTCTGCGGTGATATCCAGACCCACGCGGCCTGTGGGGCCGGTGGCGTGAACGACTTCCAGCAGCAGCGAACTGCGATCACCCGGCGCGAGAAAGCGGGGCAGGGACGCGGTCAGCACGACCGGATCGCGCACAATTACGTCGCGCGCGGCCTGGCCGACGCCCTTCGCGCTCCACGCGATGGCCATGAGGCGCACGGTACCGTTGAAATCCGGCAGCTCGAAGCTGGCGGTGGCAGTACCATCCGACTCCACGGTCAGCGGGCCGGTGAAGTAGGCCACCAATTCTTCGGTCGGGGGCGGCGATTGGCGCTGCATCCCGTTCCCGGCATCCCCGCCCGAGCGCACGGTGCCCTCAGCCCCGTTCATGCCGTCGATGAGGCGCCCATAGATGTCACGGATTTCGACCCCAAGGCGGCGCTGGCCGAAATAGTGACCCGAGGGATCGGGGCTGTCGAACCCGGTGAGGTTGAGGATGCCCACATCCACGGCAGCGAGGGTGACGTAGCCCGTCTCGCCCTCCAGCCCGTCCACGGTGACACTGGTCGCAAGCGGCCCGCGCGGATCGGCCGTGTCCGGCGCGTCGATGCTGACGCTCAGTTGCTTGGCGCCAGGGTCGATGCTGGCATAGGCAAGGCCAAGGCTGCGCGCCGGGTTCTGCCCGGCGGCCACGTCCATCGGGCGGATCAGCTGCGCGGTGACATAGGCGCCGGGGCCCCACGCCTCGGTCACCTCGACAGGGATCACGGTCTCGCCCTCGCTGACTTCCACTGACTGGCGCGAGATGACGCGGTTCGACATCACGCTAACCAGGGCGGTTCCGGCATGGCGCGCGTCGATCCGCAGGCGGGCGGTATCGCCGGGCGCATAGCTGTCTGAGTCGAGCGAAACTTGCAACGTATCGGGCGTCTGGCTGCCTTCGGCGGGCGCATACCAGCCCGCGTAGAACTGGACCGAGGAGGCGGTGTAGGCGCCATCCGTTCGTTCGACCAGCAGCTCGTACTCGCCCCATTCGACAGGCGCGCTGACGGTTAGGGGATCGTCGCCAAGCGTGCCGGTGCCAGACGCGATGCGCGTACGGGTCGTGATCGGCTCCCAATTCCAGTCGCCATATTGGCGATACCACTGATAGCGGGTGTTCACACGGTTCAGCGTCCACTCCACCTGCATGTCGGTGCGGCTGAGGTCGGGTGCGATCCCGATCACGTTGAATATCGCATTGGCCCCTTCGGGCACCACATCATCGCTGGCTGGCTTGATCCCGATAATCGGCGCGGCGGGGGCGACGGTGCGGATGATCTGCCGCTCGACCGGGCGGCCAGACGCCTCGCGCAGGCGCAGGGTCGCGGTGGCGGCATAGGGACGGGCGGCGTCCAGATCCTCGGGCAGGCGCAAGGGCAGGGTCAGCGTGCCGTCCTCGGCGGTTTCAGCTCCGTCCAGCACCTCGACCTTAGGATCGCTGCTTGCGTCGTAACGGCCAAAAACGTAGCCGGGATACGGCTCCAGCGCGCGCGCTGGGCGCAGCACCAGCGTACCTTCGGATTTGAGGCCCGCGCCGGGCGCGCCAAAGAGGTATTTCGCCGCGACCTGAAGGGGCGGCAGATTGTTGGCGCTCAGCGTGCCCTCGGGCAGCGACAGGTCGAAATCGATCCGCTCGGGCAGGAAATCCTCGACCAGAACCTGCGTGCTGGCCAGCGCCGGTGCGCCAAGATCGGCCTTGATGTCCAGCGTCCATGTCCCGCGCGGAGCGGTTTCGCCTACGGGCAGATCAAAGACATGGCCGCCAGCGGCGCCATCGGGCGACAGGGTGTGCAAGTATTCGACGCCGTCGGGCCGCGTCAGGATCGCGGTCAGGGGCAGGCCGGTGATCGCCTCGGCACTATCGTCGCGCGCCAGCGCGGTGGCGTGGATAACCTCGCCCGCGCGGTAGGCGCCGCGATCGGTGGCAAGGAACACATCCACGGGCGGCGCAGGCGCGCGCCCCTCGACACCGCGGTCCGACAGATCGAAGGCGGGGTCGGTCAGGGATAGGAACGCCGCGTCCTCCGTACCCCGCTCGGCGAGGATCAGCGCGGGCGCCGCGCCATCCGTGCCGCGCGCAAGGCCGGGATCGAAATGGGCATGGCCCTCGGCATCGGTCGCGGCGGTGGCCAGCACAGCGTTGGAGCGCGAGACCAGCGTCACCTCGATCCCCTCCAGCGCCTCTGCGCTGGCAAGGCTGCGGGCAAAGACATGCAGCCCGTCGTTGCCCGAAAGCGTCGTCAGCCCCAGATCGGTCAGCACGAACCATTGCGTTGCGCCTGCGTCATCATAGCGGTCGACGCCCTCGATCTTGCCCGTCAGCGTGTAGATGCCCGGCGGCTGATCGGCCAGGACATCGCCCAGGGGCAGACGCGTCGTCATCGTGCGGTTGAGCTGGTTCTGCACCTCGCCCGTGCCGGTCCAGACATCCTGCGCGATATCCTGCGTGAAGGCATCTAGTGCATAGGCGTCCAGCGGGCGGCCAAAATACCCCTCCTGCATGGTGCGCAGAAGGTTGCGGTCACTGACGCGGCTCAGGGACAGTCGAACCTCATCGAGGTTCACCGTTTCGATCGGCAGCGCGGCATCAGCGGCGCGGGGCAGAACGTAGGCGCGGCCCGGAAAAGTGATTTGCGGCTCGCGGTCGCGCACATAAGCGGTGATGTCGACATTCTTGGTCAGGGTCTGGCCATCGGCGGCGGGCAGGCCCTGCCGGAAGGTGAACGTGTAGCGCTCGCCGAACTGGACGCCGTCGATGCAGATCTGGCGCTGATCCGGCTGCACGACGAGGCCCGCCTCGGGCAGACGGACGAAGGGCGCATAATCGGTGCCGGCCTCGATCAGGTCCTCCGAGAATTCGGCGCAGATGCGCGGCGAGGCCGTGCTTGTCTCGACCGAGTTGTCCACGATGCGAAAGCCGTATTTGGCAACCGCCGCGTTCAGTGCCGCCGTGACATCCGCGCGGGGTTGAATCCTCTCAGCCAGGCGCAGGGCTTGCACCATGTCGCGGCCCTGGCCCGCGCGCTCCAGCGCCTCGGCCATGATCAGCAGGGCATTGACGCGCGCGCCGCCCGAAAGGGCGCGCAGATAGGCATTGACGCTGGCCGAGATCGCGCGGGCGGTATGCTGTGACTGGTCGCCTTCGATGCGCAGCGACAGGCGCGCATAATCGGTCCAATGCTCGCTGAGATCGGTGGTGGCGGTCGCCGCGCCCATCCAGCGCATCGCGTTCAGCATGTCGCCACCCGCCTCGCGCTCCTGCGCGGCGGTGATCATCGCCTCGGCGGTCCAGTTTCCCCCCGAATGCAGGCGCCCGATCTTCTCTGCCTGCTGCCGCGCATCGGCTATCGCGCCGCCGCCCAGAAACGCCAGATCCCCGGCGCGCGCTTCCGCCTCTGCCAGCACTGCAGGGTTCGTTGCCACGACGCGGCCCGAAATCGCACCTTCAAAGGGCTGCTCGTTGCTGATCGCGCTCTTGGGAAAGCATGCGTTCGACTTGCTGTTATAGGTAAAGGCGCGGCAGTCCGGCGTGCCGAGGCACGCATTCTGGCAGGCTTCATATGTCGTGTCGAAAATCGCCGTCAGGTCGGCGCCGTAGAAATCCACGTTTTGCGTGATGATCGCCCGCCTCTCGGGAATTGCGGATTGCGCGGCCGCCCCCGAAGCGATCCCGATGAAAAGCAGGGCGAACAAGGCAGGGCGCATCATGGCAATCTCCGAGGCTGGAATGCAGCCACGGTGCCATGTGCGGCTGTTCCGGGCAATGGCCGTAATGATCGGTGTTAAGGGGATGTTCACCTTGGTGCCGCAGATTTACCCGCATTCTAGGGACAGGGCATGGCAGGGAATCGGCATGGATCTTGCCAACAAGCTGGCACAGGAGCGGCGCGCGCGCCTCGCCGCCGAGCGCCTGCTGGAGCAAAAGCAGGCCGAACTGCACGCCGCCAACCGTAAGCTGGGCAAGCATGCGCGCGCCCTTTCGGACGAGATCGTCGTCACCCGCGCCAAGGTTCAGACGGCGCTGGATGAAAACCAGCGCGTCAAATCCGACCTGCACGTTGCCAATGAAAAGGTGCAGGTGGCCGAGCGGCGGCTCTGGCATTCCATCGAGACGATTCAGGACGGTTTTGCCTTTTTCGACGACAGCGGGCGGATGATTGCGGCCAACCCGGCCTATTGCTCGGTCTTCGACGGGCTGAGTGCGATCGAGCCGGGCATCAGCTATGTCGAGATCCTGCAACTGGCCACCGAAGAAGGCATCGTCAATATCGGGGACGAGGATCCCGCGGCATGGCGCGAGACGATGCTGGACCGCTGGCAAAGCAACGATCCCGAGCCGACCGTCATCCGCCTCTGGAGCGGCGAATACATCAAGCTGATTGACCAGCGCGGTCATGGCGGTGACGTGGTCAGCCTTGCGCTGAACATCACCGCAACGATCCGCTATGAGGAGCGCCTGAAGGAGGCCCGCGCCCGCGCGGAGGCGGCAAACCGCGCCAAATCGTCCTTCCTCGCCAACATGAGCCATGAGATCCGCACACCGATGAACGGGGTGGTGGGCATGGCCGATCTGCTGAAAGACACGGACCTCACGGACGAGCAGCGCCTCTACGCCGATACGATCAAGAATTCGGGCGAGGCCCTTCTGGTCATCATCAACGATGTGCTGGACTATTCCAAGATCGAGGCCGAGAAGCTGGCGCTCAAGCCCGAGCCATTCGACCTCGAGCGCTGCATTCACGAGCTGATCATGCTGATGCAGCCCAAGGCGCGCGAGCATGGGCTGGACATCCTGCTGGATTATGACCTCTTCCTGCCGACGCAATTCATCGGCGATCCAGGCCGCCTGCGGCAGGTGCTGACCAACCTCATGGGCAACGCGGTCAAGTTCACCGAGAAGGGCCATGTCCTGATCCGCGTGACCGGTCTTGCGGGCGAGGATGGCAAGGCGCAGGTGCATATCACGGTCGAGGATACCGGGATCGGCATTCCGGCGGACAAGGTCGATCACGTCTTTGGCGAGTTCAACCAAGTGGATGACGAGCATAACCGCCGCTTCGAGGGCACCGGGCTGGGCCTTGCCATCTCGCAACAACTTGTGCGGATGATGGGGGGGCGTATCTGGGTCGAAAGCGAGCTGGGCGCCGGGTCGACCTTCGGCTTTCAGATCACGATGCCGATGATGGGCGGGGCCGAGCCGCCTTGCCCGGTCGAGATCGCGAATCTGCGTTCGGTGATGATCGTTGATGGCAATGAAGCGAACCGGCAGATCCTAGAAAAACGGATCAGCCTGCTGGGGGCCGGCACGCTCTGCTGCACCGATGCCGCCGAGGCGCTGGCCCGAATGGGACCGGAGGTGGATCTGGTGCTGACGGACCATCACCTGGCCGCAATGGACGGGCTGGAACTGGCCGAGGCGCTGCGCGCGGCGGGGCATGATGTGCCGGTCATCCTGCTGAGCGACAGCACCGGCTATGCGGCGCAGGATCCGGCGCGCGCCCTGCTGCACGCGGTGCTGCAAAAGCCCGTATCGCGCCATGACCTCTGCGCCGCGCTAGGGGCGATTGCAGCGCCGCTGCCCGTGTCCCCCGTGCCCGCGAAGCCCGCCGCGGATGCGCCCCCTCGCGCCCTGCGCGTGCTGGCCGCCGAGGACAATAAAACGAACCGGCTGGTCTTTTCCAAGATGGTAGGCACGCTGGATGTCGAACTGACCTTTGCTGAGAACGGGGTCGAGGTGGTGGAGAAATATCAAAGCCTGCGGCCCGATATTGTCTTCATGGATATCTCGATGCCGCTGATGGACGGCAAGGAGGCAACTGGTCATATCCGCGCGATCGAGGCCATGACAGGCACGCATGTGCCGATCGTGGCGATGACCGCCCACGCGATGGAGGGCGACGATGCGGGCATCCTGGCCGCAGGCCTCGATCACTACCTGACCAAGCCGCTGCGCAAGGGCGCGATCCACGAGCGTATCATGGAGGCATGCCCGCCCGATGTGCGCCCGCCGCGTCCGCCGGTCGATGATGCGGGCTGATGTCTAGTCCGCAGCGCGCAGGAAGGTGGGCTTGTTCTCTTCGGACAGGTCCGGGCTGTAGGCATAGCCGCCCGTGTCGAACTCACGCAGCGCCGCGGGATCGGTCAGGCGGTTCTGGATGATGAACCGTGCCATCGCGCCGCGCGCCTTTTTGGCGTAGAAGCTGACGATCTTGGGCTGCCCGCTCTTGTTTTCCAGAAAGACCGGCGTGATGACCCGCAGGTTCAGCGCATCAAGGTCGACCGCGCCGAAATATTCCTGACTGGCGCAATTGACCAGAACATCCGTCTGCACGTCGCTGGCATGGCGGTTCAACGCCTCGGAGAGGCGCGTGCCCCAATACTCATAGAGCGATTTGCCCCGCTCGGTCTTCAGCTTGCTGCCCATTTCCAGCCGGTAGGGCCGGATCGCGTCCAGCGGGCGCAAGACGCCGTAAAGGCCCGACAGGATACGCAGATGATCCTGTGCCCAGGCCATTTCGTCGTCGTCGAGGCTTTTCGCCTCAAGCCCCTGATAGGTGTCGCCGGCAAAGGCCAGTGCGGCGGGCTTGCTCTCCATCTCGCCGAAATTGGCGAAGCGCTCGGCGTTCAGCTTGGCCAGATCGGCGCTGATATGCATCAACTTGCGAAGCTCATCCTGGCTCAGGCCCTGGGCGACTTCGGCCAGCGCCTTGGCATCCTTGGCAAAGCCGGGGATGGTGGCGTGCCGGTCCGTGGGCGACATATCGAGTTTCTTGGCGGGCGAGATAGCGACGAGCATGGCAATTCCTTTCGGGTTGCCCCTGATTTAGTCCGCCTCTTGCAGAACGTCCAGAAAGGCGGGGCCGAAACGCTCGGCCCGCTTGTCGCCGAGGATGCGGGCCATCTGCGCCGCGTCGCGGGGGCGCTGTTCGGCCACGCGGGTGATCAGACTGGACCCGCAGCTGAGCGGTTTGCCCGTGCCCGCCTCACCGCGGGCCAGCTCGCGCTGCACCTCGCTCAGCCGGTCATAGATGCTGCCCGCGGCCCGCCCGGCCAGTTTGCGGCGCGAAGGATGCAGTTGCGCGGCCTCACCGTTGATCACCTCGAGAAACGCATCGCCGTATTGCTCCAGCTTCTTGGCGCCGACGCCGCCGATACGCGCCATGTCGTCGAGGCTGGCGGGCCGAACCTCGGCCATTTCGATCAGGGTGCGGTCGTTGAAGACGATATAGGCGGGCACGCCCTGCGCCTCGGCAAAGGCGCGGCGCTTGGCCTTGAGTGCCGACAGAAGCGGCGCATCCTCGTCCGAGACCAGCGCCTTTGCGGCGGGGCGGCGGTCTCCCGCCTGCACCATATCCTTGCGCAAGGTGATCCCGGCCTCGCCCTTGAGGATGGGCACCGCAGGGTCCGTCATGCGCAGCGCGCCGTGCCGCTCGGGGTCGGGGCGCACCAGATCGTGGCCCATCATCTGGCGAAAGATGGCCTGCCAGCTGCCCTTGGACAGGTCCTTGCCCACGCCGAAGGTGGGCAGATCGTCATGGCCACGCTGGCGCACCTTCTCGGTCGCCTTGCCGGTGAGGATGTCGATCAGATGCCCTGCGCCGAAATATTCACCTGTGCGCAGGATGGCCGACAGCGCCTTGCGCACAGCCTCGGTCCCGTCGTAGGTGGCGGGAGGCGTGTCGCAGAGGTCGCAATTCTTGCAAGCCTCGCTGGCCTCGCCGAAATAGCCGAGCAATTTCACCCGTCGGCATTCCAGCGCCTCGGCGAGGCCCAACAGCGCGTTGAGCCGTGCGTGATCGGCCATGCGCCGCTCGGGCGGGGCCAGCCCTTCGTCGATCTGACTGCGGCGCAGGCGGATATCGTCGGGGCCATAGAGCGTCAGCGTCTCGGCGGGGGCGCCGTCGCGGCCCGCGCGGCCGATTTCCTGATAATAGCTCTCGATGGATTTGGGCAGGTCCGCATGAGCGACCCAGCGGATGTCGGGCTTGTCCACGCCCATGCCGAAGGCCACGGTCGCGACCACGATCAAGCCATCCTCGGCGTTGAACCGCGCCTCGACCTCGCGGCGGGTGCCCGCCTCCATCCCGCCATTATATGCGACCGCGTTATGCCCCGCCTCGCGCAGCGCCTGCGCCAGCGTTTCGGTGCGTGCGCGGGTGCCGCAATAGACGATGCCGGACTGCCCCTTGCGCGCGCGGGCAAAGTCCATGATCTGGCGGCGCGGGCTGTCCTTGGCCTGAAAGGCGAGGTGGATGTTGGGGCGGTCGAAGCCATGCAGGAAGCGTTCGGGCGCAGCGCCGTCGAACAGCTTTTCGATGATCTCATCCTGTGTTTCGGCATCCGCCGTTGCGGTGAACGCGGCCAGCGGCACATCCAGCGCGCGGCGCAGTTCGCCGATGCGCAGATAGTCGGGGCGGAAATCGTGACCCCACTGGCTGACGCAATGCGCCTCGTCCACGGCGATGAGGCTTACGTTGATCCTCCGCAACATGCCCATCGCCGAGCCGGCGGCCAGCCGCTCGGGCGCGATATAGAGCAGTTTCAGTCGCCCGGCCTCGAGCGCCTCCCAAACGGCAGCGGTCTCTTCCTCGGTGTTGCCGGAGGTGAGCGCGCCCGCCTCGACGCCCGCCGCGCGCAGGGCGCGGACCTGGTCGCGCATGAGCGCAATCAGCGGCGAGATCACGACCGTCACGCCCTCGCGCATCAGCGCGGGCAGCTGGAAGCAGAGGGACTTGCCGCCGCCCGTGGGCATGATGGCCAGCACGTTCTGCCCGGCGGCCACGGCGCTGACGATATCCTCCTGCCCCGGGCGAAAGGCATCGAATCCGAAGATATCCCTCAGAAGGGTGGCGGCGGGGGGCATGAAAGTATCCTGTAACTTCGCTCTGCTGCTCTTACAGAAGTATTTTCACACTAAGATTCGGTGAACAAGTCCCGAGGCGCGTCAGGCGAAGCCGAAAATCACCGGCAGCACGTAAGCGCGCAGCGAAATCACGATGATCAGGGCGACAAGTGGCGCCAGATCCAGAGGCCGCGTATCGGGCAGGACGCTGCGGATTGGCTGGTAAATCGGCTCGAGCAGGCGGTTCAGCCCCTCCCAGATCTGGGCGACCAGCGGCTGGCGCAGGTTCAGCACCTGGAAATTGATCAGCCAGCTCATGATGATGTGAACGATCATCACGAAATAGACGATGCTGAGGATCAGCTGCAAAGGTCCGTAGATTGCCAGCATGTCATGCCATCCTTTGGTTCGAGTCGTTCCCGAGTTAGGCCGCAGCGTTGCAAAGCGCAAGGGCGTAGGCAGGAATGGCTTGCCGTGCAGGGCTGCGCGCTGTCATACCGATGCGGCGAATAGTGCGGGGCGCGAGGGCCGACATGACAGCCATCACCAAGAGACGCCGCATCTGGGGTTGGTTCTTTTTCGACTGGGCCAGTCAACCCTATAACACCCTGCTGATCACCTTCATCTTTGCACCCTACATGAACGAGTTGATCGGCGATGGCGCGCGGGCGCAGACGGTCTGGGCCTTCGGCATCGCGGCGGGCGGCGTGATCATCGCGCTGGGTGCGCCGGTGCTGGGTGCGATGGCAGATCATTCGGGTGCGCGGCTGCGCTGGATCTGGGGATTCTCGGTCATGTATGTCCTTGGTGCTTTCGGCATCTGGTGGGCGGCACCGGGGGATCCGAACCTGATCCTGATCCTGGGGTTCTTCGTGCTGGGCATGATCGGAATGGAGTTCGCCACGATCTTTACCAACTCGATGCTGCCCGATCTGGGCAGCGTGAAAGAGATCGGGCGCATCTCGGGCAATGGCTGGGCTTTCGGGTATCTGGGTGGGCTGGTGGCACTGCTGATCATGCTGCTTTTCTTTGCCGAAGGGGCGGGCACGGGCCGCACGCTGATCGGCCTTGCGCCGGCCTTTGGTCTTGATGCGGAGGCGCGCGAGGGCACGCGCTTTGTCGGGCCGCTGACGGGAATATGGTATATCGTCTTCATGATCCCTTTCTTCCTGTGGGTGCGTGACCCAAGGCCGGTGCGCGTGGGCGGGGGTGCCGTGCGCCGCGCGCTGGCCGAAGTGATCGGGACCATCCGCGCGCTACCGCAGACGCCCTCGATGTTCTCCTACCTTGGCGCGTCGATGTTCTACCGTGATGCGCTGAACGGTATGTATTTCTTTGGCGGCATCTACGCCTCGGGCGTTCTGGGGTGGAGCGTGGTCGATGTGGGTGTCTTTGGCATCCTTGCGCTGATCTCGGGCGCCGTCTTTGCGGCGCTGGGCGGGCTTGCGGATGACCGCTTTGGCCCCAAGGCGGTGATCGTGAGCGCCATACTGGTGCTGCTCTTTGTCGCCATCTCGATCGCGACGATATCGCGCGGATCGGTCTACGGCATTGCCGTGTCGCCGGGATCAGCCCTGCCCGATATCCTTTTCTACGGCTGCGGTATCCTGATCGGCGCGGCGGGCGGGGTTTTGCAATCTGCCAGCCGGTCGATGATGGTGCGGCAGGCGCGGACCGGGCAGATGGCGCAGTCTTTTGGGCTATACGGTCTCGCGGGCAAGGCGACGGCCTTTATCGCGCCGTCGCTGATCGGGATGGCCACCGCGGCCTCGGGCAGTCAGCAAATTGGCGTCAGTCCGCTGATCGGGCTTTTCGCATTGGGCCTGGTGCTGCTAGTCTGGGTGAAACCCCAAGGAGACCCATCCGAATGATGATCTATCTCAGGACCGTCGCCGCCATCCTCGGCCTTGCGGCACTGCCTGCCTTTGCCCAGGGCGTGCCCGCATCGATGCAGGGCAAGGAGGCCAAGCAATTCTTCGGTGCGGCCAAGGTCGGCTCGCGCCAGAATGCGGCGCCCTTCGGCAGCTATGCCAAGGGGTGTGTCGCTGGCGGTGTGCAACTGCCGCAGACCGGGCCGACATGGCAGGCCATGCGCCTCAGCCGCAACCGCAACTGGGGGCATCCGCAACTGATTGATTTCATCGCGGACCTGTCGGGCAACATGCGGCAGGCAGGCTGGCCGGGACTATATGTCGGCGATCTCAGCCAGCCGCGCGGCGGCCCGATGCTGACCGGGCACCGCTCGCATCAGATCGGGCTCGATGCCGATATCTGGCTGGTTCAACCCAGCCGCCTGAACCTCAGCATTCGCGAGCGCGAAAACCTGTCCGCGACCACGATGCGGCGCGCGGGTGGCGCCTATGTCAACGGAAACTGGACGCGGGGCCAGCACGAACTGGTCAAGGCGGCGGCCAGCGATCCGCGCGTTGCGCGGATTTTCATCTTTCCCGGCGCCAAGGTGCAGATGTGCAACGACGAGACTGGAAACCGTGACTGGCTGCGAAAGGTGCGTCCGTGGTGGGGGCACCACTATCACATGCATGTTCGCCTTGCCTGCCCGGCGGGTGCCTCGGGCTGCGTCGATCAGGATCCGATGCCGCGCGGCGATGGCTGCGCCGAAGCGCAGCAATGGGTGAACAACATCCTCAATCCACCTCCGCCCGATCCGAACGCGCCAAAACCGAAGCCAAGGCGCGAGCTGACGATGACCGACCTGCCGCAGCAATGCGTTGGGGTTCTGCAAGCACAATAGGCAATACCTATGGGCCGCAACCACATGGCGTGGAAAAAACTTGGGCCGCCACTCCATTTTGTTTTTGACATGTACGAAAACTGTGGCAACCTATCCTTAGTTTTCAACAGCTGAAAGGAGGTGGTCCAGTGTCTACAGAGGTATTGGAGCGAGGTGTCGGAACAGTTTGGGAGAGCGGTGCCTAGGGCAGCCCCGAGGCATAGACGAACCTGAATTGGTGAGCCATCTAACCGGCCCGCCTCCGAAAAACTCTAGAGGGTCGTTCCGCAAGCGGGGCGACCCTTTTGCTTGGGGCCTTTCGGTTTTTCAAACTGCGCACTAGGTTAAGCGCCATGTTGCGCATCACGGACACCATCGCCATCGAGGATTGGGAGCTGACCGAGCAGTTCGTCCGCGCCAGCGGGCCGGGCGGGCAGAACGTCAACAAGACCTCCAGCGCGGTCGAGTTGCGGTTCGAGGCCGAACGCTCGCCCAACCTGCCCGATCCGGTCAAGCGGCGGCTGCGGCGGCTGGCCGGACGGCGCTGGACGACCGAAGGCACGCTTGTCATCCAATGCGACGAGACGCGGCATCAGGCCCGCAACCGTGACATCGCCCGCGAGCGATTGGCCGAGCTGATCCGCAAGGCCGCCGAGAAACCCAAGCGCCGTATTCCCACCCGCCCGACTCTGGGAAGTAAGAAACGCCGGCTCAAGGCCAAGAAGGTGCAGGGCGAGAAAAAGGCCCTGCGCGGCAAGGTCGAAGGCGACGGGTAACGGGAAAACGCGAATTTTCCCGCCTGAAATCCGTCCGGATTTCAGCGCCCCCAGCCTTTCGGTGCGCCAGATATTTGTGGCCCGTCCTGCCGTTCCTATATATTGCCCGTGGCAAACATCCGAAGGAGCGGACATGACGAACACGCTATACCAGGGCGATTTGCCGGATGGGCTGGATCTGGGGCCCGTCGTGGCCATCGATTGCGAGACGATGGGCCTCAATCCACATCGCGACCGGCTCTGCGTGATCCAGATGTCGGGCGGCGATGGCAATGCGCATCTGGTTCAGGTTGCCAAGGGGCAGACCGAGGCGCCGAACCTTAGCGCCATGTTGACCGATCCCGATATACTCAAGCTGTTTCACTTTGGCCGGTTCGACATCGCGGCGATGCAGAACGCCTTTGGCGCCGTTACCGCGCCGGTCTATTGCACCAAGATCGCCAGCAAGCTGATCCGCACCTACACGGACCGGCATGGCCTGAAATACCTGTTGCAGGAATTGCTGAATGTCGACATCTCCAAACAGCAGCAAAGCAGCGATTGGGGCGCGCCGCAGCTGACCGAGGCGCAACTGGATTATGCGGCTTCCGACGTTCTTTACCTCCACCGCCTTCGCGAGGCGCTGAACAAGCGGCTGGAGCGTGAGGGGCGGATGGAAATGGCGCAGGCCTGCTTTGATTTCCTGCCCACCCGTGCGGCGCTGGATCTGGCGGGCTGGCCCGAACAGGATATCTTTTCACATTGATCCGCCGGGGCGACAATTTCCACACACGTCTGGTCAACTGGGCCAAGATCATCCTGCCGCTCGTCGCGCTGGGACTGCTCTCGACCGTGTTCCTCTTGTCGCAGAAGGCCGATATCGGTGACACGATCCCCTATGCGGATGTCGATCTTGTGCGGCGTGCGCAAGATCAGGGCGCGACCAATCCCAGCTTTGCCGGGATGGCGGTGGGGGGTGAGGAAATCTCGTTCCGCGCGGCCACGGTCCGGCCCGACCCCGAGAATCGTGACAGGGTGCTGGCCGAAAATGCGGCGGCATCGCTGCGCCTGAATGGTGGCGGCGTCGTTGATATCGCCGCTCTGCGGGGTGAGGCCAATCAGAGCCTCATGACCGCCCGGCTGGAAGGCGAGGTGCAGGTCACCACCACCAGCGGCTACGATATACGGACCGAGGCGATCGACACACGCCTTGACACGCTGTTTGCCGAAACACCCGGCCCGGTCAGCGGCACCGGCCCGCCGGGCGCGCTGAATGCGGGGCGCATGATCCTGACCTCCGATCCGGTAACCGGAGCTGCACATTTGCAGTTCACGGACGGGGTCAAGCTGATATACAACCCCGCAAAGCCGAAGGATTGATTTACGTGTCACGCTTTGTTCAAGCCACGCTCTTCGTGCTGCTGATGGCCCTTGGCGGCGCGGCAGCGGCGCAGGGGATGCAAGTTGCCTTCGGCAGTGCCGCGCAGGAGGGCGATCTGCCGGTCGAGGTGACCGCCGAGAACCTCGACGTCAATCAGAATGACGGGACAGCGGTTTTCACCGGTGATGTCATCGTCGGCCAGGGGCAGATGCGCCTTTCGGCGCCGCGCGTTCTGGTTGTCTATCTGACAGATCGCAGCGGAATCGCAAGTCTTCAGGCCACAGGCGGCGTGACCCTGGTCAGCGGCGAGGACGCGGCCGAGGCGGCGCGCGCGGATTACGATGTGCAGACCGGCATGATCCAGATGGAGGGCGACGTCCTGCTGGTTCAGGGTCCGGCGGCGCTGACTGCGGACCGGATGTCGGTCGATACGGTGGCGGGCACGGCGCGCATGAACGGACGGGTCAGCACGGTGCTGCAACCCGAGTCGCGCCAGTGAACAAGCCTGATGTGGACATCACCGCCGATGATGATCCGGTGCCTCTGGAGGCTGGCGGGCTGGTGGTTCGCAACCTGCGCAAAAGCTACAAGAAACGCACCGTCATACGGGATGTGTCCCTGCATCTGCGCCAGGGTGAGGTTGCCGCGCTCCTGGGGCCGAACGGGTCGGGCAAGACGACGACCTTCTATGCGATTGCCGGACTGATCTATCCCGAGGGCGGGCATGTGGGCATTGACGGGCGCGATGTGACGAACCTGCCCATGTATCGCCGGGCCAAACTGGGCGTCGGCTATCTGCCGCAGGAAATGTCGATCTTCCGGGGACTCTCTGTCGAGGATAACATCATGGCAATCCTCGATATTTCGGTGCCCGACGCCCATACACGGCGCGAGCGCCTAGAAGAGCTTCTGGCCGAATTCTCCGTCGAGCATCTGCGCCGCGCCCCCGCGCTGGCCTTGTCGGGCGGCGAGCGGCGGCGCGTCGAAATCGCGCGCTGCCTTGCGGCCAATCCGAAATACCTGCTGCTGGACGAGCCCTTTGCAGGGGTCGATCCGATCAGCGTGGGCGATATTCGCCATCTTGTGGCTGATCTCAAGAAGCGCGGTATCGGCGTGCTGATCACCGATCACAACGTGCGCGAAACGCTCGAGATCGTCGACCGCGCCTATATCCTGCATGACGGCAAGGTGCTGATGTCGGGCACCCCCGAAGAGGTTGTCGCCAACGAGAATGTGCGCCGCGTCTATCTGGGCGAGAACTTTCGCATTTCCTGAAATCCGTCGGCAGATTCCGCCGGAGCCGCGCCGATCATCATTGACAACGACGTCCGAAAGGGCGTCAATTAAAAGGAGGTGTTTCCAAGGTTCAACTGCCGCGCACCATCGGACGGGCTTTGAAATCGTTAAGGAAATATCAATTTTCATCAGCCCTTCCTGGCCGTCCGAGGGGCGTTTCGACGCTTTGGGCCCGGAGTGGCACGCCTTTTTGAAGGAGAGACCATGCGCTATCAAATCACTGGCAAGCAGATCGATATCGGCGAGGCCCTGCAGACACATGTGCGGACTGAACTGGGCGAGGCGGTGGCAAAATATGCCGAGCGTCCGACCAGCGCGAATGTCATCTTTTCAAAAAGCGCCAGCGAATTTGCCTGCGAGACGATCGTTCACCTCTCGACCGGTCTGACCGCGCAGGCGACAGGCAAGGCTCATGAGATCTACGCTGCATTCGACGCGGCCCGCGAGAAAATGGAGAAGCAGCTGCGCCGCTACAAGCGCCGGTTGAAAGACCATCACAAGGAACGTGCGCAGCCGGTTGAACTCTCGGGGGGGTCCTCGTATATCCTCGCGTCAGAAGCCGAAGGAGGGGAATCAGAGCCCGATAGCCTTCAGCCCATCATCGTCGCCGAAATGGAGGCGCAGATCCCGTCCCTCTCTGTCGGAGAGGCCGTGATGCAGATGGAGCTGGCAGGGGCCCCCGTCCTGGTGTTTCGCAACGAGGCAAAAAGCGGGTTGAACGTGGTCTACCGCCGCGATGACGGCAATATTGGGTGGATCGATCCGTAAAATCAGGCCTGGCTGCGAAAGCGGCTTTGGCTGTCGGAGCAGTGAATGGACATTCCCATGATCCTGAAACCCGGGGCTGTGCGTGTACTTGGTGCGGCATCAAGCAAAAAGCGGTTGATGCATGAATTGGGCGATATCGCCCATGCTGTCTACGGCGTGGACGCCCATGCCGCCGTAGAAGCGCTGCAGGAGCGCGAGTCGCTGGGGCCGACCGGTGTCGGCCACGGCGTGGCCCTGCCGCATGCACGGCTGGAGGATGTCGATCAGGTTGTCGGTGTTTTGGTGCTGCTTGAGACGCCGATCAATTTCGATGCGATCGATCGTCAGCCCGTCGATCTGGCCTTTGCCCTTTTTGCCCCCAAGGATGCAGGGGTCGAACATCTGAAGGCGCTGGCGCTGGTATCGCGCACGCTGCGCGATGCCCAGCTTTGCGCCAAGTTGCGGGCCAACCCCGATCCGGCGACGCTCTATACGATCGTGACCGAGGCGCAATCGATCCTCGCCGCGTGATGCCGCTGGCGCCTCAGCGCCAGCGATCCCAGCCGAACAGGATGTAGTCGCGCTGATAGATGTCAGCGACGAGCGCTTCGATATCGTCGTCATAGATATCCGCCAGCGCATAAGGGCTGTCGCCTTGGGTGGCCGCAATTGGGACGGCACCGGGATAGCCCACCTGCTTGGCCAGCGCGCCTAGTTGCAGTTGCATCTCATCCTCGCGGATGAGCATGTCGGGCAAGGTGAACTGCGCCATGCCTTGCAGAATGGCGGTTTGCGTGGCCCAGTTGGCATCCACCCGCACGCCAGTCTGGCCGCGCAGGTTGGCGCGCAGGAATTCCAGGAACGCGGTGAAGGCAAGGTAATGCCCGCGGCGGTCATAGCTCTCGTCCGGGCCGCCGGCGGGAATGGGCAGCTTGTGAAAGTTGCGCAGGACCCTCCGGATTTCGCCCAGACAGCCTGGGCCGGGATGGAGGATCCGCTGGCAGAATGCGGCATGGGCGCGCGCTGCCGGGTGGCGTAGCACGGTAAAGCTCCGATGCCCCTTGGCCTGCCGCATCCACTGGCGCAGGCCCTTCTGGTTCATCTTGGTGCGCAGCGCCTCGGGCGCCACATCATCCAGCGCGGCCATCCAAGCGATCACCTCGGCCTCGGGGCCGGATTTGATCGGCATGTAGATCAGGGGCGCGCGATAGGCGACCACATGCGATGGCACTGCGGGGCCGCGGCGCGGCTCGAACTCGGGGGTGCGGGAGAGGTTGAAGCGGTCGAGGCCCGACAGCGCCTCGGCCATTTCGTCGAAATTCGCGACCTTCTCCGAAAGCGGCGCGGGGTTCTGGATCTTGAGCGTGCCGCTCAAAGTCTCCAGCACCTCGTCCGCACCCAGATAGCGGGCGAGACCATTGATGATCTCAAGCTCGTTCAAGTCTTCGTAAGAGATG
The DNA here is from genome assembly GCF_043355895.2 of Roseovarius maritimus. NCBI lineage: Bacteria > Pseudomonadati > Pseudomonadota > Alphaproteobacteria > Rhodobacterales > Roseobacteraceae > Roseovarius > Roseovarius maritimus. The sequence continues at coordinate 28,410 of NZ_JBHFPF020000015.1, forward strand.
TAGAAGGCCGTCTGCCCGGTCTTTTGCAGAGTGCTCTGAACCTCCAGTTGGAATGCCTGCAGATTGGCCACATGCCGCTCGAAATCTTCGGTATCGAAGGTCGCCTTGGCATCCTTGCGGCGCTTGACGTTGGTCAGTTTCCACTGGCCGGTTTCCTGCGCGATTTTCCAGCTGACATAGCTTTCGGCGGGATTGCGCGTCAGCACGATCTTGGCGCAGCGGGGATCGTTCAGACAGATCTCGATCGCGCGCGGATCGTGGTTGTGAAACAGGCGAAATCCACCCATTCCGTCCGAGCGGTCGCGGATTGTATCTATCAGGCGGGAGGGATCGCCCTCGCGCATGGCTTGAGTGATGCCCAGAATCTCGGTCCGGTTGGGATAGCCGATGAAGGCGGGATTGAACGCCTCGCCGTGGCACTCGAAGCTTTGAAAGCCGTTCAGATGCGACTCCAGCAGATTGGAGCCCGTACGCATTTCGGCCAGCACGACGAAATAGTCGAAGTCAGGCATGGATCACCGCACCAAATAGGGCTTGCGTGCGCGCGTCGGCACCTCGTGCACATCATGCGCGACGGGAAAGTTGCCCATCAGGTAGGGGTGCATCCCCTGGTTCTTGAGGTTCTGCAGGAACTGGCCGAAACCGCTCAGATCGACCATCTTGGGGACCTCGGAAAGGCCGCGCTGCTGATGCTGCGGCCCGATCTCATCAATGATCGTCTGAAGGGGCTCCATCGGGGCCTCGATGAATTCGGCCATGGTCCAGATGCGCACGCGCGCCTTGGTCCAGCTGGAGCGCAGGATTTCGAGGTTCTTCGACTCGATCTGTTGCAGCCGAGCGGCCTCACGCCGAATGTCGATGAAATTGCCGTTCGACTGGAAAAGCGGGATGGCCCAGGCGCCGGAAATAATGGAAATCTGCGCATTGGGATCTTTGGCAATATGCCAGTTGATCTTTTGATTGTCGCGCGGGCCGAACTGAAAGCACTGATGCTCGCCGCGAGTGTTCCAGATCAGGCTGGCGAGGAAAGCGTGCGGGTTGTAGTCGCGCAGCGCCGCGCTGTCGCTGAGCGCGCCATTGATGACCGTTGCGTCTTCGCCGAATTCCGCGCGCTCGGGGGCGTAGAGGTGGCCATGGACCCGTGCGCCCGTCGCCCGTGCCAGCCAGGGCTCGAAATTCTCGAAAAGCTGCGCAAAGCCGTGAAAGACGGAATATTTGGCCGAGGTCAGCCCATTCTCGCGCGTCTCCACCGGAAAACGGCTTTGCATATATAGGCCGGGCCGGCCGCGCGTGCGCCGCTCGACCGCCTTGGAAAATATGCGGTCGATCTTGCCGGGGTTCGGCTCGGTTCGTTTCATCGCGCCGACTTCATCGGTGAGGAACGCATCATAGAGGCGGTTGGCGCGGGGCCAGATCTTGCGCGCGACAAAGCAGTCCGAGCGGCGCAAAAGCTGCAAGTGGTCGTCGTAGAAGATATGCGGTTTGCCCTGGTAGTCGAATTTCGACAGGGTCAGCGAGCGGCTTTCGATCTGGCGCGAATATTGCCGCGCGAGGGTCTGGAAATAGCTCTCATCCGGGATCCACACCTTGGAGAAATAGCGGTCATAGGCCGGGCGCTCGGGGTCGGTCAGGACAGCCGAGAGGGTCTGGCGCGTAAGGCACCACCACTGGCTGCCCATATGCGGCACGATGCCGCCGGGAATGCGCCGTTTCATCCCCAGTTTGCGCTGCAAGGCGACATAGCGGTCAAAGAGATAGCGATGCCGGCGCCATGAGAACGGAAAGCGCAGCGTGAACCGCTCGGCGTCCAGGCCGCCGATCGTCCAGGGCACGTCCGCCGTCGTCGCGCTTTCGATAAAGTCGGTATGGGGGCGGGCGGCGAGGTAGTCGATCAACTCCTGCACCGGGCGCAGGGGCAGGCACGAGCCGGAGGCGAGGTAGACATGCCGAACCTGCGGAAACTCCTCCAGCATCAACTCGGCGGCGCTTTGCGAGGCCGCCACAAGGCCCCAAGTGCCCCATTCACAGCGATGGCGTTTGGAGAAACGCACGTCGGGTAGATCGGCCAGCGCGCTTTGAAAGGCGCGGAATGTCTTGGTGGGGACGGACGCATCGGCATGGATCACCAGCGGGCAACCGGCGGCGGACCAATGGCGGGCCACCTGCTCGGCACGGCCAAGGGCGGTGTGGACCAGCATGACGATACCGACGCTCATCCCGAAAATGCCCCTGCTGCCCTAGCTGCTGTGGTCATGCCCAGTTCCCCTTGGACATGAGGCCCAAGATTTCCAATTGCCGCCAATTTATATACTTTTCCGACCATTTGCACCAAAGGTCTGGCTGGTCGGACATGTTTTCCATGTAGGCCTTGTATTCCAGTGACGCACGGTAATGCTGTCTGCGCTGCATTTCCTCCTCGGCCTTCTGGGTGAAGGTATCCAGAAACTTGGCATGAAGCAGCACGCCACTCGCCGTCTCGCCACCCCATTCGTCATAAACGAGGTTAAGCCCGCGCGGCAGCAGCATATGGGTCGAGCTGACATAGGCGTAGCGTCGGTTCCACTTGACCAGCGGGATCTTGTTAAGCGCGGGCGCCTTTTTCGGCTGATCGGCAAAAAAGACGCGGGCCCGCGGGCCGCCCTGAATCCACAGGTTGCCGAACTTGTGGTTCTTTTCGATCATGTAATTGCCCGGATCGAACCACGATGCGATCTCCAGTGGGTTCTGCCCCCGTCGATAAGGCACCGCATCCAGCCGCCCCTTGGGATACATGTCCAGCAGCATGGCGCCAAAGCTGCGCACATTCGAGCCATCCAGCCAGTCGGTCAACGCACGGATGGGGCGCGTGTCGCAGAAAGGATAGACGAACAGCTCGTCGGGATCGACGACGAGGGTCCAGTGATCGTGACCGTATTTCGATTGCAGGCGGTTCAGCCAGTCCACGCCAAAGCGCGAGTTCCTGTAACTACCGGTGGTGTGCCACAGCGACACGTCCGGCTGATCGGCCAGGTAATCGCCGCTGCCATCGCTGCTGTCATTGTCCACGATCAGGAAATGATCGACACCCATATCCCGGTAGTAATCGAGGAAATAGGGCAGGCGCACATTCTCGTCCCGCAGGGTGGAGAACAGCAGGATGTCCCCCGCGGCAATCTGCGCGGTGCGATCCACGATGGGACGCAGGGACAGCCCCTTGCGCAGAGACCGCGCCTTGGCATGTTTGCGCCGCAGACGCATCCGGTAGGATTGCACGATACTCAAATTGGCCGTCCCCTGAGCCTTGCCCCAAACGCAGCATAGAGGCGGGGGATTAAGGTTCTGTTGCCTTGCGTCCAGCCGCCTTGACGCGCATTGCGCAAACGATAAGCTGTTGGGCCGCTTGGGTAAACTGTTATTGCAAGTCTCATAGCCACATCCCGCGCGACATCAGACCCATCGACTCCAACTGTCGCCAGCCCAGATAGCGGGTCGAGCCGGGGCACCACAGGTCCGGGTCCTCCGCCAGGCTGTCATAGTAGCTCTCATAGAGATCCGAATTGGCAAAATGCTCGCCGCGCTCTTTCTCTTCGGCGGATTTTTGCGGAGCCATGTGCAGGAACTTGGTATGAAGCAGAACGCCGCTGGTCCACTCGCCCCCTGACTGGTCGTAAACATGGTTCAGCCGTCGCGGCAGGGCGGAGTGCGCCGAGCTGACATAGGCATAGCTGCGGCGCCACTTGACCAGCGGCACCTTGCCCATCGTCGGGGCGCGCCGCGGCGCGTTGCCAAAGAACATGCGGGCGCGCGGGCCGCCCTGGATCCACAGGTTCTGCAGGCGATCCTGCTTTTGAATCATGTAGTTGCCGGCGTCGAACCATGGCAGGGAGTAGCATGGATCCTGCCCGGCAGCATAGGGCGCGGCGCTGAGCGGCCCCTTGGGATACATGTCCAGCATCAGCGCCCCGAACGAGGCGCGCCCGCGCCGGTCAAGCCAGTCCGTGAGTGCCGGGAGGGGCCGCGTGTCGTGGAAAGGGTAGATCAGCAGCTCGTCCGCGTCGGCGGTCAGGCACCAATGGCCATGCCCATGTCGCATCTGCAGCCAGGTCAGCCAATCGACCCCGAAACGCGACAAACGGTAGCTGTCCGGCGTTCGCCACAGCGAGACATCTGGCTGAGCGGCCAGATAGTCGCGCGTGCCATCATTCGAGTCATTGTCCACGATCAGGAAATGATCGACGCCCAGCTTGCGGTGGTGCTCCAGCCAGTAGGGCAGGCGCACCGCCTCGTTCCGCATAGTCGAAAATCCCAGGATCGCACCCGGCCTGATCTGTTCCGTCCGGTCGGCTACCACGCTCAGCTGTCGGCGCTTGCGAAAGCTGCGCCATAGCAGGCGCCGCCGTTTCCAGCGCAGGCGATAGGCCATGCCCAACTCTGCCGCCGCATCCCTGATCTGCGCGCTGCCGGTCATTCCCGCTCCGCCTGTCCCTCAAGGGGAAAATTGCGCCTATTTCTCGTAATGTCCAGTTCCGTGCCAGCGCCAGGCATCCGCGATCATGCGGTCCATCGTGCTGCGATGCGCGTTCCAGCCCAGCTCGGCCTCGGCGCGGGATGAGCCCGAGACCAGCTTGGTGCAGTCGCCTGGGCGGCGCGGGCCTTCGATCACCGGCACGTCGCGATTGGTGACGGCGCCCGCATGGCCGATCACGTCACGCACCGAAAACCCCGATCCGGTGCCAAGGTTGAAGACCCGGCTCTGTTTGCCGTCCTCCAGCCATTTGAGGCCCAGCACATGCGCATCGACCAGATCGCAGACATGCACGTAGTCGCGGATACAGGTGCCGTCGGGCGTGTCATAATCGGTGCCGAAAATCGTCAGCGCGTCGCGTTTGCCTTGAATGGCATCCAGCATCAGCGGCACGAGATGCGTTTCGGGCTGGTGAAATTCACCCACCTCTGCCGCGGGATCGGCGCCCGCGACATTGAAATAGCGAAAGATCACATGACGCAGGCCATGGGCGACCTCGAAATCGCGCAGCATGTCCTCGATTGCGCGTTTCGAGGCGCCGTAGGCGTTGATCGGGTGCTGTGTGCATTCCTCGTTCAGCACGACATTGTCCTGATCGCCATAGGTTGCGCAGGTCGAGCTGAAGACGAAATCGAGGCAGCTTGCGTGGACCGCCGCCTCCATCAGGGTCAGCGAGCCGGCGACGTTGTTGCGCCAGTAGACCTCGGGGATGCGCATGGATTCGCCCACTTGGCTGAGAGCGGCGAAATGCATGACGGCAGCGGGATTGTAGGCGGCGAAGACCTGGTCAAGACGCGCGCGATCCGTGAGCTCGCCCTGCTCGAACGGGCCGAACTTGACCGCGTCGGCCCAGCCGGTGCTGAGATTGTCGTAGGTGACGGGAGTATAGCCCGCCGCCTTGAGCGCCTTGCACGCGTGGCTGCCAATGTAACCCGCGCCGCCCGTCACCAGAATGTTCGTCACGCTTGGCTCTGCCGCAAACTCACTGCGCGGATTTCGCCGCGCTGACCACGTCGTAAAGGAAATTACGCAGATCGTCACGCAGGTCGTCGCGCGCCAGTGCAAAAGCGACCGTCGCCTGAAGGAAGCCCGCCTTGGAGCCGCAATCATAGCGATGGCCCCTGAACCGGTAGCCATAGACCTCTTCGCCCTCGTTGCGGGCATCAGCGATGGCATCGGTCAACTGGATTTCACCGCCAGCTCCCACCGTCTTCTTGTTCAGCATCTGCAGGACGGTCGGTGTCAGGATATAGCGCCCGATGACGGCAAGGTTCGAGGGCTGCGTGCCGGCAGCGGGCTTCTCGACCATTCCCTTGGTCGAGACCAACGCGCCCATGTCCTCCTTGATGTCGAGAATACCGTAGGACGACGCCTTGTTATCGGGCACTTCCATTGCGGCCACGATATTGCTCTGCGTTTCCTCAAAAGCCTCGACCATCTGCTGCAGGCACGGCTTTTCCGCGGCAATGACATCGTCGGGCAGGATGACGGCAAAGGGTTCGTTTCCGATGAGCCGGCGCGCGCACCAGACTGCATGGCCCAGGCCCAGCGGCTTGTGCTGGCGCATATAGGCGATCTCGCCCGAGTCCATGTTGGTGGTTTTCAGGATCTCCAGCAGCTCGGTCTTGCCCTTCTTGCGCAGTTCCTGCTCAAGCTGGGGGGCATTGTCGAAATAGTCCTCAAGCGCGCCCTTTCCGCGCGAGGTAACGAAAATGAACTCCTTGATCCCGGCCGCTCGCGCCTCGTCGATGGCGTATTGTACCAAGGGACGATCGACCAGTGTCATGATTTCTTTGGGAACGGATTTGGTCGCCGGCAGGAACCTGGTTCCCATACCAGCAACCGGAAAGATCGCTTTTGTCACTTTTTTGCGCATGGCCTGCCCCCGGCAATCGTATTTTTGCATATGATTACACACAATTCAGCGCCGCGCACAGATCGGCCGTCAATTCCGCGCGGAATACTGCGTTGGCAATCATTTTTTTAATGGCTGCGGCTTGGAAGCCACTCTTGCGTCCTGTGGATCAGGGACGTTTCAGGGATACCTCGGGCGAATAGGCGATGAAGAACGGGTTCGCATATCCCTCCTTGCCGTAGGTCAGCGGCGCGTGATCGTCAAAGCGCACAACGCGCCCGCCTGCGCCGGACAGAACGGCATGGCCTGCCGCCGTGTCCCACTCCATCGTGCGCCCCACGCGGGGGTAGAGGTCCGCCTCGCCCGTGGCGACGAGGCAGAATTTCAAAGAGCTCCCCGCGCTTTTCATGTCCTTGACCTTATATTTGGAGATGTAATCGTCAGTGGCTTGATCGCGATGCGATTTCGACGCGACGACCATCAGCGCATCATTATCGGGTTTCGAGACCTGGATGGGCGTCAGCTTGCCCACCGTGTCCTTGTCCTGCGGTCCGGTTTCCTCGACCGATGTGCCATCGGCCTGCGTATAGAACATGCGACCTTTGGCGGGGGCATAAACGACACCGCGGGTCGGCGTGCCGTTCTCGACCAGCGCGATGTTGACGGTAAAATCGCCGCGGCGATGGATGAATTCCTTGGTCCCGTCCAAGGGATCGACGATGAGGAACGTGTCCGCGCGCGCACTATGCGAGGCGGACTGCTCTTCTGTGACAAGTGTCACGTCCGGAAACGCCGCGCGCAGTCCGGCCGAGATCAGCGCATCGGCGGCTTCGTCCGCAGCGGTGACGGGGCTGTCATCGGATTTGGACTTCACGTCGAAATCATCCTGGCCATAGATCTGCATGATCGCGTCCCCGGCCTCGAGTGCAAGGCGGCGCATCTGTGTGGTCAGTTCGGCATAGTCCAAGGCGAATTCTCCTGCGTTTCGGGGCGGCGCAACGCGGTGTTGCGGGAAGGGGCCGCTCCCCTTATGGTCCTCGGCTAACGGAACGGCAAGAAGTCCGTGGCATGATGGCAAGATCACCAGCGCAGGAGCAGGCGCGATGTTTCAACAGATGCGGCGGCGCTCGAAACTGCAATCGGCGGTTTCGATCCTTGAGCTGATATATCATGCCACTGTCCGCGAAGTGCGCAAGACGCATGGCAACGCGTTGATGGCCGTCGGGCTGAACATTCTGCAAACGCTGGTCTTTCTGGCCGCCTTCTACGTCATGTTTTCGGTTCTGGGTCTGCGCGGGGCTGCCCTGCGCGGCGATTTTCTACTCTACATCATGTCGGGCATTTTCCTGTTCCTGACCCATGTCAAGACGCTCGGCGCCGTTGTCGGGGCCGAAGGGCCGTCATCCCCGATGATGAAACATGCGCCGATGACGACCGCCATCTCGATCACCTCGGCTGCGCTGGGCGCGCTCTATGTACAGGTCTTTACCATGGCGCTGATTCTGTTTGCGTATCATGTCGCCGTGACGCCGTTCGAGGTGGAATACCCGTTCCCCGCCATGGGGATGCTGCTGCTTGCCTGGTTCACAGGCGCGTCGATCGGCCTTGTGCTGTTGTCGATCAAGCCGTGGTTTCCCACCTTCGTCGGCACCTTCACCACGGTTTACCAGCGGGCCAACATGATCGCGTCGGGCAAGATGTTCGTCGCCAACATGCTGCCGGGCTACATGCTGCGCATGTTCGATTGGAACCCGCTTTTTCATACGATCGACCAGGCGCGTGGGTTCGTCTTTGTGAATTATTCACCGCATAATTCCAACATCACCTACCCCATCGTCGTGGCGCTCACGCTGACGATGATCGGGCTCATGGGCGAATTCTATACGCGCCGCCATGCATCGCAGAGCTGGGACGCGCGGCGCTAGGCGCCGGTCAGCCCGCGTCGCGCACCGCTGCGGCAATGGTCGCGACCACGTCGCGCAGCATGGCCTCGTCTTCGCATTCGGCCATCACGCGGATCAGCGGCTCGGTCCCCGAGGCGCGGATCAACAGGCGACCCTTGCCCTTCAGGCGCTTTTCCTGTGTGTCGATCACCGATTGAACGCTCTTATCCGCCAGCGGCGCGGCACCCGCGCTCAGCTTGACGTTTTCCAATAGCTGCGGCACCCGCTCGAAGTTGTGCAAAAGGGCGCTGGCGGGCTTGCCGCTGCTGACCATCGCGGCCAGGAAATGCAGCCCGGCAACGAGGCCATCGCCGGTGGTTGCGTAATCGCTCATCACGATATGGCCGGACTGCTCTCCGCCAAGGTTGAAGCCGCCCGCGCGCATCCGCTCCACGACGTGGCGGTCGCCGACCTTGGTGCGCTCCAGCGCAACGCCGATCCCATCCAGATAACGCTCCAGCCCGAGATTGGACATCACCGTGGCAACCAGCGCGCCCCCGGCCAGCGTGCCCGCCTCGGCCCAGAGGCGCGCGAAAAGGGCCATGATCTGATCGCCATCTGCGACGCGCCCCATCTCGTCGATCAGCACGATCCGGTCGGCATCGCCATCAAGGCAAATTCCCAGATCGGCGCCGTGGCGGCGCACTGCATCCGCTGCCGTCTCGGGCGAGGTGGATCCGCAGGAGAGGTTGATATTATAGCCATCCGGTGCGGTGCCGACGGCGATGACATCTGCGCCCAGCTCCCACAGAACCTCGGGCGCAACCTTGTAGGCGGCGCCATTGGCGCAATCGACCACCACCTTGAGGCCGGTCAGCCGCGTCGTGCGCGCAATCGTCGTCTTGGCATATTCCACATAGCGGCCCTGCCCGTCATCGATCCGCTTGGCGCGGCCGATATTCATCGGCTTGGCGGGCTGAATCTCTTCGCTCAGGATACGCTCGATGTCGGCCTCGGACGCATCGTCCAGCTTGAAACCGTCGGGGCCAAAGAACTTGATCCCGTTATCATGGTGCGGATTGTGGCTGGCCGAGATCATGATGCCCAGATCGGCCCGCATCGAACGCGTGAGGAACGCCACCGCAGGCGTCGGCACCGGCCCCAGCAGCAGCACGTTCATCCCCGTCGAAGTCAGCCCCGCCGTCAGCGCGTTTTCCAGCATATACCCCGAGCGGCGCGTATCCTTGCCGATGACGACCCGGTGCACATTCATCCCGTCGCGGCGAAAATGCCGGCCCGCCGCCGCGCCGACGCGCAGGGCCATGTCGGCGGTCATGGGATAAGTGTTGGCGGTGCCGCGAATGCCGTCGGTTCCGAAAATCTTGCGCGTCATGATGCCTCTTGCCATTGCCTGCCGTATGCCGATACGCCCGCCGCGATTGCCGGGTTGGGCGGGGTATAGCCGTCCTGCGCGCTCAAGGCGAGTGCGCGTGTTGCCAACGGGCCGCGAGACAGGCAGAACCACCCCCATTGCACGCACAAGGCCGGACGAGATGAAGCCCGATAGCCGTGATACACAGATACTGCGCTGGGCCTGGGCGCTGACGGTGCTGACCGCGCTGGTGCTTTGTGCCACCACGCTCAGCCCGGGCATGCCCAGCGTTGGCCCGCCGGGCAGTGACAAGTGGCAGCATTTCGCCGGTTTTGCGCTCCTGGCGCTGCCGCTTGGCTATGCGCGCCCGGCCTGGGGCTGGTGCATCGTGCTCGGGGTCGCGATCTTTGGCGGAATGATCGAACTCGTTCAACCCCATGTCGGACGGGACGCCGAGTGGGGTGATCTGGCCGCTGACACGATCGGTGCAGCGGTCGGCGTTCTCGCCGCGCGCCTGCTGCCCCGTCAGCTCTGAACCAGCGCGACGCCAGCCGCGCGCATCCCGGCCAGCGCTGCATCCATCGAGCCGGCAGCGTCGATCCCGCGGCTAAGCGCCGTCTCGACACGCACGTCATAGCCCAGCCCCGCCGCGTCCACCGCCGAAAAGTTGACACAGAAATCCAGCGCCAGCCCCACCATCGTCAGAGCGGAGATGCCGCGCGTCTGCAGATAGCCATGCAGGCCCGTCGGTGTGCGGTGGTCATTCTCGAAAAACGCGGAATAGCTGTCGATCATTGGGTTGTAGCCTTTGCGGATGATCAGATCGGCCCGGTCCGTGTCGAGACCCGCGTGAAACCGCGCGCCGTCGCTGCCTTGCACGCAGTGATCGGGCCACAGCACCTGCTTGCCATAGGGCATCTCGATGACATCCATCGGCGCTGCGCCCGGATGGCTGGAGGCGAAGGAGGAGTGCCCCTTCGGATGCCAGTCCTGCGTCAGGATGACGGCATCGAACTGGGACATGCGCGCATTGACCCCCTCGACGATGGTGTCGCCGCCTGCCACTGCCAGCGCGCCGCCGGGGCAAAAATCGATCTGCATGTCGATCACGATAAGGGCGTGGGTCATGGGGGGTCTCCTTGCTGGTCTTTATCGGTAGGCGCAGGCACGGCCTGCGTCAACATCGCGCCTCTTGCCGCCCGCGCCGCTTGGGCCTAAACCGCCCCGCATGTATACCATCGCAGCCCTCTATCACTTCTGCCGCCTCGCTGATCCCGCCGCCTTGCAGGGACCGCTGCTGGAGCTTTGCCGCGCCAATGGCATCACCGGCTCGCTCATCCTGGCCGAGGAAGGCGTCAACGGCACCATCGCCGGGCCGCGCGCCGGTATCGATGCCGTTCTCGCCCATTTGCGCGCCTGGCCCGGCTGCGAGACGCTGGAACACAAGGAAAGCACCAGCGCGGCGCAGCCCTTCGGCAGGCTCAAGGTGCGCATCAAGCGCGAGATCGTCACGATGGGCCAGCCCGGCGTCGATCCGCGCGCCCGCGCCGGACATTACGTCGCGCCCGAGGACTGGAATCAGCTGATCGCGCAGCCCGACGTCGCGGTGATCGACACGCGCAACGATTACGAGGTCGCCATCGGCACGTTTCAGGGCGCCGTCGATCCCGAAACCGCCAGTTTTCGGGACTTTCCCGCGTGGTGGGAGGCGAACAAGCACCGCTTTCACAACAAGCGCATCGCGATGTTCTGCACCGGCGGCATCCGCTGCGAGAAGTCGACGAACTACCTGCTGGGTCAGGGGGTCGAGGATGTCTATCACCTGAAGGGCGGCGTCCTGAAATACCTCGAAGATGTGCCGCAGGAGCAAAGCACCTGGCAGGGCGACTGCTTTGTCTTTGATGGGCGCGTATCGGTTGGTCACGGCCTTGCCGAGGGGCCGCACCTGCTCTGCCACGCCTGCCGCCGCCCGATCCTGCCCGAGGACATGAAGCGCCCCGAATACGAGCAGGGCGTTGCCTGCCATCATTGCACCGCTGAGACGACCGAGGCGGACAAGGCTCGCTTTCGCGAGCGTCAAAAGCAGATCGCCCTCGCCGAGGCGCGCGGCGAGCGTCACATGCTGAACATCCCCGGCCAAGAGGGCTGAGGCGGCACTGGCGCGCGCGCCTCGTTTTCACCGTTCCAGGAAAAACTCATACCCCGGACAGCAAAAACCGGCGACGCCCTGATCGGGGCGCGCCGGTTCACACTCATGTCTTGCTACCGTTTTGCGATAGTTTCGCGGCGGCCCCCAGGGAGGAGGAGAGGGGCCGCCGCCATGACCGGATACCTTCGGGAGGAGGAGTGAGGCATCCGGATCCGGTGTCGCGCGCGCAATGCGCGGCGCGAAATTCTTAGCCTTGGTGGCGCGTGCCGTAGACCGCCTGCCAAGCGTGGCTGGGGATGGTCGAGCGGCTCAGGCCCAAGTCGGCCAGCTCGTGATCGGTCAGGCCCGACAGTGCGTTAACCGTCTGGCGATACGCCCGGCGGCGCGCCATCTTGTTCTTCATGTCGCTGAATGCAGCGGACAGTGAATGTCCGGCGGTTGTGCGGCCTGCATGTGCGTGCGATGCGTAGCTCATGTGATATTCCTTCGTCTTTGCGTTGCTGCGGCGGCCCGGATCGGCGTGGCAGCCTGTGTGCGTCTGTTGCCCTTACATACGCCGTTGCTGCAGGTGCACAATACCGCCTTCGGACAATGCTGCTATGCGGCATTTGCATAGGTAAAAGTGACCTAGCGTCATTGAATCGTCACGATTTTCTGCCGTCTTTCGGATCGCCCTTGCCCCGGCGGCGAAAATTGCCACCTATGGACCATCACATTCGAGGAGGGACGTCATGGCCGTGACACGCAGCGAAATCGAAGCCCAACTGGACCGCATCCAGCTGCCGGATGGCGGTACGCTGATGTCCCGTGACTGGGTGCGCGCGCTCAGCGTCGAGGGCGGCGAGGTCCGCTTTGTGCTCGAGGCGCCCAGCCCCGAGATTGCCCGTCAGAGCGAGAATGTCCGCGCTGCCGCCGAGCGTGTGATTGCCGACATGCCCGGCGTCAGCCATGTGTCGGTCGCGCTGACGGCGCATGGACCCGCGACCAAGGCCCCGCCTGAGCCACCGCAGCAGGGTCAGCAGCCGCCCAGCCTCAAGATCGGCGGGCATCCCAAACCGCAGGAAGGATCGATGAAGCCGGCGAGCGTCAAGTCGATCATCGCGGTCGGGTCGGGCAAGGGGGGCGTCGGCAAATCGACGGTCTCATCCAATCTCGCCGTCGCGCTGGCGCGGGCGGGCAAGAAGGTGGGCCTCTTGGATGCCGATATCTACGGCCCCAGCCAGCCGCGCATGATGGGCGTATCCAAGCGTCCCGCCAGCCCCGATGGCAAGACGATCGAGCCTCTGCACGCACATGGCGTGACGCTCATGTCCATCGGCCTGATGCTGGATCCGGCCAAGGCGGTGGTCTGGCGCGGCCCGATGTTGATGGGCGCGCTGCAGCAGATGATCAGCCAAGTGAACTGGGGCGAGCTGGACGTGCTGATCGTTGATCTGCCCCCCGGCACCGGCGATGTGCAGTTGACCCTCTGCCAAAAGGCCGAGCCGTCGGGCGCGATCATTGTCTCTACCCCGCAGGACGTGGCTCTTCTGGATGCGCGCAAGGCGATGGACATGTTCAGCACGCTCAAGACGCCGATCCTTGGCATGATCGAGAACATGAGCACCTATGTCTGCCCGGAATGCGGCCATGAGGCGCAGATATTCGGCCATGGCGGGGTCAAGGCCGAGGCAGAGAAGATGGGCCTGCCCTTCCTGGGGTCGCTGCCCATCGACCTTGATACGCGCCTTGCGGGTGATGCGGGCACGCCCATCGCGGTGGGCGACAGTCCCAGCGCATCGGCCTACGCTGCGCTCGCGCAGCGACTGATCGAGGGTGGTATCGTCTAGGGCCTGAACCAATCGGGCGCCAGCGGCGTTGAAGCATGTATTCAAACGGAGCATTCATGACCGTCCTCATCCTCTATGTCGCCACTTTCGCCGTGTTTCTCGGCCTCGATTACTTTGCCCTCAGCTACCTGATCAAGCCGACCTTCGAGAAGGATATCGCCCCCCTCCTGCTGGACAGCCCGCGGCTGGGACCGGCGGTGGTGTTCTACGCATTCTACGTGGGCGTTCTTTTGTGGTTCGTCAGCTGGCCCGCAATGGAGATGGACAAGTCGCTTCTCTGGGTCTTTGGCACCGGCGCGCTGATCGGGGCGATGGCCTATGGCACCTATGAGTTCACCAACCTCGCTACACTCAAGGACTGGACGTGGCGCATGGTCGCCACCGATTTTACTTGGGGCACGTTTCTGACCGCCACATCGGCAACCGCCGGTGTCGCCATGGCGCGCGCGCTGGGCTAGGCGCCCGGACGTTCTACCGCGACAAGGCCCAGTTTGCGCGCCGAGGCGAGCGACAGGATGCCGCTATCCAGCCCCTCGGGCTTTTGGAATTTGCGCACGGCGGCGCGGGTGCGGGCATCCATCGCGCCATTGATCGCACCGGTGTAGAGCGTGCGCGCCTTGAGCGCGCGCTGTAGCGAGGCGACGAAATCGGGAGTGAGATCGGCGGGGCAGGGCGTCTCGAACCAGGTGACCTGTCGCTCGGTGACGATCTCCTGCCGCGTATCCGTCTTGTAGACGCCGGGTCTGGCGACCGTTCCATCGGGCGACAGCTCGGGGGGCTGGGCAAGAACCTGTTCGGTCACCGTCTCGATCACGGCTGGCGTCACCAGTTTGCCCCAGCAGGTGCCCGGCGCGGCGCCGGGGGGTGCCTCGGCGAGGGTCTGGACCAGATCGGGCTCGCCCGCGCCGGGCGCGGGCCTGTCGCAGGCAACCAGCGCCAAAAGGGCCAGCAAGGATAGGGAACGATAGATCAATGCGCGTGCCTCGATTGGCGGTCTGCTGCCGTATTGAGGACAGGTTAGACCGTTTCGAAGCCGCAGGAAAGACGACGCGGGCGCGCTGTCATTCCGGCGCGTCAGGAGCCAGCAAGCCGTCCAGCATGTCAGAGATATCCTCGATCTTTTCGGCCAGAACATGCGCGACGCCATGAGCGCGCTGCACCCGGCCGGTGACGCGCAGAAGACGCCCGGCTATCACGGCGCGCCTGTAGGTCTCGTACATCTTGCGCCAGACGATCACATTGACCACGCCCGTCTCATCCTCGAGCGTGAGGAAGATGACGCCCTTGGCCGTGCCGGGGCGCTGGCGCAGAATGACCAGCCCGGCCACCGTCACCCGCGCGCCGGCCGGCGGCTGGCCCAGCCGGGCCGCGACCAAGGCCGAGGGCGGGCGCGGCCAGTCATGGGAGGGATGCGGGCGGGCGGCGTGATTCTGCATGCGAACAAAAATAGAACAAACGGCCTGCCGTGCAACTCTTTCCGTATATTCGGCGCGAATCTTCTGGCCTGCGCAGGGTGTGACCGCTAGGTATCCGCCAACCGCCATTAGAGGGAGTTCGCGAGCATGGCCAAGATCACCTATGTCGAGCATAACGGGACCAAGCACGTGGTCGACGTGCCCACGGGTCTCACCGTCATGGAGGGCGCGCGCGACAACAATATTCCCGGCATCGAGGCCGATTGCGGCGGCGCCTGCGCCTGCTCGACCTGCCATGTCTATGTCGATGCCGCATGGGTCGAGAAGCTGCCCGCCAAGGACGACATGGAAGAGGACATGCTGGATTTCGCCTACGAGCCCGATCCCGTCCGCTCGCGCCTGACCTGCCAGATCAAGGTGACGGACGAGCTGGATGGCCTTGTGGTGCAGATGCCCGAAAAGCAGATCTGAAGGTGACGAGGGCGCGGCGTTCAGCCTTGCGCCCCTTGCGCCGGTCCGCCCGCCGCGCGCTGCTGATGCTGTGCCTGTGGCTGGCCGGGACCGGCACCGTGCTGGCCGATGCACCCGCTTGCATCGCCGATTGGAACAGCATCGGCCAGGTCTGCCTTGTGCATGACCCTTCCGAGCGGGTCTATGGACATGACATTCTGGGCGATGTGCCCGAGTGGCATTTTCTCAGCGTCCTTTACGCCGATCCGCTTCGACCCCCTGAGCTGCTAGGCCAGGCGGGTCATGTATTCGAGGATATCGCGCCGCGCCTCGTCGATGTGACCGGTGATGGCTTTCCTGAGGTGATCGTTGTGCAATCGGGCTTTGAGCAGGGCGCGCGGCTGGCCGTTTTTGGCGCCGCGGGCGGCGAGCTGCGCCTCTTGGCCTCCACGCCCTATATCGGTGAGCGAAACCGCTGGCTGGCGCCCGTGGCCATGGCCGATCTGGACGGCGACGGCACCGTGGAGTTGGCTTATATCGACCGCCCGCATCTGACCAAACGCCTGCGCATCTGGCGTTATATTGGCGGTGCGCTGCGCCATGTGGCCGATCTGGACGGGCTGACCAATCACCGGATCGGGTGGGATTATATCGCCGGCGGTTGGCGCGCCTGTTCGGCCGAGATGATTCTGGCCAGCGCCGATTGGCGGCGGGTGGTTGCGGTGACGCTCCGGAATGGCAGGCTGACCGCGCAAGACAGGGGGCCGCTGGGGCCAGAGGGGCTAGCGCCTGCGCTGAGCTGCGCACCTTAGAGCGCGGCTCAACTGAGGTAGAACCGCTCGGCCTGTTTGGGCGCGGGGGCGGGTATGCCCAGATGCGGCGCGAGGCTGATCTCGATCGTGCGGCACATCGCATCGAGGGGCAGGCCATTGACGGTCTTACCAAAGGGATGCGCCAGCTCCTCGGTCACTTCTGCAAGGCCGAAGAAGATATAGGCGATAATCGCCACGAAAAGGAGCGACATCCATCCCGCCGACTCGACAAGCCCGAAGGGAAGCAGCCCGCAATAAAGGTAGGTCGTGCGAAAGATCAGCAGCGAATAGACGTAAGGCAGCGGCGTCGTCGCGATTCGCTCGCATCCCGCCTGGGACAGGGCGATGGAGGCCAGACGTTCGGCCAGGGCGCGGCGGGCAAAGCCATCGGGCGCGGCGCGGGCTGCGACCTCCGCCGCCTGATTCAGCAGCGCGCAGGGCGGGTGGGGCCGATCCAGATCCTCGGGGCTCAGCCACTCGCGCGGGGCTGTCTCGGGGGGCAGTTGGCGCAAGTTCATCCGGTGCGCATGGATGAACGCGATGATGAGGCGCAGCATGTGACGTCGATCCACCGCTTCGGGCAGAAAGATCTCGACCTCGCGCCCGAGGCTGCGGGTATCGGCGATCAGCTGGCCCCAGAGCCTGCGCCCCTCCCACCAGCGATCATGCGCGGCGTTGTTGCGAAAGCCGAGGAAGAGCGACAGCGCGATGCCGAAGACCGCGAAGGGTGCCGTATCGGTGTGAGGCAGCAGATTATACGCGAAATCGACCCAGATCAGCAGCCCGGCAAACACCGTGACCGCGATGATGCGCGGCAAAATCCGAGGCAGCACCGAGCCGCGCACGGAAAAGAGCAGCTGCAGCGCCCCGGGTTTGTCACGGATGATCACGCGCGGCGTGTCACAATGCGCGCCAGCCGATATCACGGCGGCAGAAGCCTTCGGGCCAGTCGATGCGGTCGACCATCGCATAGGCGCGGTCCGCAGCCTCGCGCAGGGAGGCGCCGCGCGCGGTGACGTTCAGAACGCGGCCGCCCGATGCGGTGATCTGACCGTCCTTGGCGGCGGTGCCCGCGTGGAACACCATGTTGAAACTGTCGGCCGGGCAATCGCCCAACCCGCCGATGACGCTGCCCTTGGCATAGTCGCCGGGATACCCGTCGGCCGCCATCACAACTGTCAGCGCGTGATCGTCCGCCCAGTTCACCTGCGCGCCCTCCAGCCGGCCCTCGGCGGCGGCATGCATCAGATCGAAAGCCTGTGCACCGAGGCGCATCATCAGCACCTGGCATTCGGGATCGCCAAAGCGGGCGTTGTATTCGACAAGGCGGGGCTGGCCGTTCTCGATCATCAGACCGGCGTAGAGCACACCCCGGAACGGCATACCGCGCTTGGTCATCTCTTCAACGCAGGGACGCACGATGCGGTCCATCGCGATCGCCTCGATCTCGGGCGTCAGCACGGGGGCGGGGGAATAGGCACCCATGCCGCCCGTGTTGGGGCCGGTATCGCCCTCACCCACGCGCTTGTGATCCTGCGCCGAGCCGATGGAGAGGATGCTCTTGCCATCGCAGAGCACGAAAAGCGAGGCTTCCTCGCCGGTCATGAACTCCTCGATCACAACCTCGGCGCCCGCGCCGCCAAAGACCCCGCCGAACATGTCGTCGATCGCGGCATGCGCCTCGGCCACCGTCTCGGCGATGATGACGCCCTTGCCCGCGGCAAGGCCGTCGGCCTTGATGACGATGGGCGCGCCCTGGGCGGTGGCGTAATCGCGGGCAGCGGCGGCATCGGTGAAATGGCCATACGCGGCAGTGGGGGCGTTCGCGGCGTTACAGATTTCCTTGGTGAAACTTTTCGAAGCCTCCAGCTGCGCGGCGGCGGCGGAGGGGCCGAAGGTCAGCACACCCGCCTCGCGCAGACGGTCGGCGACCCCGGCGGCCAGAGGTGCCTCGGGGCCGATGATGACGAAATCTATCGCCTCCTCCTCGGCAAAGGTGACGACGGCGCCCGCATCCATGATGTCGAGGCTGGCGCAATCGGCAATCGCGGCGATGCCCGCATTGCCCGGCGCCACGATCAGCCGGTCGCATTTGGGGTTCTGCAGAACAGCCCAAGCCAGGCTGTGCTCGCGCCCGCCGCTGCCGAGGATCAAGATGTTCATGCCGCTCTCCCAATGTCTGCGTCTGCGCATTCCATAGGGGCATGGCGGCGCGCAGGCAAGCCGGGGAGGGATGGAACGCGGCTGCGGGATGCCGCGTTGACCGGGCAGATCATTCGTAACGAGGAAAGGAAATGCAATGGCTGATATTTCTGACCGCAAAATCGCAATTCTGGCCACCAACGGCTTTGAGCAATCCGAGCTGGAATCGCCTATGAAAGCGTTGAAAGAGGCTGGCGCAACCGTGCATGTCATCGCCCCCGAGGGCGGTGAGATCCGCGGCTGGGACGGCGACGACTGGGGCAGCAAGGTCAAGGTGGATCACACGCTGGATGCCGTCAAATCGGCCGATTATGACGCGCTGATGCTGCCCGGGGGGCAAATCAACCCCGATATCCTGCGCGCTAACCCCGATGCTGTGTCCTTCGTGCGCGCCTTCTGGGATGCCAAGAAGCCCATCGGCGCGATCTGCCACGCACCATGGCTACTGATTGAGGCCGAAATCGTCGATGGCCGCCGCCTCACATCCTACCCGTCCATCCGCAAGGATGTCGAAAATGCGGGCGGCAAGTGGGAAGACAGCGAAGTCGTTGTCGATCAGGCACTGGTGACCAGTCGCAATCCTGACGATCTGCCCGCCTTCAACGCCAAGCTGATCGAAGAAGTCGCAGAAGGTAAGCACCGCGACCGCGCGGCATAAAGCAAGTTGCGCGGCACATCTGCCGCGCGTCTTTTCAAGCGCGCCGGGATAGGGCATTGATGGGGCATGTCTGACCTCATTGATGATCCCGATCCCGGCGCGAATGCGCCAGAATTCTCGGTCTCGGACCTTTCGGGCGCGATCAAGCGGCTGATCGAGGGCGAGTTTTCATTTGTCCGCGTCAAAGGTGAGATCGGCCGCGTGTCCCGGCCGAAATCGGGGCATATCTATCTGGACCTCAAGGATGATCGCGCCGTCATCAACGGCATCATCTGGAAGGGTGTCGCGGGCCGTCTGCCCGTCCAGCCCGAAGAGGGTATGGAGGTGGTCGCAACCGGCCGCCTGACCACATTCCCCGGCCAGTCCCGCTACCAGATCGTTATCGAGGATATCAAACCCGCAGGCGCGGGCGCGCTCATGGCCATGCTGGAGCGGCGCAAGGCTGCCTTGGCCGCCGAGGGTCTTTTTGACGAGGGCCGCAAGAAGCGTCTGCCCTACCTTCCCGAAATCATTGGCGTCGTCACTTCGCCCTCGGGCGCGGTGATCCGCGATATCCTGCACCGCCTGCGCGACCGCTTTCCGCGCAAGGTTCTGATCTGGCCCGTTGCCGTGCAGGGCGAGCGCTGTGCGCCAGAAGTCGTGCGCGCGATTCAGGGCTTCAACGCCATGACGCCCGGCGGCGCCATGCCGCGCCCCGATCTGATTATCGTGGCGCGGGGTGGCGGAAGCATCGAGGACCTCTGGGGCTTCAACGAAGAATCAGTGGTGCGCGCAGCGGCAGCGAGTGACATTCCGCTGATCTCGGCCGTCGGGCATGAGACCGATACGACCCTGATCGACTATGCGTCAGACAAGCGCGCCCCGACGCCGACTGCCGCCGCCGAGCTGGCCGTGCCGGTTCGTTTGGAGTTGCTCGCCTGGCTCGACGGGCAGGAGGGGCGGTTGATCCATGCGCTCAGCGGTGGTGTGGCGCAGCGCGGCCAGCGCCTGCGCGATCTGGCCCGCGCACTGCCCCGGCCCGAGGTTTTGCTGGACGGTCCGCGCCAGCGCATTGATGTCTGGGGCGACCGCCTGCCTGCCGCGCTGATCCGCGGCGTGCAGCTGCGCCGCGTGGCCCTGTCCGAGGCGGGCGGCGCGCTGCGCCCCGGTGTGCTGCGCCGGATGATCGAGGGCGACACCCGCCGCTTGACCGCCGCGTCCGAGCGGATGGGCGGCGCGCTGCAGCGCCGCACCCGCGATGATCGCCGCCGCCTTGACGCGCTGGCCGCGCGCTTTGCCACCCGCGCGCCGGGCGAGGGTGTGGCGGCGCGGCGGGATCAGATGGATCGCATGGCGCTGCGCTTGTCGGTCGCCGGGCAGCGGCAGATCGCTGGCTGGACGCAGCGCATCACCGCCCTCGACCGCTTGCGCGAGACTTTGGGATACAAGGCGACACTGGAGCGCGGCTATGCGGTTGTGCGCGGCGATGGCGCGCTGGTCACGACGCGCAAGGCCGCCAAGGCGGCAGGCGCGCTGGAGATCGAATTCGCCGATGGCCGCCTCAGCGTTGACGGCGCGACAAGCGTGGCCAAAAAGAAGACCGCCAAGAAGGATGCACCGGATCAGGGAAGCCTTTTCTAGACCGTCCCGGTTCTTCCGTCGCCCGGAAACGGCTGTTTCCGCGTTGCCCTGCCACGGACGATGCGCGACAAAACCCTGATATTGTCCGGTGCGTGCCGCGATTGCGCCCAGATTGCCCCGCATACCGACCGTCGAAGAATTGACGGAAGGATGCATGCATGGATCGCCTGACCGAAATGGAAGCCTTCGCCACCGTGGTGGATCAGGGCGGCTTTACCGATGCGGCGCGCAAGATGGGCATTTCGAAATCCGCGGTCTCCAAGCATGTCTCGTCGCTGGAGGCGCGGCTTGGCGCGCGCCTGCTCAACCGCACGACGCGCCGGGTGAGTCCGACCGAAATCGGCCTTGCCTATTATGACCGCGCCCTGCGCGTGCTGAACGATGCGGGCGAGGCGGATGCGCTGGTCAGCTCGATGCAGAGCGACCCGTCGGGCCTTCTGCGAATCAGCGTTGCCACCGATTTCGGCGTGAATCATCTCAGCCCGGTTCTGGGCACTTTCCTGGACGAATTTCCCGACATCACCGTCAACATGGTTCTGAACAATCGCTACGTGGAGCTGATTTCCGAGGGCTTTGACATGGCAATCCGCATTGGCGAGCTGGAGGACAGCACCCTGCGCGCGCGCAAGCTGACCGAAACGACCAAGCGCATGATCGCGTCGCCCGGATATATCGCCAAATATGGGCGCCCCACCAAGATCGACGACCTGAACGAGCACAAGCTCTTGCATTATTCCAGCCAGGCAGGCGGATCCGTGTGGAAGCTGACCGCGCCCTCAGGTGAAAAGCGCCAGGTGCGCACCGCGGGGGGCCTGTCGGTCAATGATGGGCAGTCGCTGCTGAACGCAGCGATTTCCGGTCTTGGCATCGCGTATCTTCCCAGCTTTCTCTATGCGGGCGCGATGGAAAAAGGCTTGGTCGAGGACGTGATCCCCGATCTGCCGGTTGAAACCCAAGGCATTTATGCGGTCTATCCGCCAGGCCGCTTTACCCAGCCCAAGGTGCGCGCCTTCATCGATTTCCTGGTGCACGCCTTTGCCGACAAGGGCCCGGCCGAGTGGTAGTCGCCTTAGGCTAGTGATTTTGCGATTTTCTCCCATTCTGCAAGCCGGAAACGGCCACCTGCCCCGGACGCCTCCCAGCGGTTGGGGCTTTTTCTTGTCCTGCCCGGCCGCACAGCCCCTGTGCGCCAGCGCCGCTTGCCTTGCTCATGCCGCGATGCACATAACACGTCAGTAAAGCCCGAAAGGAATTTCGATGACCAAGCCTGTCCTGCTGACACTGTCCGGCTCGCTTCGCAAGGCGTCCTATAACCGCATGCTGATCGCCGAGGCGGTGCGCGCCTTCGGCGCCGCCGAGGTGATCGAGGCGGATTTGAACCTACCGCTATACGACGGCGATGTCGAGGATGCCGGCACTCCGGCCTCAGTTCAGACATTGATGGATCAGGTGCACCGCGCCGATGCGCTGGTCATTGGCGCGCCCGAGTATAATAAGGGGATTTCCGGCGTTCTGAAGAACGCGATCGACTGGCTCAGCCGGGCCAAGCCCTCGGTGTTGAAGGACAAGACCGCCGTTATCATGTCGGCTGCCGGCGGGCGCACTGGGGGCGAGACCGGGCATTTCATGACTCACCAGATCCTGACGCAACTTCAGGTCAATGTCGTGCACGGGCCGCTGATCCTGGTCGCTGCCGCGCAGAATGAGTTTGGCGAGGATGGCGCGCTGAACAACGACTTCCTGAAAGGCCAGGTCGCCGACCGCATGGCACGCCTGCGCAAGATGCTGGGCTAAGCGCGGAGGTTCGGCGCGTCAGGTGAACCTGTTCGCGCCGAACGCCTCCAGTTCGGCATTGCCGCGCCCTCCGATCATATCCGCCACCCAGCGACCCGTCTTGGGCCCGCCGGTCAGGCCGATATGCTGGTGCCCGAAGGCGGCATAGACGCCGCTCGCGCCCATCTGGCCGATCATCGGCAGGCTGTCGGGGGTCGAGGGGCGGTAGCCCATCCACTCCTCGACCTCCTCATATTCGAGATCGGGAAAGACCTTTGCCACGTTGCGGCGCAAGAGCTCGATCGGCCCGCGCGAGATCCTGGGCGAGGTGCCGCCCAACTCGACCATCCCGGCGCATCGCAGGCCTTGCGCCATAGGATTTACCGCGAATTTGCCGCTGGTCATCATCAAGGGCATGCGCGGCATCTGTGACGGGTTCTTGAACTCAAGATGAAAGCCACGCTCGGCGACCAAGGGCACTTTCACCCCCAGCTTGCGCGCCAGCGGCTCGGACCAGATCCCGGCGGCCAGAACCGCAGCGTCGCAGGGCAGGGCGCCCTGATCGGTGATCACCTCGATGATCCGGCCATCGACCATCGTCACATCGCGCATCTCGACGCGGCGATAGGTGCCGCCCTCGTTTTCCAGCACCTGCGCCAGATCAGCCACATAGGCACCCGGATTGGTGACATGCCCATGCCCGCGCAGCCGCACGAGGCACCTTGTCGCGGCGCCCAGCATCGGCTCGACCTCGCGCACGGCGTCTCCCTCGATCACCTCCGGAGTGTATCCGGCCATGCGGCGCAGCTCCCACCCATAGGCATCGGCATCAAAAGCGGCGCGGTTGGCATAGGCCCAGCCGAAATCGCTGGAGGCAATCCAACGCTCGGCCCGCGTGCCGCGCGCCAGCGCGCGGTGCTGATCGACCGAATCGTGCAGAAGATGCGATAGTGCGGCGGATATCTCGCGCGTCTTGGCATCCGAAGAATTGCGCAAGAACTGCCGCAGCCACGGCACGAGGCGCGGCAACTGCCCCCATTGGATCGACAGGGGCGCATCGCGCGAGGTGAGGTATTTCAGCCCGGTCCATGCGATACCCGGCCCGCTGATCGGCACGACAGCCCATTCCGCCAGAAGGCCCGCATTGCCATAGGACGCCCCCGCGCCCGGCCCGTCCTTGTCGATAAGGGTCACGTCATGCCCCGCGCGCCGCAGCCAGATGGCCGAGGACAGCCCGCAGATACCTGCCCCCACGACGATAATCTTTTGCGCGCGCATGGCAGACCTCCGGTTTCATTCGCCGCCAGCTAAGCCAGTTTCGGGCGTTCCGGCAAGAGAGAGCGCACCAAAGAAAAACCCCGCCTCGGCAAAACCGGGACGGGGCTTGATTTTTCGACCGCTTGCGCGGTGCCTGCTCGACTTAGCCCTGACGGGCCTTGAAGCGGCGCTGGGTCTTGTTGATCACGTAAACGCGGCCTTTGCGGCGCACGACGCGGCAATCCCGGTGCCGGTTCTTGAGCGAGCGGAGCGAGTTGCGAACTTTCATCGTTCATCTCCTGTCTGTCGCGGCGCGGGCCAGCGCCTGAGGTTGCGGGCGGCCCCGTCAATCGGAACCAATGAATTCATGGTGGGCGATACAAGGTTCGAACTTGTGACCCCTTCGATGTCAACGAAGTGCTCTACCACTGAGCTAATCGCCCATGAATACCAATACTTGTACCGCGCTCCAAATATTCCGGAAACACGATCCTCGCGTCGGTTCGCCGGTCTATAAAAGGAGTCGGACCAAGGATCAAGGGGCTTTTGATCACTTGATTTATCAGTCTATCATGACCTGTCACGTTCGGAGCCGCAATGTCCAAAGCCGCCTATCACCTGCACGCCCCAGCGCGTCGCGAAACCAGCGTCGTCTTTGCGTCGCCGCATAGCTCTTGCGACTATCCTCCCGCCTTCCTCGCGAGGGCGCGGCCCGACGCGCTGGCGATGCGCAGCTCGGAGGATGCCTTTGTCGACCGCCTTTTTGCCGACGCGCCCGATCATGGCGCGCCGCTGCTTCTGGCTGGCGTTCCTCGCGCTTTCATCGATCTCAATCGCAACGCGAACGAGCTGGACCCGGCGCTGATCGACGGGGCGCGCCATTATGGCCACAATCCGCGCATTGCCTCGGGGCTGGGCGTCATCCCGCGCGTCGTGGCGGGTGGCCGCGTGATCTATGATGGCAAGATCAGCATGAACGAGGCACGGCAGCGGATCGACACCTATTGGCGGCCCTACCACGCCGCCCTGACGGCCGAGTTGAACTGCGCGCATGCCGCATTTGGCAATGCCATTCTGATCGATTGCCACTCGATGCCGCACGAAGCGTTGGACAGCACTGTGCGCAACGGCGCACGCCGTCCCGATGTCGTGCTGGGCGACCGGTTCGGCGCTTCGGCCAGCCGTGAGATCATCGAGCGGATCGAGACCGCGTTCCAACGCGCAGGTTTGACCGTCGCGCGCAACACGCCCTTTGCCGGGGCTTACATAACGCAGACATATGGCCGCCCACCGCGCGACCGCCATGCCGTCCAGATCGAGATCGACCGCGCGCTCTACATGGATGAGCGCACGGTGACGCCCAATGCCGATTTCGAGGCGTTTCGGAAAGTGATGGCCGGCATCACCGCGGAACTGGCCGCGATCGGCCGCCCCCTACGCATGCCGCTGGCTGCGGAATAGAGGGTCAGCGCAGCGCGCGCCCCTTGACGATGGCCGCCTCCCCGAATCGCGCACGGATCTGGTCGCGGGCTCGCTCGGCCCCGCTGCGCCGCAAGGCGCCGGGATCCAGAAGATCCCCCGAAAGATCGGCCACGCTCTCATCCACCAGGTCCGACAGTCCGACCCCGATCAGGCGGAAGGGTGCCTCGCCTGCCGCGCCATCCATCAGCACGCGGGCGGTGCGGTAGATCGTGTCGGCCATCTGGCTGGCATCGCGAAGCGACTGGCGCCGCGTCAGGCTGCTATGGTTGGCGCGCTTCAGCTTCAGCGTGACGACGCGCCCGGCCAAATGCCGCGCCTTGGCGCGGTCCGACACTTTCTCGGCCAGCCGCCAGATATGCCCGTCAAGGATCTCCAGATCGCCGGTATCCTCGTTGAACGTCGTCTCGTTCGAGATCGACTTGACCGGTGCGCGCGCATCCACGCGGCGATGATCCTCGCCGCGCGCCAGATGCCATAGCCGGTCGCCCATCGCGCCAAAGCGCGCGTGCAGGTCGGTCCGCTCCCAGCGCAGCAGATCTGAAAAGGTGCGAATGCCCGCCGCCTCCAATGACGCCTGCGCCGCCTGCCCCACGCCCCAGATCAGGCGCACGGGTTTCTCCTTCAGAAAATCCCCGGTCTCGGCGACGCCGATCACCGAAAATCCGCGCGGTTTGTCGAGGTCCGAGGCAATCTTGGCCAGAAACTTGTTGTGGCTCAGCCCAATCGATCCCGTCACGCCCAGCTCGTCGCGCATCCGCCGCACCAGCCGGGCCAACATCACGGCGGGCGGCGCGCCGTGCAGGCGCGCGGTGCCGCGCAGATCCATGAAGGCCTCGTCCAGCGACAAGGGCTCGATGGCGGGGGTCATATCCTCCATCATTGCGCGGATCTGGCGCGAGACGGTGGCATAGACCTCCATCCGGGGTTTGATCACCACTGCATCGGGGCAGAGCTTCAGGGCCTGAAACATCGGCATGGCCGAGCGCACGCCGCGAATCCGCGCCACGTAGCAGGCCGTCGACACCACGCCGCGCCGCCCGCCGCCGATAATCACCGGCTTGCCCTCCAGCTTCGGGTCATCGCGCTTTTCCACGCTGGCATAGAAGGCGTCGCAATCCATATGCGCGATGCCCAGATCGTAAAGCTCGGGATGCGAGATGACACGCGGCCGCCCACAGCCCACGCAGCGGCGCTGCGCGGGGTCGTTCTCGGTCAGGCAGTCGCGGCAGAATGCAGGCATGATCCAGCTTAACACGTCCTCCGGTCGGCGCTAATCCCGCCCGTTCTTCTTGCGAAAAATATCCTCGCCGAAGGCATGAACTCTCTTCTGACGCTCGATTTCGATCAGGGCAGGCTGGCCAAAATATCTGCAGCGGCCCGAGCCGGATCATCCGCGGCCCAGATGGGCCGACCGACGACGATATGATCGGCGCCGTCCTCCAAAGCCTGCGCCGGGGTCGCCACGCGCTTTTGATCGCCCATCGCGCTGCCGGCCGGCCGCACGCCAGGGGTCACGATGAGTTTCCCCGCCGCCTCGGGCAGGGTGCGGATCATTGCGGCCTCCTGCGGCGAGGCGATGACTCCATCAGCGCCCGCCTCGAATGCGCGGGCGGCACGTGTCGTGACCAGGTCGGGGATATCCCCCGCGGTGATCAGCCCCGCATCCAGATCGGCGCGGTCCAGTGATGTCAGAATGGTCACGGCAAGGATCTTGGTCGGCTTGCCCGACGCGCCCTCGGCGGCCGCGCGCACGACATGCGGATCGCCATGCACCGTCAGCAGGTCCAGATCGAACCGGACCAAGCCGCGCACGGCGGCCTCGATCGTCGCGCCGATATCGAAGAGTTTCATATCGAGAAAAATGCGCTTGCCGTGCTCGGACTTGAGTTCGTTGGCAAGGGCCAAACCGCCGCCGGTCAGCATGCCAAGGCCGATCTTGTAGAACCCGACCTGAGAGCCGAGCTGCTCTGCAAGGTTGAGGGCCGTAAGCGCATCAGGCACGTCGAGAGCGACGATCAGGCGATTGTCGGGGGTCTGTGTCATGGGCGCGGCTCCGGGTTCAACTGGTGCGCCCTACATACGGCGCACCGGCCTCAGGTCAACCGCACCTGTGCGCTTGTCAGGCAGCCGCGTTGCCCAGAAGGCGCGACAGCAGGCTTTTCTGGCTGGCATCGGCAATGGCCTGCTTTAACGGGGCCGCGTGATGAAGCCGGGTCTTGCCAGCCGCGTTCTTGTGCGCCGTGCGAGCCGCCTGCGAGAGGCCGCGCGCGATCAGGCCATACTCGGCGTGCAGTGGGGCAGCCACGGAAGCCGGGTATGAAAACGTCTGTCCTTGATCGTGGATTTTCACCAGCGTTTCGAATGCACCGATCTCGGGATTGTAGCGCACGTTATCGAACTGAATTTTCTCGATCTTCATGGGACTGCTCCTTCGTTGAACCAACCTCATCGGCAGGTGAAGGGCCTGTGGATAACTCGCCCCTCTCAAGATTAACTAAGCGGCAGCTGTTACGGTTTCATCACAGGGCACGAAAAGTTTACCAAAGCGGCGTTTTGGGGGTTGGCAGGCCTTGAAGCCGTCTCGCCTGTTGCCCAAATACAACTAGAGGGTTCCACCGGCACATGCCTCAAACAGGGTGCGCCACCGGAATATCGCTTGTAAAAAGGAGACCAACATGGACTTGAACAAGTTCACCGAGCGTTCACGCGGGTTCATTCAGGCGGCGCAGACCATCGCGATGCGTGAAAGCCACCAGCGTCTGTCGCCCGAACATCTGCTCAAGGCGCTTCTCGATGACGAAGAAGGCCTTGCCGCCAATCTGATCCGCCGCTCGGGCGGCGATCCGGCGCGGGTGGCGCAGGCCAATGACGCTGCGGTCGCCAAGATCCCGGTCGTGCAGGGCGATGCGGGCCAGACCTACATGGACCAGCAGACCGGCAAGGTTCTGGCCGAGGCCGAGAAGCTGGCGACCAAGGCCAAGGACAGTTTCGTGCCCGTGGAGCGTCTGCTGCAGGCGCTGGCGCTGACGAAATCCCCGGCCAAGGAAGCGCTCGAGGCGGGCAATGTTTCGGCCCAGACGCTGAACGAGGCAATCAATGACATCCGCAAGGGGCGCACCGCCGATACGGCGAGTGCCGAGGACAGCTATGAGGCGCTGGAGAAATACACGCGCGATCTGACTGCCGCCGCCGCCGAGGGCAAGATCGATCCCATCATTGGCCGCGACGACGAGATCCGCCGCGCGATGCAGGTGCTGAGCCGCCGGACCAAGAACAACCCGGTTCTGATCGGTGATCCGGGCGTCGGTAAAACCGCGATTGCCGAGGGCCTTGCCCTGCGCATCGTCAATGGCGACGTGCCCGAAAGCCTTGCGAACAAGCGTCTGCTGAGCCTTGATATGGGCGCGCTGATTGCCGGTGCGAAATATCGCGGTGAGTTTGAAGAGCGTCTGAAATCCGTCCTCAACGAGGTGACGGATGCAGCGGGCGAGATCATCCTTTTCATCGACGAGATGCATACACTGGTCGGCGCGGGCAAGGGCGATGGCGCGATGGATGCGGCCAACCTCATCAAGCCTGCGCTGGCGCGGGGCGAGCTGCACTGCATCGGCGCGACCACGCTCGATGAATACCGTAAACATGTCGAAAAGGACGCGGCTCTGGCCCGGCGGTTCCAGCCGCTGGTCATCAACGAGCCGACGGTCGAGGACACCGTCAGCATCCTGCGCGGCATCAAGGAGAAATACGAGCTGCACCATGGCGTGCGGATCGCGGACAGCGCGCTTGTGGCGGCTGCGACGCTGAGCAATCGCTACATCACGGATCGGTTTCTGCCCGACAAGGCGATCGACCTGATGGACGAGGCCGCCAGCCGTCTGCGGATGGAAGTGGATAGCAAGCCCGAAGAGCTGGACGCGCTGGACCGCGAGATCATGCAAAAGCAGATCGAGGCCGAGGCGCTGAAGAAAGAGGATGACAACGCCTCCAAGGATCGGCTGGTCAAGCTGGAAAAGGAACTGGCGGACTTGCAGGACCGATCGAGCGAGATGACCGCGAAATGGCAGGCCGAACGTGACAAGCTGGCCGGCGCGCGCGACATCAAGGAAAAGCTGGACCGCGCCCGGATCGATCTGGATCACGCCAAGCGCGCGGGCGATCTGGCCAAGGCCGGTGAGCTGAGCTACGGCGTCATCCCCGGTCTGGAAAAGCAACTGGCCGAGGCCGAGCAGTCCGAAGAGGACGGCGTCATGGTCGAAGAGGCCGTGCGCCCCGAGCAGATCGCGCAGGTTGTCGAGCGTTGGACGGGCATTCCCGTCGCCAAGATGCTGGAAGGCGAGCGGGAGAAGCTGCTGGGCATGGAGGCCGGTTTGCACAAGCGGGTCATCGGTCAGGATACGGCGGTCAAGGCCGTGGCCAATGCCGTGCGCCGTGCGCGTGCGGGACTTAACGACGAGAACCGTCCGCTGGGCAGTTTCCTCTTCCTCGGGCCGACAGGCGTGGGCAAGACCGAGCTGACCAAGGCGGTGGCCGAGTTCCTCTTTGACGACGACAACGCGATGGTGCGCATCGACATGTCGGAGTTCATGGAGAAACACAGCGTCTCGCGTCTGATCGGCGCGCCTCCCGGCTATGTCGGATATGACGAGGGCGGCGTTCTGACCGAGGCCGTGCGCCGGCGCCCCTATCAGGTGGTGCTGTTCGACGAGGTCGAAAAGGCGCATCCGGATGTGTTCAACGTGCTCCTGCAAGTGCTGGATGACGGTGTGCTGACCGACGGTCAGGGCCACCGCGTCGACTTCAAGCAGACGCTGATCGTCCTGACGTCGAACCTCGGAAGCCAGGCGCTGAGCCAGCTGCCGGAAGGTGCCGACGCGGCGGATGCCAAGCGCGGCGTGATGGAGGCGGTGCGGGCCCATTTCCGGCCCGAGTTCCTGAACCGGCTGGACGAGACGGTGATCTTTGACCGGCTGAGCCGCGACAACATGACCGGCATCGTCGACGTGCAGCTTGAGCGGCTGAAGAAACGTCTGGCGGCTCGCAAGATCACGCTGGATCTGGACGAGGCGGCCAAGAAGTGGCTGGCCGATGAGGGGTATGACCCGGTCTTCGGTGCCCGCCCGCTCAAGCGTGTGCTGCAGCGTGCGGTTCAGGATCCGCTGGCTGAAATGCTGTTGGCCGGTGACGTGCTGGACGGCTCGACCGTGGGTGTGACGGCGGGCGACGGGGGCCTCATCATCGGGGACCGCGTCGGCACGACCAAGCGGCAACCGCCGGAGGATGCCGTCGTTCACTGATCGGCGATACGCTTGAGAGGGCCCGCGCATGGGGACATGCGCGGGCCCTTTTCGTGGCGGATGGTCGGGTCGCGGCGCAGTTCAGGACATATAGTCTGCCTGGCTGGCCTTGGCACGCAGACGCACAAGATCGGTAGCCGGGCGGAAACTCTCGGCCTGCGCGGCCGCCCACCACTCGGAATAAAGCGTATCTTCGGGCGCATCGATCAAAATGCCCTCTGGAAGGAAGGAGTGGATCAGGTCCATCGGCAGTGCGGCTTGCGGCCCGGTTCTGTGCATCATGTGATGTGGCTGCAATTCATTGGGATGCTTGAGGCCGGCGGCCGCGATCATGTCCACCAACGCCGCGACCGTCTTGTGATGAAAGCGCGCCGACCGGACGCCCTGCACCTCGGGGATGAGGCCGCGCTGGCGGGCCGCGTTCTGGGTCGCGACGCCGGTGGGGCAGGTGTCCATATGGCAGCGCTGCGACTGGATGCAGCCCACCGACAGCATGAAGGCGCGCGCGGCATTGCACCAGTCGGCCCCCAGCGCGATACTGCGGGCAAGTCCCATGCCGGAATAGATCTTGCCGCCCGCGACGAGCCTGATGTCGTTCTTGAGACCGCAGCCGACCAGCGCGTTGCGCATCAGGATCAGCCCTTCGTTGAGGGGTGTGCCCATCCAGTCCGACAGCTCCAGCGGGGCGGCGCCCGTGCCGCCTTCGCCGCCATCGACGACGATGAACTCTGGCTTGATGCCGGTTTCAAGGATCGCCTTCATCATGGCAAAGACCTCGTAGGGCTGTCCGATGCAAAGCTTGATCCCTACCGGCTTGCCGCCCGACAACTCGCGCATTTGCGCGGCGAATTCCAGCATCTCGATCGGGGTTGAGAACGCCTTGTGCGCCCGGGGGGAGATGCAATCCTTGCCTTGCTCGATGCCGCGCACCCGCGCGATTTCCGCCGTGACCTTGCTGCCTGGAAGCATGCCGCCATGGCCGGGCTTGGCGCCCTGGCTCAGCTTGATTTCCGTCATCTTGACCTGATCGCTCTGGGCCGTGTCGCGAAACATCTCGGGATCGAAATTGCCGTCCTTGCCGCGCGCGCCGAAATAGCCCGAGCCCAGCTCCCACACCAGATCGCCACCATGCGCCCTGTGATGATCGCTGACACCGCCCTCACCGGTGTCATGGTAATAGCCGCCCTTGGCCGCCCCGATATTCAGCGCCCGGATCGCATTGGCAGAGAGCGAGCCGAAACTCATCGCCGAGACGTTGAGGATCGATGCCGAATAGGGCTTGGATGTCTGATCGTGGCCGACATGGACGCGCGGGGCTGTGTCGGGGTCATTCTCGGGCGCCATGGAGTGCAGGAGCCAGTGGTAATCCTCTGCATCGGTCTGCCGCTCGGTCCCGAACGGGTGCGTGTCCGTCTCGCCGCGGGCGCGGGCATGGACGAGGTTGCGCGCATCGAAGGAATAGGGCGTGCCGCTGAGGTCGTCCTCGACGATATAGGCGCGCAGATAGGGGCGCAGTTTGTAGAACAGCCACCGCACGCGGCCCGCGACAGGGTAGTTGCGGGTGATGGTCCAGGTTTTCTGATTGCGGTCATAGACGCCCAGCACCACGACAGGCACGGTGAAGATCAACACCAGCAGCCAGCCGGCATTGATGAAGGCCAGCCCGATGGCAAGGATCGATAGGGCAAGCGCCGTGACCGGTATGATCGCGCGGTTGATGGTGTCCAGCATGCGTGCCTCCTGGCGCTTGGATGTGCGGCGTTGCGCCTTGGTATGCCATACGCAGCGTAAGGCAAAGGTTGGCGTGGTTGGTCAGTGTTTGAGGGAATAATGTGGCGGATCGGTTTCGCATCAAGAAACAATAACCAAGGAATCATAGATATGTTGTCAGTTTTGCATGGCGCAGGCTATGCTACGGCCAAAGCGCCGGGGTGGTTGAGGCAGGCCGATGGACCCACGATGCGCAGCGCAACAGGCAACGAAAAGTTGGATATATGGCAGACCAAGACGACAGCGACAGCCCCGATGACGCGTCCGAGACGCCCCGGT
This sequence comes from Roseovarius maritimus, assembly GCF_043355895.2. Classification (NCBI taxonomy): domain Bacteria; kingdom Pseudomonadati; phylum Pseudomonadota; class Alphaproteobacteria; order Rhodobacterales; family Roseobacteraceae; genus Roseovarius; species Roseovarius maritimus. The sequence goes on from NZ_JBHFPF020000015.1 coordinate 61,014, forward strand.
GGCTGGATGATCTGCGCCCCGGCGCCGAGGGTGAAGGATTTTTCGAGAAGAACCTTCGTCACTCGCTGATGTTCGTCAAACGGCCCAGCGACCGCCTGCTGGTGACCTTCGACAACCTCTCGAACGTCAATGATGAAAGCGTCCTGCGTGAGCCGTGGGCCTACAAGTTCGCGGCCGATAGCGGCTTTTCCCATCTGGGTGTAATGGCACATGTCAGCGACTGGTATCGTGACGAAGGGTTGATCCGCCGGTTCGAGGCGCTGGTGGCGGAGGGCTTTTTCGAAGGATATGAGCGCGTTGTTTTTGCCGGGGTCTCGATGGGCGGCTATGCCTCGCTGGCCTTCTCGTCTCTGGTACCCGGCGCGCATGTGGTCGCGATCAACCCGCAAACCACGCTCGACCCCGATCTGGTGCCGTGGGAGACGCGGTATGAGAATGGGCAGCGGCAGGACTGGACATTGCCGCTGGGCGACGGTGCGGCGGTGACGCAGGGCGCTGGGCGCGTAAATGTGTTCTATGATCCTTATTTCGAGCTTGATCGCCAGCATATCGAGCGCTTTCATGGCGATAACATCCGTATTTTCAACTGCTGGTTTTCCAAGCACAAGACGGCGGTATTCCTGCGCAAGATCGGCGCGCTGAAACCGGTGATGACCCGCTGCATCATGGATGAGCTGACCGAAGCCGAGTTCTATGACCTCTATCGCGCGCGGCGCGACCTGCGGTGGTATCGCGGCGCGATTTCCAACCACTTCCGTGACAAGGGCCGCGAGGCGCTGGCCGATGGGTTCGACAAGGCGTTCCGCCGCCGCTTGCGCCGGGCCAAGCGCCGCGCCGAGGCGACAGACCCCGCTTCCGAAGCGCCGGTGATCAAAGCCCCCGTCAGCGAACCGGCCGCGCCGTCCAGCACGGCCCCAGAGGGTGAGGCGCACCTTCAGGTTGGCGGCCAGTCCAAGATCCGGCGCGCCAAGATCCCGACGGACGGAAGCATGGCCCGGATCAGGACGCCTGAGAACGCTGGAAGAAAGGCGCCCGCCAAGGGCTTGGGCCTCAAAAGCGTTCTTGTCACCACGATGAAGAACGAAGGGCCATTCATGCTGGAGTGGGTGGCCTATAATCGCATGATCGGATTCACCGACTGCCTGATCTACACGAATGATTGCGATGACGGGACCGACCTGATCGCGCAGCGCCTCGAGGCGTTGGGCCTGGCAACGCACCGCCAGAATCCGCTGAAGGAAGGTATCAGCCCGCAGCGCACCGCCCTGCGAGATTCCGCCAAGCAAGATGTGGTGAAAGAGGCCGATTGGCTTCTTTGCGCGGATTGTGACGAGTTTCTCAACATCCGCGTCGGCAAGGGGCGGCTGGATGACCTTTATGCCGCCGTCGGCGATGCCGATGGAATATCCGTCTGCTGGAAGCTCTTCGGCAATAGCGGGCGCGTCGAGTATTCAGAGGATCTGGTGGTCGATCAGTTCGACCGGGGCCTTGGCGAAACGGAATATCCGAACTACCGGTCCCTGGGGATGAAAACTCTGGCGCGCCAGAACGAGCGGTTTGCAAAGCTGCGGGTGCACCGGCCGATGTTTCATCTGGATCGCGGGGATATCGCGTGGGTCGATGGGGGCGGCAAGCCGATGCCCGAAGATTACCTCGTCTCCGGCTGGAAGGCCTATGGCGGGTTCAGCCATGACTATGTGCGTCTTCACCATTACGCCGTGCGCTCGGTCGACAGTTTTCTCGTCAAGCGGGACAGGGGGCGGACCAACCATGTCGATGACGACCAGGGCATCGATTATTGGTCCAACATGAACTTCAACACGCAGGCTGATCCGTCCCTGCATGCCCGCCTACCTGCTTTGCGCAAGGAGCTGGCACGCATGTTCAAGGATCCGGAACTGGCCGATCTGCACAAGAAGGCCGTCGCATGGCACCGGGCCAAGATCGCCGAGCTGCGCCAGCGCGAGGGCTGGAACGGATTTCGCGACGCGATCACAGCCATAAACGCAGCGCCCGAGCTTCAGGACAGTTGACCCGATGGCGTCGCGGACTCCGGAGATTGTGCTACATGGCGGCGTTCACAAGACGGCAACGAGCCACATCCAGTCGATTCTGCAGCGCAATGCCGGCCGGCTTCGCAAAAGCGGCGTGTATTACGTGCACCACCGTGACACACGAAAGGAATATACCGTCCCGGTTCAGCTGAACGGCTATGAAAAAATCGGGATGGATTTTCAGCCGAAGGTCACGGACGCCGAGCTTGAAGATATTGCCGCCTCCTTCTTTGCACAGATCGAAGCGCCGCCGGGCGCGCGCATCATCCTGTCGGACGAGAATATGGCCGGGCATAGCGGCCATTGCGTGCGCCGTGGCTTTATCTATCGCTGGCGCAAGACGCTGATCCCGAATTTTGCGCAGAACATCCCGTATCCGGTCACTGAGCTTCATCTCGCGATCCGGAACTACGCCGACTTCTTCGCCTCGACCTTCGTCGAGTTTCTGCGCTCAGCGTCGGGCGAAAAGATCATCCCCGAGGCGCAGATGAAGCGCGCGGTCCTCTCCAACCTGCCAAGCTGGACAGGTCTGATAGATTTATGCCTCAAGACATTTCCGGACGCGCAGCTGTTCATCTGGCGGTTCGAGGATTACCGCGTCTTGTCGGATAGAGTCATTGCCAATCTCTGCGGACCCGATATCGATTGCACGGCGCTGGCCACGCCAAAGCGCAAACGCGGGCGTCCATCCGCCAGCCACCGTGCAATTCAAGAGCTCCTAATCGAGGTTGAGCGAAACGGTGGCGAGGCGGCGTTGGCGCGCAGGGTGGAAATCCAGGACGCATATCCCCGCGGCCCCGACTATCCCGGCTATGACCCTTGGAGCGAACAGGAACGCGCGCACTTGACCAGCCTTTATGAGAGGGACGTCGCCGAAATCGCCAGCCGTCCGCGTGTCACGATGCTGAGTCCATGACGTGCCCACTACAATGAAAATAACCATGCTTGCCGGGCGGGCGCTCAGGCAGCAATGAAAACAGAGGACAGAGTCTAAAGATGAGCAAACTTCACCATATCGCCATGCTGTGGGTCGAAGGTCCGCTAAGCTACCTCGAGCAGCTTTGCGTGAAATCCTTTCTCGACGCCGGTCATCCGGTAACGCTTTATCATTATGGCCCCGTTTCGAACGTGCCCGAGGGCGCCGAGATTGTGCATGGTGATGTCATCCTGAAACGGGATGAGTTCATTCAGCATGTGCGAACAGGCAGCCTGGCGCTGTTTTCGGACGTGTTCCGCTACCATCTCCTGACGAAATCCGATCGCACGATCTGGGCAGACACGGATGCCTATTGCATGAAGCCGTTCGAGACGAAGACCGGACATTATTTCGGCTGGGAAAGTGAAAGCCATATCAATGGTGGCGTTCTGGGTCTGCCAAAGGACAGTCCGGCGCTCGCGGGTTTGCTGGAAATGAGCCATGATGAGTTCGGCATACCCGAGTGGTATAGCGACAGCTTCAAGGCCAAGCTGAAGGCCAAGGCCGATGCCGGTAATCCCGTACATGTCAGCGAGTTGCCTTGGGGAGTATGGGGTCCCCAGGCCGTGACCCACTACGTTCAAAAGACCGGGGAAGACAAATACGCCCTCCCGTGCGCGGGTCTGTACCCCGTGCCGTTCGCCAAGCGTCGCATGATTGTCAAAGGCGACCAGCGCAAATCTGTCGAAAAGTATCTCACTGACAAAACGACCTCGATCCACCTCTATGGCCGAAGGATGCGGCAATATCTGATTTCGCTTCCGGGTGGCGTGCCATCAGAGGGCGGGCTGCTGGATCACCTGCTTGCAAAACACGGCATTGATCCGGTCTCAGCGCCTATCATCCAAAAGGATCCTGTTGCCGAACCAATAGAATAGGTGCGCTGCGCCGGATCGCGGAAGAACGCGTAACACATGAAGTCCGATCGACTCGGATGCCGGTGTATCTGTTCGGAGTGAGCGCGGGCCTCCGGAATTGTGACCCAGAGGAGAATCGCACGCTTCCACATCTTATGCCTCAGCAATGAGGTCCAGCAGAAGGCAGGGCGAGGATACATCAGTGTCCCGCCCTTTTTCGTTCATGCAGACAGAAATGCGGGCGCCGTCTTGGCAAGTGCGTATCCGGCCTCGGCGGCGAGTCGGGCAAATAAGCGTGCGTGAAGGGGATTCTCCGACCTCTGCCTCGACTCCACACCACGATTCCCTGCATCACCCGGCGGAAGGCATGTCATAAACTTGCGCCATACCGGTCATTCCCGCAACAAGTGCCATCTAAGCCCTTAAAATCATGTGAAAAACAGGAAAATACGGTAAATGTCGGCCTTTGTCGAAAAAAGGGGTTGCGGGTATGGGGAACTAACCGTAGAACCCCCTTCACCGGCGGCGCTGAGGCGCTGACGGGATGCGGGACGGACGGACGGGGCGGAGCTTCGGAGGTCTTGACG
>NZ_JBHFPF020000016.1:0-61508 GCF_043355895.2 Roseovarius maritimus
CGCCGCTGGTGTTGTGCGACCCGGACCATTCACAGGCGCCGGAGCCCTCCCGGCAACCAGATGACAAGCTGCGGCTAATCTTCGGTGACGTGGCGATCGAACTCGCCGCCGATACCCCGGCGGTGCGGATTGCCGAGATCGTGCGTTCGCTCGGGGTGTCATCGTGATGATGCCGTCCCACACCGTCCGTATCTTGGTGGCGACCCAGCCAGTGGACTTCAGGAATTATGCGGAGCGCATGAATATGCAGAGCTGCAGATCGGCAGGCTAATTTACCTCTTCCTATTCAACAAGTCGCGCGACTGCCTCTGTCGTAGGACACCGCATAATTTGGCCTACTCCCCGGGCGCGTCTCTGCGCTCAATGAGGAGAATGCCAATGACCAATGTTGATGAATGCCGACCAATTCGGTCGATACATATGGAGGCCGGCGAGCTCGCCGAGCCAATTGCCGCTTATGCAGCTCACCTGTCCGGACTCGGCTACGCCGCGCTGACGATCAAGGGATATACCGACTCAGCCCGTCATCTGGGGGTATCCGTCCGTTGTCGCCGCTCTGACGGACCGAATCCGAGGCTGATAGTGTCCACCATCGATAGTGGACATCTTGAGGCACTCCATGGCGGGCAAGAAAGGTCAGAAGAAGCGGTTCTGCGCTGACGAAGAGAAACGGTCGATCTGCGAGCAGGCTTTGGCACCGGGTGTTTCGGTCGCGCAGGTTGCCCGCCGTGGCGTCCTGATCACAACCCGGGCCTTTCCGAAGGTCGGCGCTCTTACACCATTCGATGGGACACTATCTGGTCTGCGCGCGCACGATGTCTGGGCGATGGAGATCGACGACGTCGACTGGGCGGCGGGCACGATCCGCGCCTTCACATCACCCGGCCAGCACCGATACCCTGTGTTTGCTATGGAAGAGATCATTTCTTGACGGCAAAGCCCGTCTGGGCAACCGTATCAGGGCATCCGGAGCACCGGATGTCCCATGATCTGCTGACCTAAACAGCCAGATTTTCCCGACATAGGACGTTATCGGATCTTATGAACTCGGGCGGACCGCGCAGGATGAACAGGTCGGCCAAGGCGGCCTTCATCGCGCAGCATTCCGCCTGATTACGGCCAGGTCGAAAGCGAAGCACGATCTTGCACAGATTGAATGTTTACCATTTTCAAATGCCAAGCTAGACGACACATAACAGACTGCGGGGCCCCTGATGATCAACAAACTATTCGGCAATCTCTTCATCAGCGCAGGGGCGATGAAGGCGGGTACGACCTGGCTTTATGCTGTTCTTGAGCGTCATCCAGAGCTGCATTTTACGCCTGAAAAAGAAATCCACTACTTTCACTATCTTTATGCCGACAAGAGCGTCCTCAGCGAAGAGCGGCGGCTCGAGTTGGCCAAGACGCGCTACCTGGAGCGGTTCGACCCTGCGCGGGCCAATATCGACCGCGTCCGATGCAACCTTCACTGGGTCACGAACTATCTAGACCGTCCGGTGGACGACTTTTGGTATCGCAACCTCTTTACCCTGGCGCGGCAGGAAAAGTGGTCCTGCGACTTTTCCAATTTCTACGCCCTGCTGCCGCAGGAGGCCTGGCCCAAAATTGCATCGAAATGTGACGATCTGAAGGTGCTCTACACCCTGCGTGATCCGATCAAGCGCCTGTGGAGCCATACCAAATTTCATCTGCAAGTCAGTGGACAGCTGGAGGCGCTGGACAGCTGGGGGCCGAAAGAGTTCGAAACATTCGTGCGCAAGCCGTTCATGTGGAAAAATGCCGAATATGGCGCCGCCTTGCGCCGGATGAAGGCCGGGCTGCCCGAGGGTGCGCTGAAGACCGTCTTCTTCGAGGACATCCGGCAGCGCCCCCGTGAGGTGCTGGGGGAAATAGGTACCTTTCTAGGCCTTGCGCCGCACAGTTATCCCGATGCGCTGATAGACCGGCGGGTTAACGAGTCCGTCTCGCGCCCGATGCCTGACTTCTTTCCCGAGCTGTTTGAAAAGGATGTCGCGCGTATTCGGACCGAGGTTGAAGCCGAAGGTCTCGACCTCCCGGCTAGCTGGTCCGCGTGAGCGCCGAAGAGTATCTCAAGCCTGTTTATTTCGTCAGACTCGCCCGCGCTTTGGCGGTGACCGCTGGCGCCCAGCTGGTCAGGGGCAATTTTGCGTCGTGGCAGTCGGCCGGACATCTCGGTGATATGCTCGCCGCGATGCGCGACAGTTTCGCCGATGCTGCCGCTTCGCGACCCGCCGTCCTCGTTATCGACGAGATCGACTCCGTCGGAAGCCGCTCAGAACCGGACCCGAGAAACGCAAACTACAACCGGCAGGTCGTGAACGCGTTTCTCGAGCAGCTCGACCGCATCAGTGAAATTCCGGGCGTGATCGTGATCGGCACGTGCAATGCGCCCCAAACTATCGATGCCGCGGTCCTGCGCCCGGGTCCCTTCGACGTTCTCGTCGAAGTCCCGCTTCCAGGCCGGCGCGCTCTTCGCCGCATGCTGCAGAATGACCTGCCCGAGCAGACGGTCGATGCCGACTTGGATAACCTGGCTCGGGCGTCGGTCGGCAAGACGGCTGCAGATATCGAGGGGGCTCTACGCGCCGGGAAAACCGACCGCTTTCTGTTCAGGACATCATTAACCTGATCGAGCAGAAGGATCGCAGAAGCAACGACCATCGACATCGCATTGCCGTGCATGAATGACGGACTGGGGCGGGGGCACCTGGTTTCAACACGAACCACGCGCAGGAACTTTGGAGGACTGCGATGCGATGCTCACTCATCTTCTCGCGGGGCGTGCCGCCGAAACCATCGTGTTCGGAAACGCCGGTGCAGGCTCGGGAGGTTCCGAGGCCTCGGACCTCGCTCGTGCAACACGTCTGGCGATGCATAATGATACCCGCCTCGGCCTCGGCCATGAAAGTTTGCTCTGGCGCGGCCGCTCAGAGCATTCGTATCTTGACGCAGCGGAAAACAATGCACCTATCGCGGATCGACTCGAGAACGCGGAAGCCGATGCCAAGGCCATTTTGGAAGAGCATTCAGCCTGCCTGCGCGAAATGGCCCGTAACCTCTCCGAAGACATAATCCTCGAAGGAGCTTCTCTCCATGAGTGGCTTCGTGCCGTCGGGCAAACCCCAGCTCACGCAAGCGGCCGGACAGGGCAGTCAAACAGCGCGGAGTCGGCTGACGAAGCCCAAAACTGCCCGTCCTCTTGATAAGAGGCGCAGGCGCCAGACTACGGAGCACAACCTGGCCACGGTCGGTCTGAATATGTGTCGGGAACGCCGATCGGCCATGTTAGCAGCTGCAGCGCAGCGATCATTTCAGGTCCGACTTCTTCATCATTCATGGTCATTTCGGCGCGCTGCTCTGCGGCACGATCAGCCAGTTCATCGCGATATGCGGGCTCTGTCATGAACATCTCGTCAATGAGTCCCACAACGGTCAGATAGCGCCGATCAGACGACGTCGCAGGCTCTGCTTCGATCAGATCTTTGCATAGATCGAACGCATGATCCCACGCTACCGCCGCCACGTTCGCAATCGATTCAGCTTCGGCACCGGTCTCCGCTTCGATCTCACCGCGCATTTTCTCGACCTGCTGCGCGATCCGGATATGCGCGATGAGTTGCTTGAATGTCATTTTGACCGCCGTCGGGTCCGTCATGTTGGGGTTCTCCGTTGTCATTGTCCGCCTCCTGTCATTTTTGGGACAAGAGGCATGTTTGCAGGCCGATGCATGAGACAAACGGTGAAGACGGCCGCGAAGGTCGATGATGGGAGGGATGTTGTGAAGATCGAAGCGGAAGGTAATGACCCAGCGCTAACGGCTTTCCTGGAGTTGCTGGCGAATGACATTGAACTCGGAAACCGTGTGATGGAGCTGCCGCCGGCGGCAGTCAGGTTTCTGCGAAGCTTTGATGCTCATAACATCGATGTTGATGAGGCAATCGAAGGTAATGTCGATCTTTGAACCCCAACGCGACTTTATTTCTTCAGTGCATGCGTTCGGAGACTATGGGCAACAGAGCTGGTGGCTTCCAGATGTTTCCCTCGTGCCATGTGCCTAAGCCGCCCTGCCGGCATTTGGTCTCGCGAGTTCAAATCTATGCATAGGGACCGTCGGCAGCTTGTTGTGCAATCTCTTCCCGAATCCTTCGCCATGCCGCAGCTGCTGCGTCCCCCTCTGCGAGCGCCCGGTATTCGTCTCCGGCCTTTCGGGTGCCATGCCCGAGATGGCTCTGGATCACCGAGACCGCGGTCGTTGGGTCATGTAGTCGAAGATAATCAGCAGCAAGCGTTCGGAGGTCGTGAGCGGGGATCCCGATTGCATCACGGACCAGCTCACTGGTCCACTTTACCGAGCGAGCGCCGACCGTCCCGGTTACAAGATTTGATCCGACAAGCTTCTGATATTCGATCGCGACAAGCCGAGATGGCCGGCCGCGCAGCACCAGCTCATCGAGTGCCGCACATGTTTCCGGCCACAGGTGGCCGGCTCCGGTGTCGACATTCGTCTTGCCTTGGCACCAATCGAGAGCCCACTCTCCACTTTGGCGTCGACAGAGTTCATGCCCGAACCGCCACTCGGTGACATCCCCGGCGCGCGCCGGTTTGTTCACAAGCAGCATCAGAACTGCGACCGCAAGACGGAGCTTTTCCGTCCGAGCCGCATGGTCCGGAAGATCATCGATCTCGTCTTGCAGCCGGCAGATTGTCTGTATGATGTACTCGAAGCCGCCCCGTTCCATCAGATGCTGGATTCTGGACGTCTTCAGCTTGCCGGCTGCACGGCCGAGAGCTTTGAAATGATCACGCGCCGCTCGCAGACCATTCAGTGTCTTTTCGTCCATCTTGCCAGCACACATCAGCGAAACAAGGCCGTCAAGATACCCGCTCGCGGTTCGTGGCCGGGCGCCCGTTCCGATGAACGCGTCACCAAGAGTGATGCCCACGAAATAACCGGGACTGTCCGCTTTAACCCCCAATGGCAGATCAAGTCGCGGCAGCATGTCCGCGCACCGGGAAACTGACGCAAAATACCTTTGCTTCGAGCTATCACGAATTGGCGAAGATCTCAGCGCTGGCCACATCTGGCACCACGATGACGGCCAGTTTTCCGGGCCGGCCAAAGGTACCGGGCGCGTGGGCGGAGCGCAGGGCAAAGCCCCTGCCCCACTTCGTAGACGGTAGTAGGATTTACGCAATTCACGCCCGGCAGCGGTCGACACACCCGGGGCATATCTGTGCAATGCTCGTAAAAGCGTCGCTAGGGTCGATTCCGATCTGGCCGACTCGATGAACGGCTCCGGGCCGGGCACGTCTCGCGGCCCGCCATATCTTCGCATCGCGTCAAAGAACCGGCCGAGAACGGCCGCCGCGCCGGGCTCGAGGTTTTTGACATCATCCAAAACAAGCTGCCGAACAGCGGGCGGAACTGGCTCAAGATATCGAGTGATCCGGTCTTTCGTCATGCCACCCGCCTCTTCATCTTCTTGAAAATATCAGGGTGTTGAGATTTGAGTGCCGCACGGACCTGCCTTGCTGCTTCGGCCCCGTTGTCGCGCCCGTAGTGCTTCCGCACAGTCTCTTCGGTATCTCCAAGCACGGCGGCAGCTTTGGCGAAGTTCCCGGGCTCGACGGCGAGGATCAAGGTCGCGACGGCGTGACGGGACTGGTGTGGTGTCATGTCGAGGCCAATGATATCCGCGCCATCGCGCCAGATCTCACTTAGTGTGGACGGAGCGATGCAGCCAGGTGGTAAATGCATACCAGACTTGACCAGACGAGGAGTTGCCGCACCGGGAAGGACATAGGGCGTGTCCGTCAGGTTGCGCAACTCCAGGTATCGCAGCCGCAGTTCGTAAATCCACGCCCAGAGAATACGTGCCTCATCACCGTGCAGGTGAACGCTGACCTCGCGGTCATTCTTGATCTCACCCGGCGGAAAGCGGAGCTCAGCGTGAGTTTGCTTTTTGACCCAGGTGATGTGACCGGGCACATCTTGCGTGCCGCGGTACCTCAGGCCAATCAGGTTAGAGCTCCGAACCGGTCTGGATGTCTGAATCGCAAAAAGAACGGCTGTTGCATAGAGGCGTAGACCTGACAATTCTTTCTGAGGATGACCTTCAGTCTGTCCGTTCTTGATCCGCTCAATTGCGCGCGAGGCGATAGTCTTTGGCGCGTTCACGAAGTTGCCGGCGAGAGACGGCTTGTGGGTCAATGTGTCACATAGTTGCCTTGCATCATCCGTCATGAATTTCCCGGCACTATGAATATAACCCTGATGAAAGCGCTTCTGCAATTCGACGATTGCGACCAGATCAGGCATCTTGAGGCCGTGCTTCGCGAGAGTCTCGAGTGCGGTAAGACGAGATTTCAGCGTTTGCGTCTTTCCCGGATCTTTCAGGCGAGTTGACGCAGTCGACCGGGTAATTTGGTCAGCGGAGGCACACTCGAGGATTTCGCTCGTGAAGAGTGCCGCTAGGCTTCCCAACATATCTCGCCGGTGTCCATGTCGCTCTGCCGCGAGGATGAGCCAGGTGATTGCGCTGCGCCAGCCCGCCATCGCAGATCCGGGGTTCCCCGGGGCTCTTCGGCGCCCTGCGGCGGCATCGTCCAGGCCTCGCAACACATCGGCAGCATCTTCTCCGGCTTCGATACGGCGCCGCGCCTCGGCCAGTCGGTCTTCGGGTCGGGCGAGGGCACGCTGCATTGCAGCTTCCGCATCAGATCTGAATGCTTCAGGCAGGTCGATCCACCGGATACGCTCACGCCCCGATACAGGCGTCGGTAGCCTGACAGCCGCATTTGGCAGCAACCCATCAAGTTCGGAAGAACCGGCAAATTCTTCGATCAGCCTATTAAGGGTTTTGAGGGCACGTCCGAACGCCTTCCTTTTATCCGAACTAAGGTTAGCTGCCACGCCGTCGATCTCAGAGATTGTGAGAGCCTTGGGGGAGACATGAAACCGGGCTCTCAGCATCATCAAGCCACGCGACGCGCCGGTCGTGAATGCCGCACCATTGTCGACAAATCCTTCTCGGCGAAGAACAAATTCAATCAGACTGTTCCAGTCGTCCCGACCCTCTCCGTCGCCCACGCCCGATGCCATCGCCCGCTGGAAGCGTTTGAGCAGCGCACGGACACGCGCATTTCCGCGCTGACGCGCCGACTTGAGATCGCGGGCTTTTGAGACGACACCATACGCCGATGACGCGATATGGGTCTCAAAATACCCAAGGTCCGCAGGGATCAGCCCGATGTCATCGTTGATCATACCGAGCCGCGCCGGGATTTTTTTGAGCTCGCAAATCGCAGCATAAGTTTCTGCATCGCCGGTCGCCCAAGTCAGAGCATCATGCAGTGTGTACGGTTGGTCAAAATTTGAGTTGAGAGAGTTCATGCAAGAACCCCCCAAGCCAGTGCAGCCCACTGCCCCAAGCCCTGTCTGGAAAACACACATTCTGTCGGGCAAACGCTCGGTTTTGCAGAAGCGTCCCCCACCATAACGCCGATTAGTGTTGGGGGGCGCCTGTGCAAATGTCGCGGGTCCAAACATGCTGTCGAGCGAACCGCTGCAGCGGCGCAAAAACTCATTAGACCGGCTCATCTGTGAGGTGCGGGTATAGGGGCGCCAATAGCCCGAACTCGGCCTTCAGCCACTCTTGTGCATCTTGTGGGTTCATGCGGATATTGTCGCCGACATTGCGGGTCGGGAGACCGGAGGCGATCCAACGGTCTACGGTCCGGATACTGACATTCATGCCCGCTGCGATGTCGACTTTCGTGATGAGCGACTGACGATACCGTGCTTCTTGCGCGGCACCCCGCGGCTGAGGCGCTTTTTCGATCATCCACACATCTGCCCAGCTCAACCGGTAGTCACGCCCTATTTTATGCGCTGAAAGCTGACCATTCCGCACAATCCTACGAACTGTCGACGGTTGAAGTTGAAAGTGTTCAGCAACATCAGAAATCGTCAGCAAATCGTTAACCGATGATCTTGTGAGGGAAATTTTTGGTACGGATTTATTATTTTGGCAAATGGTCATGGATACTTCCTTCAGCTCGAGGAAGAATCTACCAACACCAATTTAAAATGAGATTTAAACTAAACCCTCTTTGTAACTCTGAGCAGATAATTTCAAAAATATTAACGTCCATGCCGGACGGGATTGCATCGCTTGATAGCTCGCACATCTACGATCTTGTTCAACAACGGAAAGGAACAACCATGACATCAACTTTAAATAGAAATCAGCATGAGGCATTGGTAAAAGAAAAATTCGATGAGATGGCTTCTCTGACTGCGACAGCCCGGTTTGAAATGTATTCGATCACAGGCGCCAACGACGATGCTGATATAGATGACATTCTCGATAAGGCTTTCGACAAATTGCGGCGCGCAAGTGTACTGTCAAACCAAATCCGAGATTTTCTTTGTACTCTCGATTCCGGTAAAACTGACTCTGAGATTTTGGAACATTTTCTGTATCCAAGCCTGGACGGTGACAATTTGGGTGAAATCTTGGGTGAAATAGAAACGTGTGGAGAAGTGTACTCAGGAAAAACGATGGTCGGGAACTTGCTCATTGAGTTCACAGCCAAAGAGAGCGAAGAACCCCGCAGGTTGGGTCAAATTGGGTCAGGCTAAGCCCAGCTATCGATGCTTTCCGCTCAGGCTTCCGAACCAAGCAGAGGATATGCCATCTCAAGCTTGAGCCAGTATCGAGTGTACCGCAGCTCACCTGTGCGGGTAAGTGCGCCCATTTCAACGAGGCCTTGCAGGTCACGAGTTGCGGTCGCTCGCGATGTTCCCGTGATCGAGAGGTAGCTTTCCGCGCTGAGACCACCTTCGAAGCCATCTGGCCCCTCCCTGGACATACGTTCGACCGCCTTTCCCTGGCGGTCGTTCAACTGCTGGCGATACCGATCATAGAAAGTAACCGCGCCATTGGCACCGCCTGCCTGACGCTTGGGCAATGTCTCGCGAGAGACCTTGAGCCCGTGGTGTTCAGCCAGCATCTCAGCGGCCAATGTCGGCCCGAAATCCGGATAGGTCTCTTTGATCAGCGACAGAGCATAGTCACGCTTGGCCTTATGAATTTGATTGTTCGGAGATCTACCGCGTGCCTTGTGCCGGATCGCGGCAGCACCATCCTGGCGGTACCGCTTCAACAGCCTGAAAATCTGTCGATGCGTCAAATCCAGCACGTTCGCGGCGTGTCCAACGGTCAACCGACCATCATCGACCTGCGCCAGAACCTCCACACGGTTCAACTCACGCTCGCTCATCATCACCCATCCCATGTCTGCTCACCCTCAATGATTTTTGAGGGCAGAGTGACATTCCTGAATTGCTCATGGGTGACATTTTAGCTTTGCCGCTACACATAATATTATCCGATAATCATTGTTATGTAATCTTAGTGGTGCCAGAGCCCTGTTCAGCGCATATTTCGATGCAAAACTGCTAGGCTCTGGCGTCGCGGCCCTAATGCTCGCGAGCGGTGTAAAGAGACTGTCAGTCGCAGCCGATGGTCTCGACCCCAGGCAAAGCCGGTTTGCGGCTGGCCTTCACCTTATCCCTTTGTGCAAACATGGTTTAATCATCGCACCGAGCCCGAGAGATCCGGCGTCGGAGCGACCGGTCACATGCGAATGCCTGCATGAAACGCCCTCCCATTGATTAAAATCAATCATATGCCAAAAAATGCATGTGATTATCCTCTCGTTTGAGTGATTTCGGAAAGCCGAGTTGCTCTTACAGCATGGAGGCCCGAACTCAATCGCTCCTCCAAGATCACGAACGCTTAGGGAGAGAGCCAAATGGCTGTAATGATTGATCCAACCACCGCACAGGATGTCGACCAACCGTTGATCACGGACCCGGTTTACAGTGTAAAGCACGTATTCAGCACCGATGACGTCACAGGTACTTTCGGCGGACTGACCCAAGGTGATGTTCTTCCTGGCGAGATGCCGGTGGTGGACTTCTCGGCCGACCCGAAAGTCACCAAAGAGGGTGTTAATCTCTATCCGATCAACAGTGAATTCGGATTTATCGTCACCGATTTCGAAGGCGCCGTGGAGAAGGAATTCGAGGATGGCGTCTACGGCGAAGGCTTCGCCGGTGACCTGATCGGGGAAGGCGGCGAACAGATCGGCATTGTCGTGTCCGACGCGCCCACCGATACGTTCAAGACGCCGGCCTTGCTGGGAACTTGGCTGGCCGGTCTGGGCGGAAATTCGGTCAAGGCATCGAGCGAACATTATGTCGTCATGCAGAACGTCCTGTCGGATCAGAAATATCCGGGCGATCCCGATGCCGTCTACGCGCTGGATGACAACCTCATCGTCATCGGCGGCGAATATGATGGATTAGCCGTCGCGGATCTGCTGGCCGGAACGGCCCTCGACGGCGGCGGTCAACCGATCACCATCCTCGATGGAAACCAGGATGGCGTGGTTGATATCAAGGACATCCTTGAGCCCAACGAGAACTCGATTACGGAAAACATCGCGGCCAGCACCGACTATTCGGTGACGGTCAAGGATGACGGCAAACTGCTCTATCGCTGGGGCAACGAGATCAAGCGGCCCAATGATGTCCGTCTGGAGGCTGAACTGGATCTTCCTGCGGAGTGGAGCGAGCGCGCCGACGAAGAGGCCCTGCAGCCGCTGTTCAAGATCACCGCGGCGGAGCTGGTGCTGCATCACACCATTACCAACAACCCGAACGATCAGGTCCGCCCCGAGGATTACGAGAACGAGGCCGCCATCGGCACGCTTCCGACTTATCAGGTCATTGCCGACTACAACGAGGACGGCCAGGGCCCGCGCGAGGTCTGGGTGTCGACCGATGGCTATTTTGCCGGGGACGGAACGTTCTATGAGGCAGGGACGATCCTGCGCGACGATTTGCTGGCAGCCAACTGGGCTGCAAGCGATCTGGCCGCGCTCGGTGCCAGTGATGGTGCCGAGGGCTTTACCAATGCCTGGTACACCACCATGAATCGCGAGCCGTGGGAGCCGGTGCTCAACGAAGACGGCACCGAATATGCCGGGTCCGGGCCGCGCTGGCGGCTGATGCCCGACAAATACGGGCAGGATCTGCCCAGCGTCGTCATCCCGATCGACCCGAGCGCGACCGCGAGCCCCTCGAAAGATGAGGTGAAGTACGAGGTCGGTGTCGAAACGCAGACCGTTCTCAATCTGCTGGATTGGGAGACGCCCTTTTCGCCGATGTCCACCAGCGCGGGCTGGCAGAACCTTGCCGGGACCGTTTCCGAGAACGGCGTGAACATCACGGAAAACTTCGACCTCGCGGTCTACATCAAGGGCGATACCAAGCCCGCGACCATCTACAGTGCCGAATTGCTGATGGATTACGAAGAGATCGAGATCCAGGGCGTCGGCGACGTTGCCATGGGAACAAGCGGTAACGACTGGCTGGCTGGTCAGGGTGCCAACACCTTCACCGGCGGGGCGGGCAATGATTTGTTCATCCTGTCCTACGGCGCACAGACCCCCGGCGAGATCGTCGGCGGCTCCATCATTGCCGACTTCACGATCGGTGAGGACGTCATCGGCCTGATCGGCCTCGGGGCGGACAACGTCACGCTCGATACGGCCCTGGCGACAACCAACATCACGCAGACGGTCGTGCTCGGAAACCTCTCCATCTCGGTGGACGGCAACGAGATCGCCTTGCTGCAGGGTGTGGAGGAGGTGCTCGGCGCCGAGAGCTTCTACACATCGACGCAGAGCTCGACGGTGCGCGCGCCCTCGACCATCGAAGGGACGCCCGACGCCGACAATCTGGTCGGGGATGACTACCAGAACATCATCTTCGCCCTCGCCGGTGACGATACGGTCGATGCCAAGTTGGGCGACGACACGATCTATGGCGGTGAAGGGGATGACTGGCTGCAAGGCAACAGCGGCGATGACGTGATCTATGGCGAAGGCGGCGACGACGAGCTGCGCGGCGGCCAGGACAACGATATCCTGCTCGGCGGCGACGGCGACGACACGATGTATGGGGCCAAGGGCGATGACGAGCTCGATGGCGGTCTCGACGCGGACGTCATGTATGGCGGCGATGACGATGACGATCTTCTGGGCAACAGCGGTGATGATTTCATTTACGGCGATGCCGGGAATGACACCGTGCGCGGCGGTCAGGGCGATGACATCCTGTTCGGCGGCGCTGGCGACGACATGATCAAGGGCGCACGTGGCAATGACATTCTGTCCGGCGACGACGGGGCGGATACCTTCATATTCACCACCGGCTTTGGCCAGGATGTCGTGCTCGATTACGAGATCGGCGTCGACCAGATCAGTCTCGATGGCGCCATTTGGGGCGGTGGTCTGTCGGCGGCAGAGGTCATCAGCACCTATTCCAGACTCAATATCGACAACGATGTCGTGCTCGATTTTGGCGTGGACGAAGTGACGCTGCTCGGTGTGACGAACGCGAACGACCTGGATCTGGTGCTCGTCTGACACCTTGATCGGTTCAGCAGATGCGGCGGCAGGTCTGCCGCCGCATCATGTTCTTTTTCCCGTTCTTGCTGCGGCGTGAGGGTATCGGTGCACGCGTTTGCTCCTCGCTGCAGGCTGCGCCAAAAGCGTTTGTGGCCCTCCACCGGACACATCCAGCCCATCCCATCACAGAACGCACCCTATCCAAACGGGGCCGTCACCGATATGGTGGCCGGACACATCACCCTCCCGTAAAGTTGGGGATTTCAATACAGTAGCAGGCCATGCCCCCAGCCCAGCCCCCTTCAAAGAAGATCGTCAGCGTGCCCCGGCTGCTGTTTCGGCCCGATCCCGTGCTGGGTTGGAGCCTGACGCCGGGCCATGCGGTTCAGGTCGGGTTTCGCGACGGGATCCTGCAGCGCATAAATCCGGATGGCTGGCGTCACGTACCGGGCGCCATAGAGGCGCGCGGACCGCGCGTTGCAATCTACGGCTGTTCGTTCACCTATGGGACCGGTCTCGCGGACGAGGAAACCTTCTGCGCCTCGTTGCAGCGCGACCTGTCTTGCCTGCGGATTCTGAACCGCGGCATCGGGGGCCACGGGACCGTGCAGAACCTTTTGCAAATGCGCCGGGACATCGCGGCAGGGGCGGTGGATGCGGCGGTTTTCGCAATCATCAGCGATCACCGGTTTCGCAACATCGCCCATCCCCAACGCATGCGTCAGTATCTCAACCGCAACTGGTATGATCTCGGGGTGGAGCATGTGCCGGTGGCCCGGCTCGATGCGGCGGGTGAGGTGCGCATCGTCTATCCACCGATCTGGCAGCCGGCCCTTCGCCAGGCCGATTTCCAGATCTTTTTGCCCGATGACTACATGATCAACATGCCCACCCTCGCGGTGCTGGGCCTCGTGCGCCGTACAGCCAAGGCCGCAGGCCTGCCCGTAGCTTTCGTGCTGCTGGACGCGCTTGATGCGGATTTCAACGCCGCCGTCTGCGCCAGGTTTCCCGAAACGCATGATATCTCCACGCCCCATGACGCCCAGCACACCTTTCTGCCGCAGGACGTCCATCCCAATATGCGCGCGAACGCATTGTTCGCAGAGCGTCTGGCACCGCTTGTCACTGATCTGTGCAGCGCGCCCGCATGACCAACGGCGATTATACCCTCGGCATTTCGGCGCATTTCCACGATTCCGCCGCGGCCCTCGTTCAGGGTGGGCGGATCATCGCTGCGGCTCAGGAAGAACGCTTTACCCGGCAAAAAGCGGATTGGAGCTTTCCGGATCATGCAATCCGCTACTGCCTGTCACAGCTGCCCGAAGGGACCGCCCTGGGCACAGTGGCCTATTACGAGGATCCCGGTCTCAAGACCCGGCGCATTCTCGATCACGCGCGCGCGCTGACGCCGCGTGGCGCCCGGCTTTGGCCGCGTATGATCGAGACCCTCAAGAACCTCTCGGACGAGTTGCCGCGCCAGCTCGAACAGGTGGCAGGTGATCCCGGGCGCATCGTCTTCGTGCCGCATCACCGCTCTCATGCGGCCTCGGCCTTTTATCCCTCACCATTCCAGAGCGCAGCGGTGCTGGTGGTGGACGGGGTGGGCGAATATTCCACGACGACACTCTGGTCGGGAAATGCCAGCGGCCTTCATCCCCAGGCCGAGATCCGATTTCCGCACTCATTGGGGCTCTTTTACAGTGCCTTCACACAGTATTGCGGCTTCAAGGTAAATTCCGGTGAATACAAGCTCATGGGGCTGGCCCCATTCGGTGTGCCCCAGTATCGCCAGAAGATCCTCGATGAATTGATCGATCTTGGCGAGGATGGCGCCTTCACGCTCAACATGCGCTATTTCGATTTCGACAAGGGCCTCAGCACCACCTCGCCCCTTTTCGAGATGCTCTTCGGACAACCGCAACGCGGTGACACGGCCCCGATCACGCCGTTTCACATGAATATGGCCGCCTCTGCGCAGGCCGTGCTGGAAGAGGCGATGATCGCTCTGGCGACAACCGTCTTGCAGCGCGGTAACAGCCCAAACCTCTGCCTGGCCGGCGGCGTGGCGCTCAACTGCGTCGCCAATAGTCGGCTGCTGCGCGAGGTGCCGGGGATTGACGGTCTGTGGGTCCAGCCTGCGGCGGGCGACGCGGGCGGCGCGCTTGGCGCCGCGCTCGAGGTCGCGCAGACGCAGGCCGTCGAGGGGACGCAACGCCCCGCAAGCAGCGGAGCGTCCGGCGCGTTTCTCGGCCCACAATATTCCGATCCTGAAATACGTGGCGCGCTCGACAAGGCCGGGCTGGTTCACGAGGAAATTCAGGATCCAGAGGAATATGCCGCACGCGTGGCCGAGGCCTTGGCGGCAGGGCAGATTGTCGGTCATTTTCACGGGCGCATGGAATTTGGCCCGCGTGCCTTGGGCAATCGCTCGATCCTGGCCGACCCGCGCGGCAAGGCAACATTGACCCGCGTCAACCGCTCCATCAAGTTCCGCGAAGACTGGCGCCCCTTCGCGCCGATCGTTCTGGCCGACCAGGCTGCCGTCTTTTTCGAGGAGCCGACCGACAGCCCCTACATGCTGCTGGTGGCGAGCCTGAAACCAGAGTTTCGCGGCCCCCGGGGAGTAAAGGAGGCCCGCGCGCGCGGCCTTCACGCACCGATGCAGTTGCAAAATGCCGTCACCAGCCAATTCGCTGCCGTGACCCATGTGGATTTCAGCGCCCGCCTGCAGACGGTCGATCCAGATACAGGCGGCCGCGCAGGGACCATCTTGAAGGCGTTTCATGCGGCCACCGGCTGTCCGATGTTGCTCAACACGTCGTTCAATGTGCGAGGCGAGCCCATCGTGTGCACGCCGCAGGATGCCATTGACTGCTTTCTCAACACACATCTGGATCTATTGGCTATCGGCGGATTTCTGGTCTACAGATCCTCCCAGCCGGACTGGGTGTCCCAAAAGATCGCGAGGAAACGCTTTGCCGCCGATTGACACTGCCGAATTCATGCACCGCTTGATGACAATGCTGAGCGCCGCCGCCCCGGAACCCTGCCCCCCAGTGAGCGGCCTTGCTCCGCCCATGTCCGCTTTGCGCGCACCTGCGCGTACCTTCGAAGACGTCTATGGCCGAAAGGGTCGGTTGCTTGCGGAAATGGCCGTGACCGACGATGATCCCGGCATGGCCAGCCTTGCGTCACAACTCGACCGAGCCATGCTGAACGGCATGCTCGAACTGGAAACCGCGCCCCAATCGGCCCCGCGCCTGACCCACTATGTCTATCCGGTCGTCTGAACTGCGCGACGCGCGGCGCGCGTCCCGTGGGCTCTACTGGTTCGTCGGCATTTTCAGCGTCTTCGTGAACCTGCTGATGTTGACCGGACCGCTTTACATGTTGCAGGTCTATGACCGGGTGCTGGGCAGCCGGTCGGTGGAAACGCTGGTGGCGCTGACCATCCTGGTCGCGTTTCTCTTCGGCATGATGGGCCTGCTCGACTATGCGCGCGGCCGGATCATGGCCCGGGCCGGAGCCCGGTTTCAGTCCCTTCTCGAGCGGCGGGTGTTTGATGCGGTGCTGCGCAAATCGGCGCGCAGTTCCGATCAGGATAACGTCACCGGCCTGAGCGATCTGCAATCGGTGCAGCAATTGATGACCTCGCCCGTGCTGACCGCCGCGTTCGACATCCCCTTTACCCCGATTTTCCTGCTGGGCATCTGGATCTTTCACCCGTGGCTGGGGGCCCTTGCCCTGAGCGGGGGGACGATCCTCATCCTCTTGGCGATGCTGAACCAGCTGGCGACACGCCGCTCGGTTCGGGCCGCAGGGCAAGCCGGGACCGTTGCCGATGCGATGGCGGGCGAAATCCGGGCCGAGGCGGAGACCGTGCAGGCGATGGGCATGCGCGGCGCTGCGTTCGACCGCTGGCAGACGTCGCGCGGACAGGCCCTCAGCCAACAGGTCGGATCGGCCGATCGTGCGGGCACGTTCAGCGTCTCTATCAAGACGTTTCGTCTCTTTTTGCAGTCGGCGATGCTGGGCCTTGGCGCCTGGCTGGTGCTGCAAAATCAACTGACGGCAGGCGCGATGATCGCCGGCTCGATCCTTCTGGGCCGAGCCCTGGCCCCAATCGAGCAACTGGTCGGCCAATGGGTGCTGGTGCAGCGCGCGCGGCAAGGCTGGTCCAATCTTGACCGGCTTCTGGCTGAAGTGCCGCCCGACCAGGAGCGCACTGCCCTGCCCACACCCAAGGCGCGGCTGGACGTTCAGGGCGTCAGCCTGGTGCCGCCTGGCGAGCGTGAGGCGACTCTCAGAGGCGTCACATTCTCTCTGAAGCCTGGCCAGGCGGTGGGCGTGATCGGCCCGTCGGGGGCGGGAAAATCGTCTCTGGCGCGGGCAATCACCGGTCTCTGGCCGCCCGCTGCGGGCAAGATCCGCCTTGACGGCGCGACGCTCGAGCAGTTCGCGCCGGATGTGCTGGGCCAGCATATCGGCTATCTGCCGCAACGCGTGCAGCTCTTT
Organism: Roseovarius maritimus; assembly: GCF_043355895.2. Taxonomy (NCBI): domain Bacteria; kingdom Pseudomonadati; phylum Pseudomonadota; class Alphaproteobacteria; order Rhodobacterales; family Roseobacteraceae; genus Roseovarius; species Roseovarius maritimus. The sequence goes on from NZ_JBHFPF020000016.1 coordinate 17,023, forward strand.
GCCGGGACCATCGCCGAGAATATCGCGCGCCTGTCGGCCAATCCCGATGCCGAGCAGGTGGTCGCCGCCGCCAAAAACGCCGACGCGCATGAGATGATTCTGAAGTTGCCGGGGGGTTACGACACGCAGGTCTCCGCCGGGGGCGGGCGTCTCTCGGGCGGGCAGATGCAGCGCATCGGCCTTGCGCGGGCAATGTATGGCGATCCGGTGATCCTGGTCCTGGACGAGCCCAATTCGAACCTCGACAACGAGGGCAGCGAGGCGGTGAATACCGCCATCCGCAAGTTCAAGGAGGCCGGCAAGGCCATTTTGATCATGGCGCACCGCCCTGCCGCGATCAAGGAATGCGACCTGCTTCTGATGCTGGAAAGCGGCCTGGTGCGCAGCTTTGGTCCCAAGGATGACGTGCTGCGCGATGTCGTGCGCAACCGCACCCAGATCGTGCAATCGGTCGGCCAGGGAGGGGTGCAATGAGCACCGCGCCTGAATGGTCCGCGCGCCTGCCCATCGCGATCGGCACAATCGGTCTGGCGCTGCTGCTTGGCGGCTTCGGCATCTGGGCGAGCTTCGCCAATCTCGCAGGGGCTGTCATCGCCCAGGGGCAGGTCGAGGTCGATCAGAACCGGCAAGTCGTGCAGCATCCCGATGGCGGTGTGGTCGAAAAGATCCTCGTGGCCGAGGGCAACCGCGTGGCGGCGGGGGACACGTTGCTCACGCTGGACCGGACGCTACTGGCGTCGCAACTGACCATCACCGAAAACCAGCTGCTGGAACTGATGGCCCGGCGCGGCCGTCTTGAGGCCGAGCGCGACGAGCGGGGCGAAATCACGTTCGACCCGCTCTTGCACGAGATGGCCAAGGGCCGTCCCGTCGCCGCCGAGCTGATGGAGGGGCAGGCCCGCCTCCTCGCCGCCCGCGCCGAAACGGCTGCGAGCGAGACCGAGCAACTGCGCAAGCGCCGGATGCAGATCACCGACCAGATCAAGGGCATCGAGGCCCAGCAGGACGCGCTGAGCCAGCAAAGCGATCTGATCGTCGAAGAGCGCTCGACCCAGCAGTCGCTGTTGGACAAGGGCCTGACCCAGGCCTCGCGCCTTCTGGCCCTGCGCCGCGAAGAGGCGCGCATGGCCGGTACGCTGGGCGAGTTGGCCGCACAGAAGGCGCAGGCCGAAACGCGCATTACAGAGACTGATATCGAGCTTCTGAAACTCGGCGCCATGCGCCGCGAAGAGGCCATCACCACCCTGCGCGACCTGCAGTACCGTGAGCTGGAACTGCGCGAGAAACGCGTTGCCCTGATCGAACAGCTCAGCCGCCTCGAAATCGTCGCGCCTGTCTCGGGGGTGGTTTATGGCCTTCAGGTCTTTGCCCCCCGCTCGGTGCTGCGCGCGGCCGACCCTGTCCTTTATATCGTGCCGCAGGATCGCCCGCTGATCATCACGGCGCAGGTGCCGGTCACCGATGTCGACCTCGTGCATCCGGGCCAGAACGTGATCCTGCGCTTCTCGGCGCTGGACCAGCGCACGACGCCAGAGCTGAGCGGAGAAGTCGTGCAAGTTTCGGCCGATGCTTTCCGCGACGAGGCGACGGGCGTCAGCTATTACCGCACGCGCATCGTTCTGAGCGACGCCGAGCGAAATCGCCTGCCAGATGACACCACCCTTGTGCCCGGCATGCCCGTCGAGGCGTTTTTCCGCACCGGCGATATGACCCCCATCGCCTATCTCGTGAAACCTCTCTCGGATTACTTCGCCCGCGCTTTTCGGGGGTGATGCGATCAGTCTCTATCTTTGCCGCGAAGTCACCCGGCAATGCGTCTGCAAACCCAAGACCGTCCTTGCAAACTCTTCTCGCCTGACTGAGGCGAGTGCTCTATACTCTCTTATTATACGTATGTTTCAGGAGGCTCTTATGGGGCGCGTTAAGGTCAATCTGACGCTGGATGCGAACGTCGCGGAAACGGCCCGGGCGCTTGGCCTCAACATGTCCCGCCTCGCGGAAGCGGCGATTTCCGAGGCGTCCAGGGTGGAGCGCAACCGTCTGTGGCGTGCCGAAAACCAAGAAGCCATCACAACCTATGCCGAGGAAGTCGCCCGGGACGGATTGCCACTCTCGCATCTCAGAAGCTTCTAGCGGCCTACCCGCATGGCACAGTTTGACCTTTATCGCCTGAGCAGTGGGCAGCTTGTCGTAGATCTGCAGACAAACCTGATCGGCATCGAGGCGTCCCGCCTTGTCGCCCCGTTGCGCGAGGCAGGCCACTATGCCGCGTTTCCAGGGCTGACGCCCCCTGTCATGGTCGAAGGGGTGGCATATATCGTGCGAATTCAAGAGATGGCGGCTGTTCCGAGGGGAGAACTTGGCGTATCGACAGGGTCGCTGGCAAAGCATCGCGATGCCTTGAAGCGGGCGCTGGATATCCTGATCAACGGCGTGTAGCCAAGCTGGCCCCGGTTTTCAGGAGAATTCTTCAAGGGCAAATCCTATACTGCCCTTTGCGCCGTCCTGTGGCTGTTCACTGGCTGTATCCGGGCCGGCCCACTGCAACATAAGCTTCGAACCCCGCGGCGCGCGCGTCCTCGGCGCTATAGATATTGCGCAGATCCGCGAGCCGCGCAGTGGTCATGTTGGCAGCGATGCGCTTCAGGTCAAGCGCACGGAATTCATTCCATTCGGTGAGAATGACCAGCAGGTCGGCGGCCGCGGCCGCATCATAGGCATCGTCATGCCAACTGGCGCCAGGCAGAAGGGCCGCACCTTCGCGGTGGCCCTGCGGGTCGCACACCTGCACCTTGGCACCGCCACCGATCAGCGCAGGTACGATCGCCAGGCTGGGCGCATCACGCATGTCATCCGTCCCGGGCTTGAACGTCACGCCCAGCACGCCCACGGTTCGCCCTGCAAAGCTCCCGCCACACATGTCCAGCAGCTTGTCCACCATGCGCCGCTTGACGGCGTCATTCACTTGAATGACGGTTTCGACAATGTGCATCGGACGGGCGTGCTCCTGGCCTATCCGCGCCAAGGCCGATGTATCCTTGGGAAAGCACGAGCCCCCGTAGCCCGGGCCGGCATGCAGGAACTTGTTGCCGATCCGCCCGTCCATTCCCATGCCGCGGCTGACCTCTTTGACATCGGCGCCAACCTTTTCACACAGCGCAGCGATCTCGTTGATGAACGTGATCTTGGTGGCCAAAAAGGCGTTCGCCGCATATTTTATCATTTCCGCCGATTCCAGATCCGTCACGACAATGGGAAAATCGCGCAAATATAGCGGGCGGTAGATCTCGCTGAGAACCTTCGTCGCCCGTTCGGTTTCCACGCCGACAATGACACGGTCAGGGCGCATGAAATCCTGTACAGCGGCCCCTTCGCGTAGAAATTCAGGGTTGCTCGCGACATCGAAATCCAGATCCGGATTGGCCTCGGCAATGGTGTCGCGTACGCGGCGGTTGGTGCCGACAGGCACAGTGGACTTGGTCACCACGACCACCCCGTCGGGTGCCACCCGGGCCAGCTCGGCCGCGGCCGCTGTGACAAAACTGAGATCCGCATGCCCATCACCGCGCCTCGTCGGGGTGCCGACGGCAATGAAGGCCGCATCTGCACCGGCCATCGCAGCGGCGAGGTCGGTGCTGAACGACAGCCGTCCGGCTTCGACGTTCCGCGCCATCACCACATCCAGCTCCGGCTCGTAGATAGGCACTTCCCCGGCATTGAGGCGCGCAATCTTGGCGCAATCCTGATCGACGCAAATCACGTCATGGCCAAAATCCGCAAAACACACGCCCGAGACGAGGCCAACATACCCGGTGCCAATCATAACTATACGCAAGGCCGTATTCCCTTTTCTTACTTTCTATCAGCAGACGCCCAGCCCGGCGCGAAGCATCAGGGCACCATAGCGCATGACGCGGTGCGTGCCGTATGCATCCAGAAGATCCGGATGGATTTTGTCTAAGCCGCCATTTTATGCAAGGCAAGGCGGTCCAAACTGCCTGCCGCTCTCCGAGCGTCGCCAACTTCGGCTTCATCGCAATTCCCGCCCCGCCTATCCCGAAACCCGGGTGCGCGCGCTCAGCAGCGGGGCTGCCAATTCGGTAAAGTGGCGGGCCTGGTCGGCAAAACTGTCGACGGGCGTCGGGGCCGGGTGGGCCTCGGGCGCGTCCAGCACATGCTCGATCTCCCGCCGGAGCGCCTGCGCGCCATCGCCGATCTGCAGCATATGTGCAGGATCGGCCATCACGTGCTCGACCGTGCCGCCACTGTCGGTCTGGATCACCCTTATGCCACGGGCAATGGCCTCGCGGATGGTCAGGCCAAAGGTTTCCTTCCATTGCGACAGGAATAGCAGCACGTCGATCTCAGCATAGAAATCATCCATCGTTTTCTGACTGAACCGCGGGACCACCTTCCAGTCGCCTCGCATCGTCGACAGATCGATACCTTTCCACCACGGGTCGGCCATGCCGCCATCGACAAGAAGACCGCTGAAATCATCACGTTCAAGCTGAGAGAAGGCGCGGCGGATGATCGGCCAGCCCTTGATATGCGAGGGGCCACCGACATATCCGAACCGCAATTGCGGATCGCGGGCCCGCCGCCGGGCTTGGCTGTCGAAGAACGCCTGCCCCGGTTGGTTGACGCCGTTGGGCCAAACCGCGGCATCCTGAGCCGTCAAGCCGGATCTCTGGCTGAGATCCATCGCGAAATGACTGGGGAAGGTGATGAGGTCGGCCTGGGCCGCCTCGCCGCGCAGATAGTGAAAGCGCGTCCTGGCCTGGGCCATGTTCCCCACGCAGCCCCGACACTGCTCGATATCGACGGGATCCTGGCCGCAATAAACGTCATCCATGCGGATCATGAACTGGCGCTCGCAGATCCACCAGAAATCATGGGTGCTCAGGATGACAGGCACATCACGCTGGCGGGCCGCCGAGACTATGCCGGCGCCGATTTCCTGGATGCAGTGCAGATGCAGAAGGTCGGGGCCGATCGCGCCGATCAGGCGCGCCACCGCCTCGGTCACGTTCGAATTATTGTACATCTCGGCATAGCTGCGGCCATGCGGCAGGTTGATGAGGTAATTGGCGATGCCATCCTTTTCGACCTTCTGGATCGCATAAGGCACCAGATCACTGCGGCTCATCGCCGAGACGACGCTGACCTGCCAGCCATGGGTCTGTCGAAGATGCTGCGCCACTTCCTCGGCGACGATAGTGGCGCCACCATAGGTGTAGGGCGCAAAGAAAATGTTTGCGATCAGGACATGCGGCGCTGCAGCCGGGGGTTGGGCAGAATTCATCCGCGCACCCATTGCAGGATTTCGCGGTCCAGCACCGGGGGCTCGGTGCGGGCGCTCCACTCCGCTTCGAGCAGTTTGCGCGCCTCGGCCCCCATCGACCGGGCGGCACCGCGCTCGCGTGCCAGCGTCTCGAGGGCATCATGCCAGCTGTCCTCTGGCCCAAGCACACGGCCGGTCGCCCCGTCCCGCACCATGTTGGCCATGTCCGAGACATGCCCCACCAGCGACGGCACCGAGACCGCCGAGGCATCGATCACCCGCACGCCGCTCTTGCAGCGGTTGAAGATATCGTCGGTCAGCGGCATCACGGCGCAATCCACCGTGGCGAGTGTCTTGAGGTAATCGGCATAGCCCGAAAAGGGATGCGTTTCGATCTGGCCAGGGGATGCGGCGGGCAGCAGCGCCTTATCGAAATGCCCGAGGATCACCAGCTTGCGGGTTTTGTCCGCCTCCAGAAACGCGTTCAGATCGTCCTGGATCACGCCGAAATCCACCTCGTGTCCTTGCGATCCGCTGGCAAAGGCCACACGGAAACCGCTCTGCGCGCCCTGCAGGTTCCGGGCCTCCTTTTGCGCGGAAAGCCCGTTTTCCAGCGTGGCGCGGTCGGCGAAGTTGCGGCGGTAATGCACCGGGGTCGGCAGATAGAGTGCCGTATGATCGCGCATGCCGGGGGTCGAGACCGACACCAGATCGGCCATCATCATCGTGTCGAGATATTTCGGCGCCTCGGACAGGAAATGCGCCTTCATCGAGGGCGGCAGCGCCTTCATGTTGTCATAGGTGCCATAGGCCGAGATCGAGAATAGCGGATCGTCGAGATCATACAGAATCGGCAGACGTAGACGCCGCGCCTCATAGGCATACATGCTGGTCAGCGGGCCGCTTTGCAGCCGGTAGAACATCACATGCGTCGCATCCTGCAGGATCGAGACACAGCGCGGAATGTCCTGATAGTGGGAATAGACGTAATCCACGCCCGCCAGTTGCCAGATCTCATCAGGCTGTTCGACCCGGTACTTGCGACATTGCGGCAGGTTGAGATCGCCGATCATGGCGATCTTGCGCCGCTTGGTCACCAATGCGGGGCTGGAGCTCACGTGAAAGGCACCCTGTTCGGCCGCTTCGAGCCAGAAAGGCGCCAAATAGAATGCGCTTTGTGACGGCGATTGCGCCCCACCCGCCCCCAGTATGCTGGGGGCATACCCCGCGATTCGCAGGCGCAGGAACATCCGCACCTTCGAGAATGCCGCGCGCCAGCCCTCCTCGCGGGCGACTTTGAAAAATCGCCGTATCCGATCGGTACGAAATATCTCGCTCATTGGCATAGGTCTGGCGTTCTCTTATTTTCTTGGCCTGTTACAACAGATAGGAGACAGAAGAACCCCGCCTGCAAGAAACACGAGCACAATGTGTCGAACCCACGTCACGACAACAAGACAGATTGTTCGAGAGCTGTATGATGCCAAACACCACCCATGGCGCTGATCGGCTCATGATACTTATGGCGGTCTATAACGGCGCCGGTTCTCTCGATCAACAGCTCGACAGTCTGCGTCGGCAGACTTTCGACGCCTGGGATCTGACCGTTGCCGATGACGGCTCGACCGATCAGAGCCGCGAGGTGATCGCCGATTTTGCCAAGTCTCAGGCGGCGCATGGCAACAAGGTGTCGCTCAGGGCCGGGCCGGGGCGCGGCTTTGCCGAGAATTTCCTGACCCTGCTGGCGGATCTGCCGGAAAGTACGGGCGCCGTGGCACTGGCCGATCAGGACGACATATGGCTGCCCGAGAAGTTGGAGCGCGCGCAGGGAAGTCTGGCCGGGCGGCCCGCGGACCAACCGGCGCTTTATTGCAGCCGGCGCTATATCTGGTCGCCAGAGAGCGCGGGCCGCAGGCAGGTATCGCAAAACTATACCCGCCCGCCCAGCTTCGCCAACGCGCTAATCGAGAATATCGCGCCTGGCAACACGATCGTGCTGAATGCCGCCGCGGCACGCCGTGCCCGAAGCGCGGCGCAGACCCGGCCCGAGGGCATCTTTGCCCATGACTGGTGGCTCTACCTGGTGCTGACCGGGATGGGTGCCGAGGTGATCTTCGATCCCGAGCCGACGCTGCTCTACCGCCAACACACCGGCAATGCCTTGGGTGCGGGCGAAAGCACCCGCACATGGATCTGGAACAAGGCCGCGGTGCTGCGCGGCGTCTTTGCCCGGCGGATCACAGGCAATCTGCAGGCCCTGACCCCGATTGAGCCCCTGCTGACGGCGGAGAACCGCGCGCGTCTGGCCCTGTTCCGGCAGGCGCGCAGCGTTTCCCTGCCCCGGCGGCTCAGACTGCTGCACAGGGCCGGGGTGTATCGGCAAGGTCGCGCCTCCGGTTTCGGCTTTTGGGGGGCTGCCTGCCTTGGCCTCGTCTGATCCTCCCCTCCACCTGCCCGCGCTGATCCTGATCGGTGGAGACGGCTGTTATTCCGGTGTACCGACCCATATCGCCCAGACGATGCGGGCGCTGCAGGGGCAGGCCTGCATCACCGTTTTGTCGGACAAGAACCGAGGCGGCTATGATTTCGTCGCCGTCGAAGACCATGGCAATGATGCCCGACACGAAGAGCTGCCCGGTCTGCGTACCACCCCCCGGCCGTGGATCTGGCTGCGCGCGGCGCGGCAATTATCAGCCCGGCTCAGGGCTGCGCCGGATGCGGTGGTCTGGGCGCATGCCCGCATGGCCGTTCTGCTGGTTCGCATGCTGCTGGCCACGGGCGCGCTGCCGTCCGGCCAGCGGGTCGTGGTGACCTATCACGGCCTGCCTTTCGACCCCGGCCATCGGCGCGGGATGGCGCGTCTGTCACGCCTGATCGAGCGCACCGCGCTGCGCTTCAGCCCGCCGCATGATCTGGTGTTCCTGTCCAAGACAGCCCAAGGGCGGTTCCAGGCCGCCATCGGCCCCGACATCTGCGCCCGCCACCGACTGTCGGTGCTGGGCAATTGCTCGGACCTGGGCAAGGTGCCGCCCCCTGCCCTGCCCGATTCCACCTCGGCCCATGAGGTCCGGACCCTCGTGATGACGGGCCGCACCGGGTATCAGAAGAATGTCGAGGCGGCCGCCCGACTTTTTGCCCATCTGCCGGACAATTACCGCCTGATCCTGTGCGGCGCAGGCACGGACAAGCCCGGTACACGCGCGCTTTTCGCCAAGCTGCTGAAGCCCGATGCCCTGAAACGGGTCACGTTCCGAGGCCCGGTGGCGGATGTGCGCCCGATCCTGGCCGAGGCTTGCGGCTATCTGATGACATCGCGCTATGAGGGCATGCCCATCGGCGCCCTGGAGGCATTCGAGGCGGGTTTGCCGGTGGCCCTCAGCGAGATTACCGGGACCGTGGACATCCTCGCGGCCCACCCGGAGGCGCTGCCCCTTCACCTCGAGGACCCCCGCACCGAAGCCCGTGCGCTGGACGCGATGATCACCCGATATCTGCAAAGCCGGACGCAGATCCGCGCCGCAATCCACGCCGCCTGGGCAGATCGGTTTTCCTACCCGCAATGGAAGTGCGGGATGCAGCAGCTATGGGATCGCGTCAGAACGCCTTTGAGTTAGTCAGGCTTCGCCGCTCTCAGTCCTTGCCGCCCATGTTAGCCTCGTGATGTGCGATCGCTTCCTCGATATCGTCATAGTAATGCAGCCGGCCTTTTTCGAGAACAGCGCCCGCATCGCATGTTGAACGGATCATAGGAAGAGAGTGCGATACAACGATGGTGCCCGACACCCGCCGCCGCTCGGTAAAAACCTCGATACTCTTGCGGCGGAAACTGCCATCTCCCACAGAGGTCACCTCGTCCACCAGATAGGTGTCGAAGGGAATACCCATGGACACCCCGAAAGATAGCCGCGCGCGCATGCCCGACGAGTAGGTATGAAAAGGCATGTAAAAATGAGCACCCAGCTCGGCGAAGTCCTGCACAAAATCGATTAGCTCATCGGTATCCACGCCATAGATGCGCGCCACGAAACGGGTATTCTGCGCGCCGGTCAGATCGCGGTGAAACGACCCTGAAAACCCCACTGGATAAGAAATCGTGCCGGTCGAGAGGACCTCTCCGGCTGTCGGCGTGGCGGTACCTGCGATCATCCGCAGCAAAGTACTCTTGCCCGCCCCGTTGCGCCCCAATAGCGCCACGCTGCGCCCCGTCGGGAAAATGATGTTGAGGTTGTCGGCAACGACGGTTCGCAAGCCATTGACATAGAAAATCTTTGTCAGGTTCTTGAGCTGGATCATGACCGTGCTCTCAGCGTCTGTCTCGCAGGCTGTAGGCCAGCAGCATCAGAACGCTCCATCCCAGCACAAGGAACAGAACCGCTATTCCCAGGATGACTGCGCGGCGAGGATATTCGGCCTTTTCCGCCAAGGTCGGATACACATGCGCTGCCAGATAGCGGCTTTGCCTGTCAGCATCCGATTTTGCGGAATTGAAGGCGGCCAATGCGCTGGTGTAGGTTTCTTCGGCAAACTCACGATCCACGATCAAACCTTCGTATTCTCCGACCAGATTGGCGAAGGCATCAGTGCCCTCGGCGCGGGAGCCAAACCCCAGCTTGTTGCGCTCGCCTTCGATCCGGTTCTGGATGACGCGGATCTTGCGCTCTGCCGCCTCGATACGTGGATCACTTGCCGTGGTGGTCTCGCGGATGAGATCCAGATCGATCAGAGCCTGCGCCAATTGCTCCTGCAAATTGTTGACCAGACCCATCTGGCCTTGAGTGTCGATAGTCGGATCGACAATCTGGTTAAGATTGCGAAACGAGGTCAGAGCCTGACGCGCCTCCTTGAGCCGCTCCACGGAGCGTTCCAACTCTTCCTGGGCGTAGCGGATGGTATCGAACCGAGCGATGGCCGAGAGTTCGTTGATCATCTCGCTGCTCTTGTCGAAAATCATTTGGGCGATATCCTGAGCATCTTCTGGCGTGAAGGCTAGAACGCGCAGGTCCAGCAACCCCGAAGACCCATCGTAGAATATCCGCACCTTCTGTTCCCAATGATCCATAAGATCCTCTATCGTGCCGGGCGGGTGATAGGCAAATATCGGATCGACCTGCGGATCTGCCTTTGCCCAGATCATACGTAGATCCAGATCGTCATCGAGGGCGCGAACAATCTCTTGGCTTTGGAGGAACTCGTAGAGAATATCGGTATCCGACGAGCTGGAGCCCGAAAGTGTCGAGATCCCGCCCAGAAGCTCGATGGCGGAATTGCTTTCCTCGCGACGCACCGAAAATCCTAGATTGGAGGCGTATTGATCGGCGGCACTATACCATAAATACCAGCCGATAACGGCCGCAGGCAGCAGCACCATGACTAGGAAACTCCATAGCAAGAGGCGGTGGCGGCGCTGTATTCGCGCCGGAGCAGCCGGACGCCGCACAAATTCAGACGGCGCGCTCAGTGTAATGCGGGATTGCGATTTAGCGTCTTTTTCAAAAACAGTGTCCTGCTCTGCGGCAGGCGCCCTGGAGTCCGCTTCTGCCGCTGATTTTCCGGAAGAGAATGTCACCTGTGCGCCGCCTTGCAAGATCAGAAACGGATTGAAGTTTTTAAGCCGGTATTACATAAGGCACCCTAGAAAAGCCAGTGTCAAAGCATGGTAGGAGAGCCCGGTGTCGATGCCCGATGCATCTATGAAAGAGCTCCGTCCGGTCCGGCACAGAAACTGGCTTGCTACGCCTCGTGTGATCATGGCGTTGATCCTACGCGAAATGTCGACGACCTATGGCCGCTCGCCCGGCGGGTATTTGTGGGCCATTCTCGAGCCGGTCGCGGGTATCGCCCTTTTGACTGCGATATTCTCCGCCGGTTTTCGAAGCCCATCGCTGGGCGTAAATTTTGCCCTTTTCTACGCCACGGGCATTCTGCCCTTTCAGCTCTACATGGATGTGCAGGGCAAGGTGTCGGTATCCTTGCAATTCTCGCAAGCCCTGCTGGGCTATCCGCGTCTGACCTTCGTAGACACCATTTTGGCCCGGTTCATCCTCAACACCCTGACCCAACTGCTGGTCAGCTCGATCATTTTTGGCTTCATCTTTCTCTATTTCGAAACCCGCACATCCTTGGATCCCGAAAAGATCATCATAGGCTACGCCATGGCCAGCGCCCTAGGGTTGGGTGTCGGCGCGTTCAATTGCTACTTGATATTGCTGTTTCCGGTCTGGCAGCGGGTATGGGCCATCGCGAACCGACCCCTTTTCCTGATATCGTGCATTTTCTTTTTATTCGAGTCCGTGCCGGAGCCCTACAACAACATCCTGTGGTTCAATCCAGTGGTTCATATCGTTGGGATGATGCGTGACGGGTTTTATCCTTATTATCAGCCCACCTACGTCTCGGTCGTCTATGTGATGGGGCTCAGCATGATACTCATGGCCGCCGGCATTCTGATGCTCCGGCGTCATCACCGCAACCTGCTGGATAATTGAAGCCCCCCGGCATATTTCCTTATCTTGCGGCAAGCGTATCTTTGTGCAAGTTTCAGTGATTATTTGCCGAAGGATCAAAGGTATGGGGGCAGCACTTCCTCCGGGCATCGCAAAAATCGTCGTTACCGAAGGACAGATCTTTCTCAACGCACTGGAGCAGGTGATCGAGGCCGGTCCTATGCTGGCCCTGAACGGCCATCGGGCCGAGTTCGAGCCGCTGTCAGACACCGTGATCGACAGCTTGGACTTCCTGTCGGAATACCGCCCCGATTTTGATCATGGCGCGCTGGTTGCGGACACAGGCCCCGATACCGCGACGGGCGCCGAATGCCATGTCAACGCCCTGCCCGACTGGGCGCTGGCCAATCGCAAGACCGTGCAGATCAAGATCACCGACAAGGACCACCGACAGGTGCTGGCGCTTCGCGCCCCGGTGCAGGTCCCGCCGCAAAAGGATTACGACGGGCGCCCGCTGGCGTTCCGCGCGGGCCTTGCGGCGCATCGCGCGCATGGGCAGCTGCAGATCGAGATCACCGACACGGCCAGCGGCCAGGTCAAAACCCATCGGTTCGATTTTTCCAACACCCATCGCGGCGGTATTTCCAGCGGCGGATATCTTCAGATCGAGCAGGCCTTGCCGCCCTACGAGGCCGGCGCAACGCTGCGTCTGAGCGTGACCTATGCCGGCTTCATCCCCGAGCCCCATGACGTGGAGCCGTATCTCTTCGTGGCCGATCCCCATGTCGGGCCACAGGGCAAATCCGGCGCGGCTGTCAATGGGCTGGTGCTCAATGGCGATGCCAATCTGAGCGGCACCTGTTGGACCCAGGCCAGACTGCCGCAACCGGTCGAGGCCGGGGAGACCCTCAAACTGCTTTGCGACGGTAGCGAAACCAGCATCCTGACCGGAACGGACGCGAAGGTGACGCTGACCGAAGATCAGGGCCATACCCTGATCTTCGAGACAGATCAGGCGCAGGAATGCCAGTTCCATATCGACGGGGCGCAAGCCTTCGGCGCAGCCTTGGGGGTTGGTGCAACCGCAGTGCATGTGCCCGCCCGCTACAAGACCGGCAGGTGCCACCAGCTCAGCATATGGAACGCGACCGCAACACAGATTTTGGGGCGAGAGGCGGTGCTGCTGCCGCGAGTCCTGACGCCGGTCGAGGTGCTGCAAAGCGAAACCACGCGGCCCTTCTCGGGCGCGCTGATGGCGCAGGCCGACCATCGCTACGAGGCGCTCAAGGCACAGTTGGCGCGAGGGCTGGATGCCCGGGGGCAAGCCCAGATCGCCCATGCCCTCTCCACGCTGGAAGGCGGCATCGCCAATGCCGGGCTCGAGCCGCTAGAGTTTCCGCAGATGGACGGTTGCGACGCCTCGATCATCATCCCGGCGCATAACAAGATCCATGTGACCTACCTTGCGCTCTGCAGTCTTCTGCTGGCCGACAACCGCGCCAGCTTCGAGGTGATCGTGGTCGATGATGCCTCGGAGGATCCGACCTCCGAGCTGGAAAGCATCGTGTCGGGCATCACCGTGATCCATCACGTCACGCCGCAGCGGTTCATCCGGGCCTGCAACAACGGGGTCAAGGCTGCGCGCGGCAAATACGTGGTGCTGCTGAACAACGATGTCGAGGTCACGAGTGGCTGGCTTGATGCGCTGATCGACGGGTTCGAGCGGTTTGACAATGTCGGGCTCGTGGGCTCCAAGCTGCTTTATCCGGACGGATCGCTGCAGGATGCGGGCGGCATCGTCTGGGGCAATGGCAACCCGTGGAATTACGGCAACCGACAGAACCCGTGGGAGCCGCGCTTTTCCTATGCGCGCCAAGCCGATTACCTGTCGGGCGCCGCGCTGATGACCACCAAGGCGATCTGGGACGAGGTCGGCGGCCTCTCGCGCGATCTGGAGCCGATGTATTTCGAGGATACCGATCTGGCCTTCAAGATCCGCGATGCGGGGTACGGCACGTGGTTCATTCCCTCCTCGATCGTCTATCATTACGAGGGGATGACCAGCGGTACGGATGTAACCAGCGGCTTCAAGCAGCACCAGGAAATCAATCGGCCCAAGTTCAAGCGCAAATGGGCCCGCGCCTTTGCCGGGTATGGGATCGAGGGTGTGGACCCCGATCTGGAAAAGGACCGCGGCATCATCGGGCGGGTGCTTTTCATCGATTACGAGACCCCTCGCCCGGACCGCGACGCGGGCAGCTATGCCGCCATCCAGGAAATGAAGATGGTGCAGTCGCTTGGCTATAAGGTCACCTTCATTTCGCAGAACCTGGCGTATCTGGGCAGCTATACCCACGCGCTAGAGCGGATGGGCGTCGAGGTCATCTATGCGCCCTTTTGCCTGTCGATGCAGGATTACCTGGCCAATCATGCCGCCGAGTTCGATGCGGTCTATATCACCCGCTACTATGTGGGCGCCGATGTGATCGACCTGCTGCGCCAGATCGCACCGCGGGCCAAGATCCTCTTCAACAACGCCGATCTGCATTTCCTGCGCGAGCTGCGTGCGGGCCTTGCCGCCAAGGATGCCGCGCGGATCGACACCGCCCGCGTAATCCGTGACGCCGAGGTGGCGGTGATGGCCAAGGCCGATCTGGTGCTGTCCTACAATGACAGCGAACATCCGGTGATCCTGTCGCATACTGATGGCAAGGTCAGGGTGATGAAATGCCCCTGGGTGGTCGGCCTGCCGCATGAGGTGCCCGGCCTTGAGGCCCGCGCGGGCCTGTCATTCCTCGGCAGCTACCGGCATCACCCCAATGCCGAAGGGGTCACCTGGTTCGTGCAGAACGTGATGCCGCTGCTCGAGCACGACCATCCCGACCTGGTGCTGTCGATCTACGGCTCGGGCATGGGCGAGGATATCCGCGCGCTGGCCAGCGATACCGTGCGGCCCGTCGGCTTTATCCCAGATACCGCCGCCGCCTTCGATCCGCACCGCATCTTTCTGGCGCCGCTGCTGTCGGGGGCCGGGATCAAGGGCAAGGTGCTGAGCGCGCTGGCGCATGGCATCCCCTGCATCCTGTCGCCCGTCGCCGCCGAGGGGATCGGGCTGCGCCACGGCCATGACTGCTTTATCGCCGAGACGGCGAGGGAATGGGCCGACGCCATTGCCGCCTTGCAGGATGACGATGCATTGTGGCAAAGGGTGTCGGACAACGCGCGCGCCTATGTTGGCGAGGCGTATTCCTTTGCCAATGGCCGGGCCCAGATGCGGCGCGCCTTCGAGGCTGTCGATCTTTATTCTCCGGCCCCTTAGGTCCTGCATGCGCACTGTCATTCTGCATTACCACCTGTTCAAAAATGCAGGCACCTCGCTCGACCGGGTCCTTCAGCAGAATTTTGAAGGCGCCTGGCTCGAGGCGGAGTTTCCGCTTCAGAAGGGCGACAATTCCGACCTTGTGGCCAAATGGATCGCGGACAATCCCGAGGCCGTCGCCTTTTCCAGCCATACCGCCATGGGGCCGATCCCAAAAATCAGCGGCGTGCGCGTGCTGCCGGTGATGTTCCTGCGCGATCCGGTGGCGCGGATCCGCTCGGCCTATCTGTTCGAGCGCAAGCAGCAATCGGATAGCTGGGGGGCCAAGATAGCCAAGGAGAAGGACCTCTCCGGATATATCCGCGCCCGCATGGAGCGGCCCCACGACCGGCAGGTGCAGAATTTTCAGACCTGGAGGCTGGCGCATATGCGGCCCGGCAGCGCGCCCGAGTTGACCCGGGCCAAGGCTGCGCTGAAGGATCTGGCGGTCCTGGGGCTGGTCGAAGATTTCTCGGGCTCCATGCGCCGCCTCGCGGCCCTTCTGGCGCCCGAGTTTCCCGATTTCTACTGGATCGCGCTGCGCGCCAACAAGGGCGCGCGCCCGGCCAAGACCGAAGCCGATACCGCCATCGATGCGCTGCTGGAAAAAGAGAACGCAGATGATCTGAAGTTGCTGGACGCGGCGCGGGCGTTGGTCCGTTCCGAAGCGAATGCGCAATGAACCTTCTGGTTCTGGGAAACTGCCAAGCCCGACCGGTGGCGCAGATATTGTCCCGCGTACCCGGAATAGGCATCCTTGACCCGATCATTCTGCACTTGTCGCATGCCGATCAGGTCAATGAGCACCATGCGCAGATGGCCAGTGCCGATCTCATTCTGGCCCAGTTCACCAATTGTGCATTCAAGCCCGAACATCTGGCCGCTGGAACGGTAGCCCGCAACTGGCCGAACAAGACGCTGATCTGGCCCAATCTGTTCTATTCCGGCCAGCAGCCCTTTCTGCGTTATCTCACCTGTCCAAACCAAGGCCGGCTGATGGGCCCGTTTGACGCTGTGCATGACATTCGCCTGCTGTTGGAGTGGCACGCCCTGCGACAAGGTCGTTCTGCACCGAAAATCGATACACCTGAGTATATTGCCCGGGTTCGGGCCGAGTCGATCGCGACGCTCCGCAATCGCGAAGCGAGCTGCGATGTCGGCATTTGCGACCTGATCGAAACACATCAGGATGAGCGGCGCCTCTTCTTCACCTTCAACCACCCAGCCCGGTGGCTGCTGGAGGCGCTCTGCGCGCGGGTCACAGCTCATGCACAGATCGACCTGCCAGACGCCCAAGATGCGCGCGAGCCGCTGGATCGTTTTATCGTCCCCTCGACATGGACAGACCGGCGAGAGCCAACATTCGAGGGAACGCAGGTGACGCTGCAGCCGGATGGAACGATCATTTCGAAGGGCCAACAAAGCTATACCCCCGCCAGCCTGCGTGAGACGGCGTTCCGCTGTTTCGACCACTTGGCCCCGCATCTGGATCTGAGCGCTCTACGCCTGACACCGAAGCTGAACGCCGACTCGGCTCCTCTAGTGTCAGGCCTGCACTGACGCCCCCGAGCACCATGCGCCAGCCCCCAAGGTGCTACAATAGAGCTGGCTTACCCGTGGATACATCGATGTGATATATGCGTCCGTTTCCGCTGAAACCGCGTCTTCGGGAACCGGTTCGATCGAGCGGTTCTTGTGCTCGAGCGCCGATTGACCAAAATTGCGGTTGCGGCCGAAACGCCAGTACAGATAGGCTCTGATTTCTGGCAGCGGCACAATGTCCAGCGCGGCAAGTCCCGATGAGGTGTAATAGGCCATCAAATCATCATCCTGCATCCCATAGAAGGCAGTGGCTTGGCAAAAGGCGTCAAAGGGCAAGTCCATCGCAAGTTTGGGAATGCCTCCTAGGGTCTCCGCGCTCATGCCGCGCAGCTTCCAGACTACCGGTTTGCGCATGTGCCGGTAGTAGGAGAGCATCAAATCAGCAGGATGGCGGATCATGGCGAAAGCTGCAGGAGGCATGGGCCAGCTGTGCGCCCGAATAAGCGACACGGCTTGCTCACAGGTCTCGTGACGATCGCCCCTCACATGGTTCAACTTGGCGGCAGCGGATGGGCTTGCCGCCAGCCCCATGGAATGCGCCTCGGCATTCGCAGGCGCCACCACCGTCACTGGACAATCTAGCGCGTTGACCAGAAACCGCGTCACAGACATGCCGCCGGTCTTGGGGACGTGAATGAAAACGGCGTCGCGGGTGTAGATCATTGCAAGAGCCTCACATCAGATCCTGCCAGTCGTTCAGCCCTGGCTGCACCGTCAGATTGTCATAGCCGAACCGGCGCACCCGTTTCATCCGGGTGCCGGGATGGTGCGCGCTCAGATAACATTCCACCGCGCCTAGATACGTGTCTAGGCGCGAATAGGAACACAGCAGCAGCTTGTTGCAGGTCACCGCCATGGGCACGAAGGCGAAATCGCGCATCAAGTACATGCGCGCCACCGCCTCCTGCACGCCGGGCCAGTTGGGATTGGTGTAATCATCCACCGCGATGATCCCGTCATTCGAGATCACCGACATGGCAAATTCGATGTCGTTGACCGTGTGGGCGACCTCGTGGCAGCCATCCACACTGAAGAAGCTGAAGGGGCCATGGGCATCGAGCAGGTTCTGCGCATCGCGCTGGCGCAGCGACAGCGAATCCATGCGGATGCAATCGAGCGCCTCCTGCCCAGGACCGTGGGCGTCGAAATTAGCGCGCAGTACATCCATCTTGCCTACCCCGGCCTTGTCGATGTTGAACTCCTGCATGTCGAACACGTCGAGCGCCTGCGCGCGGTTGTCGAGACTGCAGCCAAACGTCTTAGCCAGACCGATCAGGAACTTTCCCTCGTAGACCCCGATCTCGGCCACAGGGCCGTCACCTATACGCTGTGCCAAGGGCCAGATCGTCTGCCACAACTGCGGGATGCACCAGCCCTGAACATCATGGATCCCCGTGGAGAGGTAGTCGTTGAGACGCTCGCGCCTGGCCTCGGTATTCATCGTATTCCTTCACTAACGCAGGAGTCCGGCCCTGATGCGTTTCAGTATGTCAGCCGGGCAAGAGAACACAACTGATATTGGCTCCTGCCCGATCCGGCCAGATAATGCCCAATTTTCGCAAGAATGCGCCGATCTACAGGTCCGCTATGGGCAAGAAACTGCGTAAGCACGTCCCTGCCCCGACATTGCCGCATTTTCTTCTCACACCGCGCGCACTCAGCAGCTATTGCGTCATCACTGTCCCTCTGCCGCCGGAGATCCAATGCCCATTACACAAGCCGAACAATATCTGGTCGAGATGATCAACCGTGCCCGCCTCGACCCTCACGCAGAGGCGGCGCGCTATGGGCTGAACGATCTAAACGACGATCTTTCCGGCAATCCGATCAGCGGCAATCCCCTGCAGCCGCTGGCCCCCGATGCGCAGCTTCACGGCGCCGCCCAGGGACATTCCGAATGGATGTTGGCCAATAACCTATTCAGCCATACTGGCGCGGGGGGATCATCCTCGACGAACCGCATGGTGGAGGCCGGCTATACCCTTGCAGGCTCCTGGCGCACCGGCGAGAATATCGCTTGGACGGGAACGACCGGAACGCTCGATCTGGACAGCGCCATCGCGCAGCATCACGAGGGGCTGTTTCTCAGCGCCGGGCACCGCCGCAACCTGCTCAATGACGATTTTCGCGAAATCGGCATCTCGCAGGTCGAGGGGCGCTTCACCACGTCGAGCTACACCTACAATACCTCAATGCTGACCGAAAACTTCGCCAAATCCGGGTCGAACGTATTTCTGACCGGGGCCGTCTACGAGGATAGTGACAACGACGATTTCTTCAGCATCGGCGAAGGGCGCGACGGTGCGAGCTTTGCCATCGGTAACGCCCAGACCCAAAGTCTGAGCGCGGGCGGCTATACCCTAGAGGTGACGCCAGGGGCGGACAAGCTGGTCACGGTCAGCTACGGCAGCCTGAACGCCACGGTGCGGATCGATCTTGCACAGCAAAACGCCAAGCTCGACCTGGTCGATGGCGACATGCTGCTCAGCTCGGCCGATCTGACCCTCGTCAACGGCGTGACCAAGGCCGGGCTTCTGGGCGCCGGTGATCTGGACCTCTTCGGCAGCAACGCCGGCGACACGCTGACCGGCAACAAAGGTGATAACTTGCTGCATGGCCAATCGGGCGATGACATCCTCGAGGGCCGCGCAGGCAACGATACGCTTTTAGGCGGGGGCCAAAACGACCTGCTGCGCGGCAGCGAAGGACGCGATCGGCTGAACGGGGACGGAGGGTTCGACACGCTCGAGGGTGGCGCCGGGCACGACACGCTCGACGGCGGCAATAACGCCGACAACCTGTTCGGCGATGTCGGCAATGACCGGCTGATGGGCGGGCAAGGGCTGGACCGTCTGTTTGGCGGTAGCGGCAACGACACCCTCGAGGGCGACGCCGACGCGGACCTACTGATGGGCGGCACTCAGGAAGACAGCCTATTCGGCGATGCAGGGGCTGATCGGCTATATGGCGAGGCTGGGTTCGACAGGCTCCGCGGCGGCGACGGCGATGACATGCTGGATGGCGGCGCGCAGGCCGACAACCTCTTTGGCGAAAGCGGCGATGACCTGCTGATGGGTGGTCATGGCTTTGATCGCCTGTTCGGCGATCTGGGCAACGATGTACTGCATGGCGGCGCCAACAATGACGCGCTGCGCGGTGGCGCCGGGTTCGACACAATCCATGGCGGCGACGGCGACGACCTGCTCCAGGGTGATTTCAACGCCGACACCTTCGTTTTTGCCGATGGGTTCGGGAATGACATGATCGTCGATTTCGACGCCCTCAACCGTTTTGAGAAAATTGACCTGCACGGCGTCACCAACATCGTCGATTATGCTGACCTCCGAGGCAACCACATGACCCAGTCCGGATCCGACGTGCTTATCACTGTGGGTAACGACCGGCTGACGCTGAGCCGTGTGGATATGGGGAACCTCGGGATGGATGACTTCTTGTTCTAAAATGAACCGCGTGTTCGCCAGCCCCCTAGCAAGCGAATGCGTGGCCAATTCCTGATCCACACGGCGTTTAGCGCAGTGCCCCGCCCCGTCGCCGGTCCTAACCGGAAATGGCGACGGGGTATCCATAGCAGGGATGAGGCACATAAGGCGTTCAGCCGGCGACCTTGAAGAAAACAAGCCCGTTAACGCCGTGTGCTTCGTGTGCCGCCGAGATAAAACAACATTTTACTGCGAGGTTGATAAGGTACCCCTGTCTTGCTGCCTCAGAGTATTCTGAATTATACTAATAAGCCACTGCCATTCTTATTGCGAAAGTATTTGATGACGTCACCATATCAAGGCCTTCCTAGCCGTGCCTTTTGGCGCACGGCTGTCACAAACCGGGCTCCGACAGAACCAGGTGATATTTACCACCCAAAATTTGGTGTGAACCCATCCGATCGGATTGTGACGGCCGGGAGCTGTTTTGCACAGCACATCGGCAGAGCTCTCAAAGAGGCCCAGTGCACTGTCATTGATACGGAACTAGCACCACGAGCTATCAGTGACACGGTTGCAACTCGGTTTGGTTACAGGATGTACAGTGCGCGCTACGGCAACATCTACACGGTTCGCCAACTCGCCCAGCTATTGAATGAGATGAGAGGCAAAGTTTCTCCAAGCGATCCGGTCTGGCAATGTGGGAACACCTATTTCGATGCACAACGCCCTGCGGTAGAACCAAACGGGCTTGTTTCGGAAACACTAGTACTTGAACATCGTGCAGCCCACCTGAAGAGAGCCTTTATGGCTTTCAAACAGGCAGACGTGTTCGTTTTCACCCTCGGCCTAACTGAAGCTTGGGTGAATCGGTCAGACGGAACGGTTTACCCAACTGCACCTGGTACGATCGCTGGAGAATTTGATCCGGCACGTTTTGCCTTCAAGAATTTTGGCTATGCTGAAATTCTGGAGGATTTTAGGTATGTGAGACATGTCCTGCACAAACTAAATAAGAACATGCGTTTTATACTGACTGTTTCGCCAGTGCCGCTAGCAGCGACGGCCACATCCCAGCACGTAGAAGTGGCCTCTTCCTATTCTAAATCAACTTTAAGAGCCGTCTGCGGTGAACTATTTGAAACCTACGAAGATATTGACTATTTCCCCTCCTACGAAATCATCACTTCCCAAAATTCCCGGGGTGTCTATTACGACGCCAATAAGCGTACGATCTCTCCACTTGGCATCCAAACCGCGATGAACCTATTTCTAAGGGCCCACGAACTTGACCGCAAGCCGGCGGCGTTATCAGAAGTAGACATGGCAACTTCTGAAAGAAGTTCGCAGCGAACTGCGGAAGAAGTTCAGTGCGAAGAGGCTTTACTGGAAGCATTTGCAAGATGAAAATACTTGCTATGGGCACATCGCATACGATTGCTCTAAAGGATAGTTGGGAAGTACTTTCAAGAAACCGCCCCGATCTTCAGGTGTCCTATTTTGTGGCTCCCGACCGTATTTTTCATGAGTTCGGTTATGGCCCAAATGATACGTTTGGGCTGCTTAATCCTGATACTTTGCCGCCGTTCAATCGCAAAATTACTGAACGAATGAACGATACGCTTTCTATCTCGCTTGGAAAATTTGACAAAATTATCGTAGTCGGATTGCATTTCGATCTACGCTATTTATTGAAAATTTTCAAGCACTACGAAATCGAGGGTATGGATACTGTGAACGATCGGCCATTGCTGCTATCTACCGCAGCCTTTCAAGCATTTTCCAAGGACATTATAATACGCTCGCCATCAATGCGATTGCTACAGGGCATCAATCCAGGGAAGACGCTGGTTATTCCGACCGCGCGCGCCAGCCAAGGCGTTTCAACTATTGAAAGTCCGACTGGCAAAGCATGGGAGGCAGTAGAAAAAAGCGCCGAGGGAGCGAGTAAAGTGCTCAACACTTTTTATGACATTTTGGCGCAGGAACTAGCGCAATTGGGCTTTGCCTCCCTTCTACAACCTCCAGACACTATATCTGCCAAAGGGTTAACTCTATTAGACTATAGCGGTGGCAGAAACGGCTTAGAGAAAGATGGCGCCATCACCAAAGATTTTTCTCATTTAAACACTCAGTACGGGGAACGTGTCTGGAATTTGATACTGGAGTGGATAGACGCTTAGGCTCAGGCCCGGCTCTAATGATGTGATCGCCACCCGATGGCATCGACCTGCCAAGGTGGGACTGCGATGATCCACGAAGGAGGACAGTCATGTCGGAGATTATCACGTCCGAGCTCAATCTGGTGAAGAATGTGTTTGAGGTTCACGAGGCAGATGGAGCGGGGCAGCCTCCGCGACGAATTATTGAACGAGGAGATCTTTGATACCCTAGACGACGCCCGCCACAAGCTGGCACTTTGGCGATACGATTACAACGCCGTCAGGCCGCATTCCTTGCTGGGGAACCAGACGCCACTGCAAGCGCGCCGGACGCTTGAGCAATGTCACACCCGCCGATGTCTACTTCGGTCGCGACAAAGCCATTCTGAGAGAAAGGGAAAAGATCAAAAAACAGACAATCCAACAACGCCGCTTGCAACACCAAAAATAAGCAGCACAATCACCCAGACAATCTAACCAGGGCCTCCAACGCTCAACCCGCTCTAGTGCCCCATTTTTATGGCGACGGAAAATCAGACATGACCCCGCTCCGCTTTCGGAGCCGTGAATCACGAAGCGCTTATGAAATCAATGGGTTCAGACTGCAATCAGCCTCCTGATGGCTGAAACCTCTTTACGAAGGCATCAAAGGTTTTTTCGGCATCTGGGACCAAGGGCAACATCGTCTCGGGGAAGAATCGTTCGCAGCGCGCATACACATATTCGTCCAACCAGCAAAGCTGAACCAGTTTTTCGATAATCACCTGCCGAGAGGCGCCAAGAGGGGTCGGGAGGGTCTCCTTACTCCTATTATGATGCTCGATAGTAATCTCATCCGCATCAATAAACTTTGAAAATATCTTCATTTGTTGTGAGAGTTGCCCCCCCCCCAGCACCATATCGAACCGCCTCAGTGCCCTGTCTATCTTTTTCTGAACGATCGGGTTTTCATCCATCATGGTCACCCCTTTCGAAGCAACATTGATGATTTCCTTTTCGGAAAAAACATCTCTACCCAGTGAGATCAGAAATTGTGCGGGCGTAGCAGTATCCAGATGCTCAGAGAGGGTGATGTGCTTGTAAGGTTCCAAGTGGGGCCGCCGCGCAAGAATCTTCGGATCATGAGCGCGCCCTACATTGTAGGTATAACGTGAGAGTGCAGCCGCGTAAGGATCGCGGAGCACCGTAAAGATCATATTGCGCCCTAGATCCTGCATATCCGAATATGTGATATGACCCGACAGGAAGGGTACAGCACGCGCAAGCCGGTACGAAACGTGATGTCGAATCACATCATGTGGACCCCATGCCTCGTTTTCATTGCGTAGGTGTGCGATATGAAAGCTTTCCATACCGAACGCAGCAAAGATCGCGTTGGCGACAGACGTGCCACCGCATTTCGGCACATGTACGAATCCAAGCCGCAGCGACATATTTCTCCCTTGCCATCACCCCGCGCCGTTACTCACGACTAACGCCAAGGTAGTATCCCAGCCGGTTCAATACATCGAGCCTGCCAGCTAAGTTTTATAGTCAGGTCGCCCCCCCTCAGTTACCGCCTTCCGTCAGCCCCGTCTCGAGTCCGCCCAAGACCGGGTTGAGCATGTAGTCCACCAATGTCTGCTCGCCGGTTTCCAGCATCACCTGGGCCGGCATCCCTGGCTGGACATGGACGCCCGGCAAGGCTGCGAATTCGCTATCAGGCACCTTGATGTCCACCCGGTAGAATTGTGCGCTCGTATTGGCATCGGTAAAGCTGTCGCCCGAAACATAGACCACCTCCCCCGTCACCGGAGCAGTGGTGCGGAAGCTGTAGGCCGTCAGGCGCACCCGCGCGGTCTGGCCCAGCACCACCTCGTCGACATCGGCAGGGCGTACCTGCGCCTCGATGACGTATTCCACGTCCTCCGGCACGATTTCGAGCAGAACCTGGCCAGGCTCGATGACCTCGCCCAGGGTGTTGATGTTCAGCCCCAGCACCTGCCCCGAGGCAGGGGCAGTGATGGCCAAACGTTCCTGCACGTCTTTCATGGCACTCATCCGCTGGCGGATATCGAACAGCCGATCCTGTACGGACTGACGGTTCGCCGCGATTTCCAGCAGCTGATCCCGGCGCACCTGAAGGATGCGCTGTTCGACTTCGGATCGCCGCTGACGCAGATCCATCAGGTCGGCTTCGGTCTTGCCGATATCACCGAATACCGCGATCTCGTCCTGGCGGCGGCGGGTGAAACGGCTTTTCGTGGTCAGCCCCTGGTCGAAGAGCTGTTTCAGGTCCCTGACGTCTTCCTCGATCAGCGCCTGTTGCTTGACCAACGCGTCATGCCGCGACGTCAGGCCGACGATTTGTTCGTCAAGCTGGCCCAGACGCTCTTTCAGGATGCTGATCTGGCCTTCGTTCATCTCGATATTGGAGTCGAAAATATCGCGCTGGTTCTCTTCGACGACCCCCAGCGAAGGATCGGCGGCGATCAGGGCGCGCAGTTCTCCCTCCGGCTCGAAGGTCTTGGCGTTCTTGTACTCGGCCGCCAGCCGCTGATCCTGCGCCAAGGCGCTGGCAAGCTGGCCGGTCAGGATCCCGATTTGCGCCTCGGATCGGGTGCCGTCGAGGGCTATGAGCACATCCCCCTTCTCAACCCGGTCGCCCTCGCGAACCCTCAGGTCCCGCACGATGCCACCTTCGAAATGCTGGACAACAAGCGTGTCGCCATCCACCTTGAACGAGCCCATGGCAACCACGGCGCTGGTCATCGGCGCCAGGGCGGCCCAGGATCCGACACCGCCCACCAGGCCAAAGCCCAGCAGGAACAGCACCAGGATCAGATGACGCACCCGCGTCGGAGGCGCCTTGGGCAATTTCAAATTCGGCATCCTGTTGGAAAACGCCACTTCGGAGGGCATACGCTCGATCAGATCACGGCGGCTCATGCTGTTTCCTCCTTGGCATCTGCTTCGGTTCTGGTGGATGTGCCGGCCCGGGACCGTTTGAACATGGCCACCTTGCCGGATCCGTCTTCGCTGGTCTGGGCCGCGAGCGGCTGGACCATCGCCTCCAGCACTTCCTTGGCCGGGCCAAACCGAGCCAGCCGGCCCTGCTGTACCACGGCCGCATGACTGACGCGGCGCAGAATGCTCATCCGGTGAGTGATCAAAATGACGATCTTGCCCAGGTCTGTCGCTGCTTCGATCCCCTGTGCCAGCGCCTCTTCACCCTCGGGGTCGAGGTTGGCATTGGGCTCGTCCAGCACGATGATCCGGCGGTCGCCGAAAAAGGCCCGCGCCAAGCCGATGCGCTGGCGCTGGCCGGCAGACAGCAACTCGCCGCGCATGCCGACATCGGCATTATAGCCGCCCGGCAGGTTCAGGATCAGCTCGTGAACCCGGGCCAGCTTGGCTGCGGCCACCACTTCGGAGGGGGCCGCATTGGGGTTCATCATCGCGATGTTCTCGGCAACGGTCCCCGCGAACAGCTCGACCCGCTGTGGCAGGAAGCCGATATAGCGGCCCAACTGCTCGGTGGGCCAGTCCGACATCGCCGCGTCGTCGAGCCGGATATGTCCGCGCACCAGCGGCTGCAGACCCACCAGCGCGCGCGCCAGCGTGGTCTTGCCCGCACCGGACGGGCCGATGATGCCCAGCGACTGGCCGGGCTCGAGCTTGAAATTGATATCCAGCAGCAGCGGATCCTGACGCCCCGGCACGACCACGGTCGCGCCCTCGACCGAGAGGTGACCCTCGGGTTCGGGCAGTTCCATGCGCTCGCGCTCGACCTGCATGACAGCCAGCAATTCGTTCAGGCGGCGCACCGCCAGCCGCACCTGCATCAGCGACCGCCAGCCGGCGATCGATTGCTCGACCGGGGCCGCGGCGCGGCCCAGCAGGATCGAGGTGGCGATCATCACGCCGGGCGAGATTTCCCCCTGCAGAACCAGCAGCACACCAATGCCCAGAACCGCAATCTGCAGCGCCATGCGCACCAGTTTGGCCAGCGAGGTCATCAGCGCCACGCGGTCCGTGGCCAGCGTGCCGAAAACCATGGCCGAGAAGGTCTGGAGCGTCCAGCGCTCAATCTGGATGCGGCCCGTGCCCATGGCCCGCACCGACTCGGCGTTGCGCAGCATCTCGTCGACGGTCATGTTGGCTTCGTGGCTGGCCTCGTCGGCCGCCTGGTTCGGCTCGCGTCCAGTCAGTTCGCTGACGACGCCAAGTGCGAAGAGGATCGCGATGCCGATCGTGGCCACGATGCCCAGCAGCGGGTGGAATGCAAAAATCAATAGCAGAAACGCGACCGACCATGGCGCATCCAGGAGCGCAATGAAGGCCGGACTGGTCACGAAACGGCGCACCTCGTGCATGTCGTGGACCGGCTGCGTGCCTTTGGTGTCGGTTGCGGAATATCCCTTGAGGATCCCGTCCAGGACGGTCGGGCCCAGCCGCGCTTCGATGCGGGTGCCCAAACGCGCCACGAGGCGCTGGCGGATCATGTCGAAGAGAAAGAAAAAGATCAGCGCGATGGCTGCACCGATGGTGAGCATCACCAGGGTGGATGTGCTTCCCGAATTCATGACCCGGGAAAACAGTTGCAGCATGTACAAGGGTGCCGTGAGGACCAGAAGATTGACAAACATGCTCGCCACGAAAATGGCGGTTAGCAGGCTGCGTTGGCCGTCAAATACTTTGCGCGTCTTCATCAGTGACCCCCCGGTACACAAAAACAGACTTGAACGTTCTTCACCTCTGTTTGGCGCCCTGGCCCAAAAAACGGGTACGGCCGGGGGACCATAAGTGAATCTCGAACCAGGACTGGAAAACCCCCGGCCCACCAAGGCGGACCGGGGATCCTCGTTCCGGTTTAGACGATCACCAGATCAACTGCCTCGTAGAGGTAGTTACCCTGCGAGAAGGAGTTCATCCCCACGCCGGGACCATCGCCAAACTCGTTGCCGAAGTGGCCGAAGAAATCGCCGAAGCCGTCGGTGTCTGCGGTCACGCCTTGCAGCAGGATCGACTGTGCACCGCTGACCTGAATGGCAGTGTTGGTACCGTTGTCGGACACAGAGATTGCTGTGTTCAGGAACTGGAACAGCTCTGTGTCGTTCTCGTCGATATTGCCTGTCAAGTCGTGGACGCGGAACGTGAGGACATCTCCGCCTTCGAAGCTGAAGTCAGTCACGACATCATTGCCGAACTCCGAATTGAAGCCACCGTTGCTGTGGAAAATATCGACCACGAAGATGTCCTTGCCGGCACCACCGGTCAGGATGTCGTCGCCGTCGCCACCGATGAGGATGTCGTTGCCGGAACCACCGTCAAGTTCATCATCGCCGTCACCGCCGTCCAACTCATCGTCGCCGGCGTTGCCGAACAGCATGTCGTTGTCCGAACCACCGAAGATGCAGTCGTCACCATAGCCACCCGACAGCACATCCTCACCGGAGTTGCCATAGAGCTTGTCGTCGCCGTCGTCACCATTGATGGTGTCGTCGCCGCTTTCGCCAAAGATGTAGTCGTCATCGGCACCGCCATGGATCACATCGTCGCCGTCACCGCCAAAGATGATGTCGTCGCCATCGTTGCCGTAGAGGGTGTCGTTGCCGTCACCACCGAAGATATTGTCGTTGCCGTCACCACCATAGATCACGTCGTTGCCGTCGTTGCCAGCCAAGGTGTCATCGCCATCATTGCCGTAGATGGTGTCGTTGCCGTCTTCACCAAAGACCTTGTCGTTGCCGTTGCCGCCGGTGATGCTGTCTTCACCGGTGCCGCCAAAGATGCAGTCATAGCCGTCGCCACCATTAATGGTGTCGTCGCCACTGTTGCCAAACAGACGGTCATAGCCGTCTTCGCCCTCGATGAGGTCATCGCCAGTGCCACCGGAGATCCAGTCACCGCCGTTGCCACCGAAGAGCTCGTCATCGTCGCCTTCGCCGAAGATCACGTCCCAGCCGTCGCCGCCACGAATGACGTCACAGCCTTCGCCACGATCCGGTGCAGGCTCGGACTGCTCGGGGCAGTAGTCGTAGCCCTGGGTGTGCTGGGCAGTGTCGCCGTGCAGTTCCATCAGACCACCAGCAGCCGAAGCCGTGTAGGTGCAGGACCAGTCGATCTTCGAACCTTTGGCCTGGTCACCATAGATCAGGTCGTGACCGGAGCCGCCCAGCATGAAGTCGTCGCCGGAACCGCCGCGCATGACGTCGGCCTCCTCGTCGCCGTTCATGGAGTCGTCGGCAGCGCCGCCGTCCATGGTGTCGCGACCACGACCACCGAACATCAGATCTTCGCCGGATTCGCCGAACATGCCGTCACGGCCTGCGCCGCCATCCATGGTATCGTTACCGGTACCACCGAACATGCAGTCGTCACCGCCCGGGTAGATCTTGTTCTTGCCGCTCCAAGTGTCGGAGCCGACATCCAGATCGGTCAGTTCGCCCTGACGCAGGTCGCCGTACATCTCGTCGTCGCCGGAGCCGCCGATGACAAGGTCGTCGCCCATGCCGCCGGTCATGCGGTCATCACCGCTTTCACCGTTCATGCGGTCATTGCCCTGGTTGCCGTACATGGTGTCGTCGTCTGCACCGCCCCACATGCAATCGTCGCCGCCTTCGCCGGCCATGCAGTCGTCGCCGTTGCCGCCGTACATGATGTCGTCGCCGTCATCCTTCGAGTATTCGTCAGCATCGTCGCCAAACATGTTGTCGTCGCCGTCGCCACCGACCATGAAGTCGTCGCCTTCGCCGCCGAGCAGGGTGTCGTCACCATTCTCGCCGTTGACGTAGTCGTTGCCGGTACCGCCGTCGAGGTAGTCCTCGCCGTCGACTTCGGGTGCGAGCGTGCCTTGGCTGTTGCCGCCGAATAGCAGGTCGCTGTCAGCGCCGCCAAGGATCTTGTCATCCCCGCCGCCACCTTTGATTTCGTCGCAGCCTTCTTCGCCTTCGAGCTTGTTGTTGTCACCGTTACCGTAGATCAGGTCGTCACCCGCAGCGCCCTTGGCGTTGTCAGCTGAGCCGATCAGGTTCAGGTTGATCAATTCATCACCGTTCGAGCCCGAGACTGTTGCGCCGTTGTTGCCCGCTTCTTTGGACAGATCAACTTCACACTCCGGATCGCATTCGACCCATGGTTCTGGTCTGGTAGCCATGATTAATTCCCCCTAGGAATTTACGGAGTCCGCTTTCAGAAAATTGCTGTTCTGAAGGCCGCTCCGGGAAATGCCGCTAAATCGGCGGTTTGCAAAAGACGCCTCACACGCCTCCCGAATTCAGTGGACGACAAAAGCTGCCTTAAAAATGCCCCCATTTGGGGACAAATTTGCCTAAATCATCCAAGTGCGGTCGACAAAACGGAAACAATCTGTTTCGCAAGTCCGGACAATTCGGTGTGGAACGCGACCCCCAATGCCAAGCCAGCAGTCAAAATAACGCCAGTCCAGAACATCTGCCGCCCCAGACGACGCTTGGGCATTGCCCGTTCGGCCACCACATCCGCCATCGCCTTTCGCAGCACCGGCTCGAACTCGATCCTGAGGGCCCCTTCCATCCGGTTGACCGCATCCTCCAGCGTATCGATTCGGGCAGTCAGTTCCTTGCGGTCATCAGCACCCTTTTTGGTGATGGTCTCGCCCACCGCCTGGCTGAGGGTCTGAAGCATCTGCACGATCCGCTTGTGCAGCTCGGTCAGATCGCCGCGCCGCGCCAACCCGTCTTCTTGCGACATCAGGAACTTGTGAATCATCTGCACGTCCGCTGCCGTCAATTGCGGTTTGGATGGCTGAGACGGCTTCGGGGCCTTGGCTGCCGGATCGTCCGGCGCCAATTTCGGCGGATTATCGGAGTCGGTCATATGTTTCAGGATATCGGGCGGGATATTCGAAATCATCTGATTCATGACGCTCTCCCCAATGATCCCTGCCATGTCAGCATGTTCACCATTTCGGCGCGGCAACCCACGTCCAGTTTGGAGAGCACACGCTTGGCGTAAGTGTTGAAGGTCTGTTCCTTGATTCCGGCAATATGCGCCGCCTCGCGATTGGCAAGGCCCAGCTGCATCAGTGCCGCAACGCGTGCCTCTACCGGGGTCAGACCCATCTTCTGGGCCAGCATCTCGATCCGCTTGCGGTCGGGCTGGCGTGGAATCAGGGCCGCGATCAAAGGCTCGGAATGGCCGGGATCGTCGTAACGGGACAAGGCGACCGGAACACGCGAGCGCCGGCCCTTGTGGCTCAGGCACATGATCAGGTCCGCACCTGGCTTGTCTCCTTTGCCCCCAGTCAAGCACTCCTTGAGGCCCCGACGCAGCGCCTTCGTCTCGGACGGATCGGCACAGCATAGCATGCCGGAATCCTCGGTTAGCACGACCCTCATATCCAGCAGATCACGGCCGGATTCGTTGGTTTGAAGGATCGTCCCTTCTGCGTCCAACACGATAACGGCCGCGTCGAATTTCTTGGCCGCCATCCATGTCAGGGCTCCGGCCGCAGCTTCGGTTTTGGGATGCCCGACCTCACTCAGGCAATCTTCGCGCAGAACAGGCCAGATTGCGGACAAAACGCTTTCGACATGCGTATCGAAACTGCCGCCACTCAGATAAATTGCTATATGGTCCTCGGAGCCGTTCTCGAACCGGCACGCAAAGCGCTGCCAGCCCTCGCCCCGACATGCCGCGGGCAGCGTCACGGGACATTCCCCAATATCGGCATGGCGGCCAAAAGCCACCATCGCCCCCGGCGCCGCATCGATCCGGCGCGCACGCCGCTCCGCGGATTGGCGGTTGTTGAGCGATGTGTCCGGCAGCGTCTGCAATGGCAGGCAGAATCCACCGGCATCTATGTGGACAAAAACGGTATCGCTCAGTGAAGAAAGATTCCGTCTAAGAATGTTTGAAAATTGAAAAACGCCCGCCAAAATGGCGGTTCCATCGTAAGCACCCATACTATCCCCCGGTGTTACCCACCTAGCCCTTGGGTTTTAGCACAGGCGGGGGGGGGCATCAGCAACTCATCAGGCGTAACTCGGGTGGCGTTGTTTTCTCCTTCTACTTCGAAAACGTCAGGAAAAGTTACGTCACTAGTACCTGATGATTACATCATAAGCTGTATCAAATACCTCTAAAACTACTCTAAAGTTGAGCACGACTCACGTCAATCAACTCAAAGCATCGGCAGCAGGTTTTGGAAAATATTTGTTTCGACACTTGTCCGAAGCTTTGCAAGAAACTGAATCTAAACGATTTTCCTCGTGATCTTCAACGTTACAGCAGATCATGACACGGCATTGCGGCAGTTTTGCGGCGTAAATTTTACCAAACAACTTCAAAGAATTTTGTGCAATTCGTATTATTTGTCATAATGTCCGGTAGAGGATTTTATCAAGCATGTCGATTTGACTCGGCGAAGCTTCGCCTAAAGCTTGCCTTTGGTTATTAAGAGTAATTGTAAGTTTGCCGCCGAGGTGGTTTGTATGAGTGTCATATTTGTAAGTGAAAACAAAATGTTGCAGAACATGCTGCAAAAGGCATGTGAAGATCGGAAATGCGAGGATTTCACGTCATATGAGACGATCGAGGACATCCCCGCACTTCTGGCGGACTGCATCGTCCTTCTGCATGTAACGGCATCTCCGGAACAGGCCGCTCAGCAGATCGAAGCGCTGCAAGCCCGCAAGGATGACGTCCGGATCATACTCTTGGCGCGTGAAAAGCTGACCGACAAGCTTCGGGCCAACCTTGCCGCCCAGACACATGCTATCATTCCCGAGAACAACAGCATCGAGACGCTGATCGGCGCCATTATTGTGGTTCAGCACGGGTACCGGATCAGCAGGGATGACTGTTCGGCAAAACCAGTGGCCAGGAAGCAAGCTGACGGCACGACTTTCACCCTGAATGACATCAAAGGTCTGGGCCTTGTTCAATCTTCGGAAGAGGCCCTCTTGTCGAACCGAGAGCGCTGCATTCTTGCCCGGTTGAGCAAAGG
This sequence comes from Roseovarius maritimus, assembly GCF_043355895.2. NCBI lineage: Bacteria > Pseudomonadati > Pseudomonadota > Alphaproteobacteria > Rhodobacterales > Roseobacteraceae > Roseovarius > Roseovarius maritimus. The sequence continues at coordinate 49,282 of NZ_JBHFPF020000016.1, forward strand.
GGGGTCCAACAAGGACATCGCCAACGACCTTGGGATTCAAGAGGCCACCGTCAAGGTGCATTTGCGCGCATGCTACCGCAAGATCGGAGCGCGCAACCGGACTCAAGCAGCTGTATGGGCGGTGGAGCGTCTGCAGGTGTAATGTTTCGCGTGCGAAACAATCGGCAGATCAGGTTGCGGTATCGAGCCATGCCCTCAGCCGGGCGGACAACTCCTCCGTAACGCCCTTCCCGCTCAGGACGAGGGTCGATCCCGACCACGACACCTGGATGTCTCCCCTGCCCTGCTCTGCCCGCCTTTTCCGCTTCGGTCGATCCGGCTTTGCCAATTGGCCTGCGCTCGCGCCCAGCAGATCAATCAGGCACCGTTGCTCAGCCTCTGCCGTGCCCGGAGCTCTGGCAGCCAGCTCGGCCCTGAGGCGCGCAACATTTTCCGGATCAGCCTCCAACATCTTGCTCAGTCGCAGACCCAGGCGCTCGGGAATGGCACCGGAGAATTGCAACACATCATCGAGGGCATGATAGATCGGCAGGAAGGATCTGATCTTGGATCTCTTGGCGCGGCTCGCCGTGGCGAAAAGCGCCAGCAGCGCTTTTTTCTCATCCGGATACACCTTCTCTTCGACGGCCTTGGCCGCGATACGGGCGCGTTCGTAATAGCTCAGGCCGACCCGGATCTCGTTCTCTTCGACCATCGCCTGATAGGCGACGGCAGCCGTCTCTGGTCTGCGCAGGACGCCCAGCACTGCGCCGAATTGCTCGTCTCCTGTGTCTTTCTTGAGGCGGCGCAGGGCCGTCAACCGCCGCCAACCCGAAATCAGGCCAAAGCGTCCGGAGGGCAGTTCGACCAGCTCGACCGGTGTCTGCTGACCACGGGACCGGAGGCTCTCCATCAAGGCCTGCATATCCTCGTCACTCTGGTCGATCCGGTCTCTGACCAGATAGCCATCCTCAATCTGGTCCTCCGGGATGGACTGGATCAGGCGTCCCGCCGCGCGCGCCTCTCGCATCTGGTCGGCCATTTCCTCAAGGGCAGCGGCTGTTGCGGCGTCTCCTGCAATCTGGCTGATGGGCGCGCGCACTCGCGCCGAAGTCGTTGCCAAGGGCGAAAAGGACGTCGTTTCGGGAGCCGCGTCGGGATGTGCCCTATCGGGTTCCGCCGGGGTCAGTCGCTTGCGTTTTGCCATGACATTCTCCTTGACTGATATGCGGATTAGAGACGCATATCCAGATAATTCTTCGCCCTATCAGGGCCAAAAGCAACGCACATGTTTCGCATGCGAAACATGTGCCTTCCGGTCATGCCACTGGCTCCACATTGCTCGAGGTCTCCATGGCCAGCTCTTCGCGGCGCCACGTTCCTAGTAGCAGACGCTTGAATGCCGCGTATGTCGCGTCGAATGTTTCGCGCCCGCGCACATAAGTCTCTCGATTGAAATCGCGGTAATCCGCTTCGTAGATGCCAGAGACCTGCTCCCCGGCCTGGCCGATCAACGCAGTGAACCCTTGACGGTGCGGGCTGAGCGCGGAGCCGAGATAGGTCTGCATCAGGCTGGCCAGTTCGGCCTGCTGGGCACCGTCATAGCGTGTGATGACCGCGCGCACGGCGTCCCATTCGAAGGCCATCCCATCCTTGCCCAAGGCGCGGGCCGCGACATTCTCGCCATCCTCGATCGACTGGAAGGTGGAATGCAGCATATCGAAGAACCGGCCCGTCGAGTCGAACTCGAGAAAACTGGCCCCAAGCGGGACAAGCAAGATATCCGCGGCGGCCAGTCCGTTGATCGTCAGGTATCCGAGGGCAGGGGGGGTATCCAGAAAGACCAGGTCGTATTGATCCAGGACCCCGGCATCGGCCAACATGTCACTGAGCGCATCCCAGAGCTTCCACGAGCGCCCCTGCATGCGCCAGACCGGGATCTGAAACTCGGCCCAATAGAGATTGAGCTGCGAGCCGATCAGATCGATATTCGGCCAGTGGGTTGGCTGGATCAGATCCGCTACCTTCGTCTTGAGGGCTTCGTCAAGCGTGTCGTCGATTGGGATGGGAGCCTCACCACGATCTATCCGGCCTTGGTTCTGGCCCTGGACGTGACGGGCGTAATGCTGCGCCAGAAGCGGAAAAACCGTCTGCCATTCATCGGCCACGCGGCCGCCGAAAATACTGGTCATCGAGCCTTGGCTATCGAGGTCGATCACCAGCACGTTGTAGCCGTCCAGCGCGGCGGACATCGCGAGATGCGCGCAGGTGGATGTCTTGCCGACCCCGCCCTTGAAGTTGGCGACGGCCGTGATCTTGGCCGGCACGCCTTTGGGACGGTAGGGCAGGTACTCCTTGGCCTTGGAGCCCTCGGCACCGAAATGGGCCCGCAGGCGCAGAACGTCGTCGAGGGAAAACCACTTGGCGCCGCCCTCTGTTTCGGACCGGCCTTGCGGAAGGTCCGGGTTCTGCTTGAGCACACGGCGGAAATGAGCAGTGGCGACGGGGATCAGGTAGCGGGTGATTTCCCAAGTCGAGAGCAGTCGCAGCTTCTTGCGCCCGTCTTCTTCGAGACCCCGCCCTGCCAGATCGTTGCGCCCACGCGAACAAGCTTGGGCAAGATCCGCGAAGCCCGATGTCGTCATGGGGTGCCCGAGCTCGGAGAGCGCTGCATCTGGAGAGATGTTGAAATAGGGGGGCTGATCCGCTGCCATTCGATCCATCCATGTTAGCTGTTTTCGCAAGCATACACGAAAAGACCGCACGTGGAAGATGGATGCGCACATCCTGTCATTTTCTAAGCAAATACGACGGTGTCGAGAGCTGCGGTTCGTTTGATATTGGTTCCGGCAATATTTTTTTAAGTTAGATATCAGTTATATAGTAGTTACGAAAAAATGGCTATTGGAAAAAATGTTTTATTTCAATGATTTGCAGCTCTTTGCTGTAGACCGCATGACTCCGAACCCACGATAGGGCGACTCTGATCCCCCGTTCGAATGACTCCGAACCCACGTTCAGGTCGCTGGACGGAGCCTGTGGATAAATCTAGGGTGGCGTCAATGAAACCACGAACCGATTCACGCCTCATGAGGGATCGGACGTGCGGCACGAGCGACAGGACAGCTTGATGAACACGCCCCTCCTTCCGGATCGGCATCCGACGGCGGATTTTTTCGTCTGCGATATCTTCGATGCATTGCCCAAGGATGATCTGGCCTCGATGGAGCATCCGCTGTTCTCTTTGTCGACCCGGCCTGACCGTTCGGTGCTGAAATACGTCCATAACGACGTGACGGTCGAGGTTACGCCCTCGGTGAAGGGTAGGGCGACGATCCATGACAAGGATATCCTGATCTATTGTGTCAGTCAGGTGATGGCGGCGATGAATGCCGGGCGCAAGGTGGCGCGCACCCTGCATCTTCGGGCCCATGATCTGATGATCGCGACCAACCGCGAGACGTCGGGGGACAGCTATCGCCGCCTGCGCGAGGCGTTCGAGCGGCTGGCAGGTACGCGAATCACCACCAATATCGTGACCGGTGAGACGGAGACCACCGCCGGTTTCGGTCTGATCGAAAGCTGGCAGATCGAGCGGCGCAGCCGGGGCGGGCGCATGATCAGCGTTCAGGTGACGCTGTCGGAATGGATCTGGCGCGCGGTCATGGCGAAATCGGTTCTCACGCTGAACCGCGACTATTTCCGTCTGCGCCGTCCGCTCGAGCGGCGCATCTACGAGCTGAGCCGCAAGCATTGCGGGCGCCAGTCCGAATGGCGCGTGTCGGTCGAGACCCTTTGCAAGAAATCCGGATCCGCCAGCCCGCGCCGGGTGTTTCGCGCCATGCTGCGCGAGATGATCGCGCGCGACAACCTGCCCGACTATCAGCTGGAGGAAGAGCCGGGTGACATCGTGCGGGTGACGCCGCGCCGGATCGTCATCGAGGGGATGGATGCCCCGATCCTGTCGCCCGATGCGATGGAGGAGGCCCGCAGGCTGGCGCCGGGCATGGATGTATATGCGCTGGCCGAGGAGTGGCGGCACTGGTGGGCCGTCTCGGGGCGGACCCGGTTGCGTGCGCCAGACAAGGCCTTTCTGGGCTGGGTCAAGAAGCGCGCCAATTAGAGACTGACAGAGGGGCTGTATCGGCGGTCGACTGGCAGGACCGAACGGTGCCTTCGGAAATCCGAAATCCCTTCTACCGTTACTGGCCGGCAACGCATCAGTAAACGGAGCCCCAGGCCCATGCCCGATACATCTGCCTTTCTCGACCTGCCTTATCTGCAGCCGTCCCAGGCGCAAAAGCACGTCACTCACAACGAGGCGCTGCGCCGTCTGGACTGGTTGGTGCAGCTGAGTGTCGAGACATTGGATCAGGCGGCGCCGCCGGAGCCTGCCACCGAGGGAAGCAGGTACATCGTCGGGGCAGGGGCATCCGGGGCATGGGCCGGCAAGGACGGCCAGATCGCAGTGTTCGAAGGCGGCGCCTGGCATTTCATCGAACCTGCTTCGGGATGGCTGGCCCATCTGCGCGAGGCGGGCGTATTGGCGGCGTTCAACGGCACGGAGTGGGAGCGGCTGCAGCCGGAAACGCTGGCTGTGCTGGGGGTGAATGCCACGGCGGATGCCGCCAACCGGCTGAGCGTGAGCTCGGAAGGCTCGCTTTTCAACCATGAGGGCGCAGGGCACCGGCTGGCGATCAACAAGGCCGGGGCGGCGGACACGGCCAGCATGATCTTTCAAAGCGGTTTTGCCGGACGCGCCGAAATGGGTCTGGCAGGGGACGACGATTTTTCGATCAAGGTCAGCGCGGACGGCGTTTCATGGAACACGGCGTTGCAGGTGGATGCCGCGACCGGCGCGGCAACGACCGGGGCGCTGGCGGCCGCAGCCTATGGCGGCGCCGGGGTGCAAAGCTCTTCCATCGACAAGACAGCCGGGCGGGTGCTGAAACTGGACGGGGACACCGGTAGTTTCGGTCTTGGCGGGGTCACCTCGCCGTTTCTGGCCGATGTGAACGACCCGGCCTGCGCCACCGGGTTTTATCGCACGACCAGTGGCAGCGCGGGCACCTTTCCGCCCGGTGCCAACAAGTTCGGCCAGCTGATCGTGTTTCGCTATAATGGTGACGGCTTCAATCAGATCTATGCCGACGTGGTCAGCCCGACCTGTTGGGTGCGATCCTTTCGCCAGCAAAGCGGCGGGTTCGGTGCCTGGGTCAAGGGGTATCATTCCGGCAATATCGTGGGTCCGGTGGCGCAGACCGCCGGCGTGCCGTCAGGCGCCGTGCTGGAGCATGTCAGCACCGCGACCGGGCGTGCCCTGCGGCTGGCCGAGGGCACTCAGGTACTGAGCGCGGATCTGGTGCTGAACCGGGCCGGGCCGGGTCTGCTGGAGGCGACGTGGAGCTTTCCTGCGGCGACGGTCGGTGCCGCGAGGCTGATCGCCGTCGCGCGCTGGAGCTGATCCTCACCGGCTTTTCTCGGGGCGATGGATGACATGCCGAGGCGGGATTGGTAGAGGTGAGCGGACACCTTGGCCATTCCGAGCATGATCGGCACATGATTTCAGCATTTTCCCTGCGGGCTGGACTATCGAGATCGCCCACCATATCGAACGGCTGCATGACGGGTCATGCAGCCGTTTGGGCTGAACGATATGGATTGGTGACATGTTGATTGAAGACACCTGCCTGCCGGGCGTGAAAATTCTCACTCCGAAGCGCTTTGGCGACCATCGGGGTTTTTTCAGCGAGAGCTGGAACAGCAGGGTTCTGGCCGCAGAGGGGATCGACGCCGATTTCGTGCAGGATAACCATTCCCTGTCGATGCAGGCAGGCACGGTGCGCGGTCTGCATTTCCAGTCGCCACCCCATCCGCAGGCCAAGCTGGTGCGCTGCGGGCGCGGTCGGCTTTTCGATGTCGCCGTGGATATCCGGCGGGGCAGCCCGACCTATGGGCAATGGGCTGGCGTTGAGCTGAGCTTTGAGAACGGTCGGCAGCTCTTCATTCCAGCCGGCTTTCTGCACGGATTTGTAACGCGCGCGCCAGACACCGAAATCGTCTATAAATGTACCGATTACTATGCGCCCGAATGTGATGGGGCGGTGCGCTGGAACGATCCCGATATCGGGATCGACTGGGGAATAGACGCCAGCGAAGCCGTGCTGAGCGATAAGGACGCAGAGGCCCCGCTGCTGGCCGATTTCGACACGCCCTTCACCCACGGAGAGCCCTCATGAAGATATTGGTGACAGGCGGCGCGGGGTTCATCGGCTCGGCGGTGGTGCGGCAGGCCGTGGGACTGGGCCACTCGGTGGTCAACCTGGACGCGCTGACCTATGCAGCCTGTCTGGAAAACGTCGCCAGCGTGGCCAGCAGCCCGCTCTACGCGTTCGAGGAGGCCAATATCTGCGATCGGGCCGCCCTTGACCGGATCCTGGCCGAACATGCGCCCGACGCAGTGATGCACTTGGCGGCCGAATCTCATGTGGATCGATCGATAGATGGTCCGGAAGCCTTTATAGAGACAAATATCACCGGCACCTACAGGCTCCTCGAGGCCGCCCGAGCCTATTGGACTGCGCGTGGCAAGCCCGAGGATTTCCGGTTTCACCATATTTCCACGGACGAGGTGTTCGGCTCGCTCGGGGCCGAGGGGCAGTTCACTGAAGAGACGCCCTATGATCCGCGCAGTCCTTATTCCGCCTCCAAGGCCGCAAGCGATCATCTGGTGCGGGCCTGGCATGAAACCTATGGCCTGCCGGTGGTGCTGAGTAATTGCTCGAACAATTACGGGCCCCATCATTTCCCCGAAAAACTGATCCCCGTAGTGATCCTTAACGCGCTGGCGGGCAGGCCTATCCCGGTCTACGGCGATGGCGCGAATGTGCGCGACTGGCTTTATGTCGAAGACCACGCCGATGCGCTTCTGACCGTTTTGACCAAGGGCGAAGTCGGGCGCAGCTACAATATCGGTGGCGAGAACGAGGTCAGCAACCTCGATCTGGTGCGTATGATCTGCACGATATTAGACTCTAAAAAACCTGAAAACGCTCCGCATGCGGATCTGATCACCTTCGTGGCAGATCGCCCCGGCCACGATCTGCGTTATGCGATCGACCCGCAGCGTATCCGCACCGAACTGGGCTGGCGCCCGTCCGTCACAGTGGAGGAAGGGCTGAAAAAGACCGTGGAATGGTATCTGGACAACGCGGAGTGGTGGCGCGCTCTGCAGGGCCGTGCAGGTGTGGGTCAGCGGCTGGGGACCAAGGCGTGACGCGCCTGACAGGCTACTGCCGGATCAATGCCGGACAATGGGCTTGCCCATATGCCGCGAGCCCTCTGGATAGTGACCCGTGCCGCTGATCCGCATATCCGGGCGCATCCTCTATTTCGCCCATGTGCCAAAATGCGCCGGCACGGCTCTTGAGCTTTTTCTTGAATCGCATATTGGACCATTGGCCTTTCGCAATAGCGCCTTCAACCGGATCCCACCCGAAGACCGCTGGACTCGATCCTCGCCGCAGCATGTGGACGCTGCCAGCCTGGCCCTGCTGTTCCCGCCGAACTTCATTGATGAAAGCTTTGCCGTCGTGCGCCATCCGGTGGACCGGATCGTGTCGGTATTCCGTTTTCAAAGAGATATAGAGGGCCGCATAGAGACTGATATGCCCTTTGGGAACTGGTTGGATAGCGTTGCGAAAGAAGATGTCCAAGGGCAATGGGCGCTCGACAACCACACCCGCACCATGGACGCGATCGTCCCCGAAAAGGCGCGGATTTTCCGGCTGGAAAACGGTCTGGAGCCTGTCGTGGCCTGGCTGCAAGGGATTCTGGGGCCTGATACGCAACTGCCGCGAACGGTTCCACCGCGCAATGTGCTGTCGGACCGGCTGGCGCATGAGGGGCGCCCCGATATCCCGGTGCGGATCACCCCTGATATCATCGACAAGATCGCGGCGGTGTACCGTGCGGATTTTGATCGTTTCGGCTATGAGCCGGGCCAGAGATTGAAAGAGGAGCCGCGAGCATGACCCTGCTGATCTTTGGCAAGTCGGGACAGGTGGCAACCGAATTGCAGCGCCGGATGCCGGATGCGCTCTTTCTGGATCGGACAACAGTCGATCTGAGCGACTCAGATGCCTGCGCCGCAGCAGTCCGGCAACACGCACCAAGTGCCGTGATCAACGCCGCTGCCTATACAGCCGTCGACCGCGCCGAAGAGGATGAGGCGCAGGCCATGGTGATCAATGGCGACGCCCCCGGAGAGATCGCGAAGGCCTGTGCGGCGGAGCACATCCCGCTGGTGCACATCTCGACCGATTACGTGTTCGATGGTACCGGCGAGCGGCCTTGGCGTCCGGATGATCCGGTGAACCCGCAAAACGTCTATGGCCGCAGCAAACTGGCGGGGGAAGAGGCGGTGCGCAGGGCAGGGGGCGTGCATGCGATCCTGCGAACATCGTGGGTGTTTTCCGCGCATGGCAACAATTTCGTCAAGACCATGCTGCGCCTGTCGGAGACCCGCGATGCGCTTGACATCGTGGCCGACCAGATCGGCGGGCCGACCCCGGCCGATGCCCTCGCCGAGGCCTGCATCGTGGTTGCGTCGGCCCTGAAGGAGGCCCCGGAAAAATCCGGCACCTATCACTTCTCGGGACAGCCGCCGACAAGCTGGGAATGCTTCGCGCGCGAAACATTTGCCCGCGCGGGACGCGCCGTTCTCGTTACCGGCATTGCAACCAGTTCCTATCCCACCGCAGCCCTGCGGCCACTCAATTCGCGGCTGGATACATCGTCTCTGACAAAGGCTTTCGGCATCCATGCGCCCGATTGGCGTGCGGGTCTGGACCGGGTGCTGGCGGAATTGGACAATGCCGGGTAACAAGCCGCTACAAGATGATGGGCATCACGGCTTCAGGGGGCAGGATCACATGACACAGCGCAAGGGTATTATCCTAGCAGGAGGGTCGGGCACGCGGCTCTATCCGGTGACGATGGGCATCTCCAAGCAATTGCTGCCGATCTATGACAAGCCGATGGTCTATTACCCGGTCTCGGTGCTGATGCTGGCCGGCATCCGCGAAATCGCGCTGATCACCACGCCGCAGGATCAGGAACAGTTCCGCCGCCTTTTGGGCGACGGCAGCCAATGGGGCCTGTCCTTCACCTATATCGTGCAGCCCTCGCCGGACGGTCTGGCGCAAGCCTATCTGCTGGCCGAGGATTTCCTGGCCGGGGCGCCTTCGGTGATGGTGCTCGGCGACAACATCTTTTTCGGGCACGGCCTGACCGAACTTCTGGCCGAGGCCGATGCGCGCCCCGAGGGGGGCACGGTCTTCGGCTATCACGTCTCGGATCCCGAGCGCTACGGCGTGGTGTCCTTCGATGCCGCGGGACAAGCGGAATCGATTGTCGAAAAGCCGACCAAGCCCGCCTCGTCCTACGCGGTCACGGGGCTGTATTTCCTTGACGAGACGGCGCCCGAACGTGCGCGCGCCGTGCAACCTTCGCCGCGCGGCGAGCTCGAGATCACGACCCTTCTGGAGATGTATCTGCATGACGGGCTGCTGAATGTGCAGCGCATGGGCCGCGGCTATGCCTGGCTCGATACCGGCACCCATGCGAGCCTGCTGGATGCGGGCAATTTCGTGCGCACCCTGTCGATGCGGCAGGGCCTTCAGACCGGCTCACTGGACGAAATCGCCTTCGCCCAGGGCTGGATCGACCGCGAGGCGCTGAACCGGCGCGCGGATCTCTTCGGCAAGAACGACTATGGCGCCTATCTGAGTAACCTGCAGGACCAGTCTGAATAGTCGGGGCAGATCGGACAACCACCCTGCGGCAGCCTCAGCTTCGCTAGAATTATCCGCAAGAGCCATCTTGTTGCCATGAAGTCTCATCTTTAACACCCTGATGAAATTGGGGGCATCATTAGCCTGTCACCTTGATCGAGGTCGGAAAACTCTCGCCAAGGGCGGTAAAAGGTTCAGGCCCAAACCAACTAAGGCTCGAAGTCTCGCTTACTCGACAAAGCGTGGGGGCAACGTCAGGCCAGTTCAGCGATCTAACGTGGCCTTGCTAAAAGCGGATTGTAATTAAAAACATTTTCGGCCAGATTGCAGCAAAAAATAGAAAGTAGGCCATGATCGAGCCACATGATCAGCGCGCCCCAGCGTCCGCCCCCTTGGAAAGCCCGGTTATCGTCTTTGTTGTGGGGCCGTCTGGCGTGGGTAAGTCGACGATCGTGCGCACATTCTTCAAAACAGCCGGGTTGCGCTTCAAATACACATCATTGGACAATATTGCCGCCCAATACGGTCAACGTCGCGGTCTAATTGAGACCGCCAGAGCGCAAGACCTGTTAAAGACTTTAGGTGCGGAAGCATTCTTTTTGGCCGGTATGAGTGCGCTTTTTCAGCAGGTAGGTGCCTCAAATCCCAAACGTATTCACGTAGTGGATGTGGGTGCAGGATTTCAAAACGCTCTCTCTATGAAGTATATGAGCGCCTTACATCCCATGATCTACATTCACGCGAGTTACAAAGTGGCTTATGAGCGTTTTTTTGAACATCGCAATCAAGGCCGTACCTTTGAGATGCACATCGAACACGAGTTTTCGCCAACCCGCAATGCTATCTATCGCTCTGCCAGTTCTCGCATTGAAACAGATACCCTAAGCGTCGAAGACGCGGCGGCACAATTTGGTAGTATAATCAGAAAGCTTGTTGATTGACGTGCTGTCGGTAAGACACCACAAAGTTTCTTACTACTTGTATAGATGAAATAAGGATACATACTGTATGCAATATCTTACCTTTGAGACCTATGAAAGAAATGCGCTCGAGAATCCAGGGCGACACTGGCAGGACTACGAGAATCGGTGGGCCTATTACAGCCGTGCTGTAGAGGTAGCAAAGACAATTGCTCCAACGAGTCCTCGCGATGTTCTGGAAATGGGCACCATGGGTGCCAGTTTAGTTATCGGCTGCGATACAATTGACTTCAGTAAAAACAAACAATGGGATTTTGCGGGAAAAGAGCCTGATATTCTGCATGATGCCCGCAAGGTGCCGTGGCCAGTGGCGGACAAGAAGTATGAATTATTTATCGCGCTACGTGTATATCAGCACCTTGTTCCGGCGCAGCGTGCCTGTTTCAATGAAGCCAAGCGGATCGCAAAGAATGTCCTGATCGTCACTCCGAGTGTCTACGGAAACGGCGGAGGGCTAGACGTAACGACATTCACGGACTGGAACAACGGCAAGCCGCCATCGCTCTCGGAGCTGGTCATGGGTAAAACGACTTATCTTTATCTTTGGCGCGAAGAGGACTACGGTTAAAGTTCATTTTTTAAGGGCGACCATTGCGAGCAATGCACAGAGCATGACTTAACAGGCTGCTGACGAAGTCGGTCTTGACGGACGGCCCGATGACCGCATCTCCGTTGTTCAATTACGCAAATCTGTTCCACGGGTGCTGACGTCAGACATGCCACCTCCTGCCGCCGCTGCCGTGTGGAAGGTGAAACATGTTCTCGAAACCGCGTCGAGGGCGGACTTTTTCAGCAGCCTGTTAAGGAGGTCAGTCCACTTCTTATAGAGCGGTTGTCCAACTGTCTGCAGCGCCTCTCGAGATCCCTCATACGGCTTTGGGGAGCGGCCGCTTGCTGTGCCAGCGTGATAGATAGGCTCTCTCAATTCGGTTTACCTACCGCTGTACTTTCCCGAGGCCGAGCGATTTCACCGAAGCTCGCGGACCGATTGGTTCCTGGCGTTCCTCGAGAAGTATCGTATGCGCCGCCCCCGCCCCATTGGGGTTTTGCTTGCGGTCGGGGTTTTCGTAAGCGGTGGCTGAGCCACACGTTGCTCGCCCCGGCGCGGACTGCGAGGTGATACCCATCTTATGATGGGAGTGCGTTTCGCAATGGATGCTCAGACTGCGTTTCTCAGATCGCTCGGGGTTAAGATTTTCGAGAGCGGGCACCGGCGATGGCCGGAGGCCGTGAAGGCACAGGCCGTCGCGGAGACGCTGGAACCGGGGCAATGGTGAACGCCGTAGCCGAGCGTTACGGAGTGAAGCCGAACCAGCTTTCTGCGTGGCGATGGCTGGCCAAGCAGGGCAAGCTGGTCCTGCCCGCCGCCGAGACGGCGACTGCACCGACGACCTTCGCGCCGCTGGTGTTGTGCGACCCGGACCATTCACAGGCGCCGGAGCCCTCCCGGCAACCAGATGACAAGCTGCGGCTA
>NZ_JBHFPF020000017.1:0-48609 GCF_043355895.2 Roseovarius maritimus
ATCGATTGTTGAAGGTTTTTGGCTCGCGCACGATAGCAGACATCAGTGCATCATGCAGCATGTGGTAAAGGGGGCTCAAAGCCGCCATTGCACCACTCGACAAAAAAGCCCCGGCGTCTCCGCCGAGGCCTCTCATTCCAACCTAAGAGCGATCGCTCACCCTTCGGCTTTTTCTTCCGTCACTTCCTCGCCGGTCTCCTGATCGACGACTTTCATCGACAGGCGCACCTTGCCGCGATCGTCGAAACCCAGAAGCTTGACCTTCACGTCCTGGCCTTCCTTCAGAACGTCCGAAGGGTGGTTCAGGCGGCGGTTTTCGATTTGGGACACGTGCACCAGACCGTCACGCTTGCCAAAGAAGTTCACGAAGGCACCGAAATCGACGATCTTGACGACCTTGCCGTCGTAAACCTGACCCTCTTCGGGCTCGGCCACGATGGACCAGATCATGTCATAGGCCTTCTTGATGGCCTCGCCGTTGGGCGATGCGATCTTGATGATGCCTTCGTCGTTGATGTCGACCTTGGCGCCCGACACTTCGACGATCTCGCGGATGACCTTGCCGCCCGAGCCGATGACTTCGCGGATCTTGTCCGTGGGGATCTGCATCGTCTCGATACGCGGTGCGTGGACCGAGAATTCCTGCGCGCCGGTGATCGACTTGTTCATCTCGCCCAGGATGTGCATCCGGCCGTCCTTGGCTTGGGCCAGGGCCTTTTGCATGATCTCGGGCGTGATACCCGCGACCTTGATGTCCATCTGCAGCGAGGTGATGCCGTCCTTGGTGCCTGCGACCTTGAAGTCCATGTCGCCGAGGTGATCCTCGTCGCCCAAGATGTCGGTCAGGACCGCGTAGGAGCCGTCCTCTTCGAGGATCAGGCCCATGGCCACACCGGCCACGGCGGTTTTCAGCGGAACACCCGCATCCATCATCGCCAGAGAGCCACCGCAGACCGACGCCATCGAGCTGGAGCCGTTCGATTCGGTGATCTCACTGACCAGACGGATCGTGTAGGGGAAGTCCGTCGCGGCGGGCAGAACCGCCTGCAGCGCACGCCAGGCCAGCTTGCCATGGCCGATCTCGCGGCGACCCGGAGGGCCCACGCGCCCAGCTTCGCCTACCGAGTAAGGGGGGAAGTTGTAATGCAGCAGGAAGTTGGATTTGAAGTTGCCATGCAGCGCGTCAATGAACTGCTCGTCGTCGCCGGTGCCGAGCGTGGTCACGACCAAACCCTGCGTTTCGCCGCGCGTGAAGAGCGCCGAGCCATGCGTACGGGGCAGAAGGCCCGTCTCGCAGACGATCGGGCGCACGGTGTCGAGGGCACGGCCATCAATCCGCTTGCCGGTCTTGACGACATCGCCGCGCAGGACGCTGGCTTCGAGCTTCTTCAGCGCCGAGGACAGGTTCGGATCTTCCAGCTGCTCTTCGGTCAGAGCATCCTTGATCGCATCCTTGGCAGCAGAAACAGCACTGGTGCGCTCCTGTTTGTCAGTGATCGCATAAGCGGCGCGGATCTTGTCCTCACCGGCGGCTTTGACCGCCTCATACAGCTCCGAATAGTCGGCAGGCTGGAAGTCGAACGGCTCTTTCGCCGAGGCTTCGGCCAGGTCGATGATCAGGTCGATCACCGGCTGGATCTGCTCATGCGCAAAGTTCACGGCGCCCAGCATTTCCTCTTCGGTCAGCTCGTAAGCCTCGGACTCGACCATCATGACGGCGTCCTTGGTGCCGGCGACAACCAGATCAAGACGCTGATCGGGGTTGTTCTTGAGGTCCTGCATGTCGTCGACGGTGGGGTTCAGGATGTAATCGCCATCCTCATAACCGACGCGGCAGCCCGCGATGGGCCCGCGGAAGGGCGCGCCCGAGATCGTCAACGCAGCGCTGGCGGCGATCATCGCGACCATGTCGGGATCGTTGACAAGATCGTGCGACAGCACGGTGCACATCACCAGCGTCTCGTTTTTGAAGCCGGGCACGAAAAGCGGGCGGATGGGACGGTCGATCAGACGCGCGGTCAGCGTCTCTTTCTCCGTCGGGCGCGCCTCGCGCTTGAAGAAGCCGCCGGGCACTTTGCCGGCCGCATAGTATTTTTCCTGGTAGTGCACCGTCAGCGGAAAGAAATCCATTCCGGGCTTGGGCGCTTTGGCGAATGTCACGTTGGCCATGACGCTGGTTTCGCCCAGAGTGGCGATGACCGATCCGTCGGCCTGACGGGCAACCTTGCCCGTTTCCAGTGTCAGCGTTTCTTCGCCCCACTGGATCGATTTTTTCACTTCGTTGAACATCTATCGTTTCCTATCTGGAGGCACAGCGGGCCCCTGCCCGGTCCTCCTTTTTTCAATGGCGGCCCCATTGCCGCCGACCCCAATCATCTTGTCTTCCAGGTGCCGGGGCCGTGGCACGCAGTCTCAGATGGGCGGGCCATACAGGAAAACGAAGCGTTTTGGAAGGCATTGCGGCAGAGCGTCATTACCCACCCCCAAGCGCGCCAGACAATAGCGGTGCCCAACGCAAAACGCCCGCTGGATGCAGCGGGCGTTCATTTGTGAGCTTAAACTGAAATGCGCTTAGCGGCGGATGCCAAGGCGCTTGATCAGGTCCTGATAGCGCGCTTCGTCCTTGGCCTTGGTGTAGTCCAGCAGCTTACGGCGCTGGGCGACCATTTTCAGAAGGCCACGGCGACCGTGGTTGTCCTTCTTGTGGGTCTTGAAGTGCTCGGTCAGGGTGGTGATCCGCGAGGTGAGGATGGCAACCTGAACTTCGGGCGAACCGGTGTCGCCTTCCTTGGTTGCGAATTCCTTCATCAGGCGGTGCTTTTCTTCGACGGTGATCGACATCGGGATCTCCTTGTATCAAGGGTTGCGGGCGCAAGCCGGGATGTCGTCCAGCAAGGTCCATAGAGAATCGGCGCCAGCCGGGGGCAGACGCACGCAGCGGCGTATAGGGCAAATCCAGCGTGTTGAAAAGGCTCCGCGTCCAAAGCGGTTCGAGGCGCGTATTAAGGCAAAGTGATCTAGACGCGGAGCTGCGCTTCCAGCAGGCTGGAGCCGATGATGGTGATATGCCCCGCGTTCAGGCCCGCCGCATTGTTGACCGTCGCAATCGCAACGCCATTCAGCATGACATGCATGATGCCGCTGTCGTCGGGATCCTCTGCCAGATCGACCTCGGGCGCGCTGTCGTCTGCATCGTCATAAATTACCATCAGCGTATCCTCATCCGGCGCGAAGTCCAATATTTCGGCCTGATGTGCGCCGCTCAGCCATTCGCCAAGGACAACAGTATCCGCCCCATCACCCGTGGTGACGATATCACCTGCTCCGGCGGTGATCACATCCGACCCGCCACCGCCATTGAGGAAATCCATCCCGTCGGTATCGCTCCCGCCGCCCGCATCGGGATCAGCCTCATAGCCCGAAAGCGTGTCGTCGCCCCAGCCGCCGAACAGCGCGTCATGTCCGGCGCCGCCGCGCAGATCGTCATCCCCCAGACCGCCGTGAAGTATATCGTCGCCATCCTCGCCCTGCAGCATGTCATCGCCAGCACCGCCGACAAGACTGTCGGCACCAGCGCCGCCGGTCAGCCTGTCCGCGTCGCCATGGCCATAAAGCAGGTCATTACCTTCGTCCCCAGCTATGGAGTCATCGCCGCCATCGCCATTCAGGATATCCGCATCGGCCCCGCCGATTAGCGTATCGGCCCCAAGGCCACCCCAGAGCTGATCGGCCTCCGTGCCGCCCGTCAGCATATCGTCGCCCGCATAGCCATTCGCTACATCGCGCGCATCCGCGCCCTCAAGCAGGTCATCACCGGAGGTACCAACGGTCACGACCTCATCTTCAGCCACGGAAAGCTCTGCCAATTCCGCCGCCGGGCTCAGCTCTGCCGTTGCCGGGAACGGCACAGTGACAAGCTGAGGGCCAGCAGCCTCCGCGCTCACGTCGGCAAAATGCTCTGCATCGGCATCGTTTCGCGCCTCGTCCGTCTCCGCGCTCACCTCGCCTTCCGGGCCGACATAGGACAGCAACCCGCCCTCGGCGTCGATTTCACTCCGCTCTTCTTCTGACTCGTCAGGCAGATCGTCAGTCTCGGCCACGTTCACGTCCGAGACGCCGACCAAGGCGCTTGCGCCCAGCGCAACCATTCCCAACAGACCTGCAAGCAGCAGCATGTTATCAAACCTTATTGCTCAAGTGCAGAATGCACCGATACGGGCATGCTTCCCAGCTTATTCTGAGTAACTGGTTAACGGCTGTGCGAAATATCCCACAGACGGGGCTGCTGCGCATAGGCAACGTAGAGCGGATGGCGCGGATGGCCCTCTTTGGTCATGCCTAGATGGTGCAGCGACACCCCTGCGCCGCGCAGCAGGCTGAGGACCTGCGGCCCCCGTTCCAGATGCGCGCCATGCGTGCCCCAGGCGGCCACGTTGCACGCGGCCCAGGCGCAGCCCTCAAAGATGGCGGCGTCATTGGCGGGGCCGACGGGATCCGCCGCCGCGCGCATCTTGCGCGGGTCAGTGTCGCGCCAGGCAAAGATGTTCGTGACCCGAAACGCGCCAAAGCCCAGCGTGCGCGCCCGGCGCTCGCACCGCTCGACGGTAGGGTCGTTCTGCACTTCGGTTGCGGTCGAGGGGTTCAGCATTATGAAATGCACGCGCCCGCCGCCCTCGTCCCAGATGCGGGTCAGGGAATATCTGTAGCGCTCGCAGTCCGAATAAACGGCGGTTGAGGCCGCGTCGCCCTTGAGATGCGTCCGTGTGATCACGCCGGGTCCACAAAGACGCGGCTGGGGTGCAATTCGCCTGCCTTGTAGATGCCCACGGCCACCGCGCGCCCGTCGAGCGAGGCCCAGCATTCGTCGCCGTATTCGACATCGCTGGCAAAGACCATGCCCGGATTACCATTGCGGAGCTTTACCGCGCCCTCGGGCGTACAGCGCAGCTCGGGCAGATCGGTCAGACCCACTTCCAGCGGCTGAACATACGCGTCCAGGGCAGGGTCATGGGCCAATTCGTCGATCTGCTTCAGCGTGAGGCCATCCTCGGCCTCGAACGGGCCGGACCAGACGCGGCGCAGCCATGTTACATGGCCATGACAGCCCAGCGCATTGCCCAGATCGCGCGCGATCGAGCGGACATAGCCGCCTTTGCCGCAGACCATTTCCAGCACGGCGGTATCGGGATCGGGCCGGTCCGCCAGCAGCAATTCATCGACGAACAGCGGCCGCGCGGCCAGCGTCACATCCTCACCGTCGCGCGCCAGCTTGTAGGCGCGCTGCCCGTCAATCTTGACCGCCGAGAACTTGGGCGGCACCTGCATGATGTCACCCGCGAACTGGTGCAGCGCCTCCTTGATCTCGTCATCCGTAGGCCGCACATCGCTGGAGGCGATCACCTCGCCCTCGGCATCGTCGGTATTGGTGGCGGCCCCAAAGCGCACTTCGAACCGGTAGGCCTTGAGCGCGTCGGTGATGTAGGGAACCGTCTTGGTCGCCTCGCCCAGCGCCACGGCCAGCACGCCGGTCGCCTCGGGATCCAGCGTGCCGGCATGGCCCGCCTTCTTGGCCTGCAACGCCCAGCGTACCTTGTTCACCACGGAGGTCGAGGCGATGCCCGCAGGCTTGTCCACGACCAGCCAACCGGAAATATCGCGTCCCTTGCGTTTGCGTGCCATGCGCCTAGCCCTCACTGCCTCGAAGCGCGCGGGCTAGCCCAAGGCCGCCGGGCTGTCAATCGCGGGCTGGCGCCGGCTCGGCCCCCATGACCCCGGCCAGCCGGTCCGACGGGATGCGAATAGGCGCCCAGTCAAGGACACCGAGGCCGACCGAGCGCACGGCGATCAGCGACAGCCATCCGCTGACCAGATTGGCCACCAGCGCGCCGACGATCATGCCGCCGTAGCCGCCCAACTGGACACCGACCCATGTCATCGGCACATAGAGCAGGAAGATCCGCGTGCCGCTGAGGCTCATCGACCAGAGGGCGCGATCACGGGCGTTCATCGCCGCATTCGCAGTGATGAGGATGCCATACCCCATGAATCCCCAGCTGGCGATACGCAGATAGGTGGCGGTATAGGCCTGCGCCTCGCTGCCCGAGGTCATGATCCTGGCCAGCGGCCCGGCAGAGACCAGCAGCAGCGCGGCAACGCCAAGGCCAAAGACCACGCAGGTGATATGACAGATGCGCAGGCCATCGCGCGCACGCTCGTACCGGCCCGCGCCCCAGGCCTGTCCCACCACCGGCCCGATGCCGGAGGAGAGCGCCAGCAGAGGCACGACGACAACGCCCTGCACGCGGGTGGCGGCGCCAAAGCCCGCGACGGCCGTATCGCCGATCGTGGCGACAAACCCGGTGACGATGGCCATGCCCAGGGGGTTGATCGCGTTGGACATAGCCGCTGGCGCCCCCACGCGCACGATGCGCCGGGCCGACCGGATAGCCCCCTGCCAAGGCGCCGAGCCGAGTTGCAGCACGCCCGCGTGCAAGGCAAAGAGCACCAGCCCAGTCAGCGACGCCATCCGCGCCAATAGCGAGGCGAGGCCGGCGCCATCCATGCTCATCGCCGGGATGGGGCCAAGCCCAAAGATCAACACTGGGTCCAGCCCGATATTCATAAGCGCCTGCAGCAGCATCGTGACTGCCGCAACACCACTGCGCCCGCCCGCGCGGAAGACGGCGTTCAGCGCCATGCTGGTGACGAGGAAAGGAAAGCTGAGGCTCCAGAAGCGCATGTAGCCAAGGATCGCCTCCAGCACCTCATCCTCGGCGCCCATCGCGCGGAAAAGATAGGGCGCCAACAGATAGACCAGCGCCGCGACAGAACAGGCCAAAGCCAGCGCCAGCGCCATCGCATGCAGCGTCATGCGGCGCCGATCCTCCGCCTCCTCACCGCGCCCGATGGCCTGGCTGATGACGGTGTTCGTGCCCGCCGAGAGGCCGATCGATAGCGAAGTGAGCGCGGTGATCACAGGAAAGACAAAGCCAATGGCCGCCAGCGATGTCTCGCCGTCCCGCGCAAGGAAGAACGCATCGGCCAGCCCGACGCTGAGAACGCCAAGGATGCCGATGGTCATCGGCGCACTGACGGACCAGAGCGCGCCGCCGACAGGACCGTCGTTCAGGGTTTTCTCGGCGCTCATGGCAGGCAATCCTCGGGCATGGCTGCGGCCCGGATCGGCCGCCAAACCGCAAACCTAAGGCGAATTGCGCAGAATCCTAGGGATCAGATCCCGGGCTACGCTACTCAGCAGGTGCGCGGCGCACCGTGCCGACGATGGGCCCCATGGGAAAGCCGATATCGCTACGGTCCAGATCCGGCGCCCGAAGCCGCGAGATGTTGCCATCGAAATAGAGCGCCTGCGGCAGATCCAGATGATCGCGGAAAAGACGCCCGAAGGTATGGAAATTCACCGGCCCCTCCGAGATCGCAAAGACGGCGCGCGTGCCATCTGCGCTGGTTCCGACGCCGTTACGCACGTAAAGGCTGTCGCTATCCTTGAGGAACCTTGGGTGCAGCGCGCCGTCGATGACCAGCATCGGCCCCGATTGCGTGGCATAGCGGCACGCGGGCGCCTCTTCCTCAAAGCGAAGCGTCTCGATCACGTCGGCGCGGCCCTCGCGGATGCACAGAACGCCATTCGGCAGCAGGCCGAAATTGCCCGGCCCTTCGCGGGTCACAAGGCCCGCCTGCTGATGCCCATCCTCAACGTAAAGCCCGACGGGCCGACGATCGGAGTGATACATACCGGCATTCATGGCGAAACCCAGCGCCGCGCCCTCGGCGCGGAGCATGGTATCGACACGGCTGAAACTGCCCAGGTTCTCGCCCTCGGCATCCTTGAGGAAAAGACGCAGATCCTCGCTGCGCATGTCGACTTCGCAGATCACGTAACGCACGCCGTCAAAGGTGTGGCTCCGGCAGTCCGCGGCGAAAAGCGCAGCAGGCATCAGTCCAAGCCCGGCAACCAGCGCCGCGGCCCGAACCGCCTTACTCATCCAGATCGCGCTGCACATCGCCTTGCGAAAACAGCCGCCGGGTCTCGTCCATCTGATCAAAGGTGGTGTCGAGGCGAAACCGCAGGTCGGGCGCGAATTTGAGGCCCAGCTTCTTGCCGACGACGCGGCGCAGTTCGCCCTTGTTGCGGGCCAGAAGGGCCGGCAGCTCCTCCTGTCCCTGCCCGCCCAGCGGCATGACATAGGCGGTCGCGATCTTGAGGTCGGGCGACATGCGCACCTCGCCCACGGTCACCGACATGCGGGCCAGGTCGGGGTCGTGGATATCGCCGCGTGCCAGCACTTCGGCCAGCGTGCGGCGCACGTTCTCGCCCACCTGTAGCTGTCTTTGGGATGGGCCTGCGCCATCAGAGAACTTGTTCTTTGCCATAGGCCTGCATTTAGTCCCTATGGCGCCCTTTGCCAAGCGGTGATGCCCGCGCTATCAAAGGCGGCAATCAGCAAAGGGGCAGGATGATGAGCGCAGGACCGGGCATAACAGTGACAGGCGCATCGGGCCGGATGGGCCAGATGCTGATCCGCACCATCATGCAGAGCGATCGCGCCCACCTGGTCGGCGCGGTCGAGCGCACCGGCCATGCCTGGATCGGCCAGGATGTGGGCGAGGCGATGGGCGGCGCCAAGCTGGGCGTGATCGTCACGGACGATGCGCTCGAAGCGTTTCGCCACGCGCAGGCCGTCATCGATTTCACCGCGCCCAGCGCCACGATCGCCTTTGCCAAGCTGGCGGCACAGGCCCGCGCCGTGCATGTGATCGGCACCACCGGCTTTTCGGATGACGAGCTTGAGGCACTGATCCCCGCCTCGCGCCATTCGGTGCAGGTGCGCGCCGGTAACATGAGCCTTGGCGTCAACCTATTAACCATGCTGACCGAAAAGGTCGCACGCGCGCTCGATGAAGATTTCGATATCGAGATCGTCGAAGCGCATCACAACCAGAAGGTCGACGCGCCCTCGGGCACCGCCCTGATGCTGGGCGAGGCAGCGGCGACGGGGCGCGGCGTCGCACTGGACCGCGTGGCCGACCGGGGGCGCGACGGCATCACCGGCCCGCGCGAGCGGGGGCATATCGGCTTTGCCGCGATCCGCGGCGGCGATGTGGTGGGCGAACATGACGTGATCTTCGCCGGCGCGGGCGAGCGCATCGTGCTGCGCCATATCGCCACCGACCGCGCCGTCTTCGCGCGCGGCGCGCTCAAGGCCGCGCTTTGGGGGCAGGGGCGGTCGCCGGGGGCCTATGATATGCTGGACGTGCTGGGGCTTGGGGACGGGTGAAGGGGACGTTTTGCGGAAGCAGGGTGAATTTTGACTACAGCTGCTTCGATGACCGTTACGAGTACGGCTGAGGGTTACTGGAAACAGGCTCCAATTAATTCTTGGCTGACGTGTTTAAGATGACGTTCCTCACCTCTCGGCAGATCCTCGCGCACCTCGTCCGATTCCCATCGCTCGGCTATCAGGTCCAAGTCCCATTTGCTGATGTCTTTCGCGGTGCGCTGCTCTTTGTCGTTCTTGCACTTCGTGAGATGCCGTCGCACCTCGCCAACCTTGAGGCATTTGCGGGCGGCCGGGCCATTCAGGGCTGCACCGTCTGAGACCGCAGGTCCGAAAATGTCGGCGAGGAGTTTGTGTTCGGTGCGCGCGAGCCCATTTGTCACCATCGGCCCGAGTAGCAGGCTTTCCGACAAGCATCCATTGGCACTTACCACCTCGTGCCGGTCGCAGGCGAAATGAATCCAGGTGATTGCGATTTTGCCCTTCATGTGGCGAATGCCCGGCAATGACGTCAGGGATTTCGCCGGAGCAAAGGCCTCGGCCTTGAACCAACCATCCAACTGTCCGCCGCCGCCGACAACCACCCGGTGTTGTGGCGACACAATCAGGTCCTGCGTAGGCAGCCCACGCCCAAGCGCCCCGGCGGCGATCAGAACGGGCTTGGCGTCCGGCTCGACCTGTTCCAGCGGATGACTGCCGCTGCGCATCCAGCGAATGGGTTGCGGGCCGTGATCCACCGTGTTCACCATATCACCCACCGCCAATACCTCGACCGGGCGCTGCCCATCGGGCGTGTCGATCAATGTACCGGGGGCGTAGCAAGGTGGCCCCGACAGAGCATCCGGCGTGCCGTTTACAGTGCTGAAGGAGAACGTTCCCGCCGGATCGCCATAGCCGAAATCATTGCTGGAATAATTGCTCTCCATAAAGGAGTCATTCCCCGAGCCCTCAAGCTCGAAGACCGTTCCCGCTCCGTCCGTGAATCCGGCAATCGCGTTGTCACCGCCGACGTAGGCATCCTGAATATCTTCATAGATATATTCGACGTTGAAATCACCACCACCCAGATCAGTGAGTACGACCTGAAAAGAGTTTGCGGCACCATCGTCATCATCCTCGTAGTTGTCGTTGCGATAATTGTAAGGCTCGACGGCGTCCCAAGTGATCGTGATTTTGCCGTTAGCGGTGTCAAAATCCCAGTAGACCTCGCCACCCTGGTCCACATCAAGGTCAGAATAGAAAGGCACAAGTGCAGGGAGATCGATAACGGGAAAGCCGTCATCATTGTCATTGTCATGTGACCCTCCGAACGTGATTATGCCATTCACGCCGAGATAAATCTCGGAGTAGGTTGTTCCGAAGAAATTCATGCCGCCACTGAAAACAGACGTAATGTCGATCTTTACATTGCCGTCATCATTGTCGCCGGAAAACTTACGGGTCGACGAGAACGCATTCTCGCCGTAGCCGGCAGGCCCACCCATCCCCGAATTCATTGTGGCCATGATGTTCACCTCCAAAGGTCGTGGAACGCTAGCGCGTCAAAGGCAAAAGGGTGATTAACGTCACGCGATAAATGCTGAAAATGCGAAGGAAACTCTCCTCGGATTTTATCGGGCGTGTGAGGATTGCAGTGGTGGGCGGCGCCCTGCATTGCCGTTTCTAGGCGCAAAACCTACTGCCAGCACCGCGACGTTTTGGCCTCGACCCAACGGCGCCTTTAGGGTTGCGCAATCACGGAGTTTTGTATGAAAGGGAGCAATGTTGTCTTGCAATCGCATATCAGCCTTTTTGAACGCCTTCTGCGGCGTTCTGCTATCCACGCTGCTCGCGGTGCAGGTTGCGATGGCGTCGGCTGCGGTTCCTGCGGGCGCGGATACGCAATTCAGCATGGTCATCTGTTCCGCCGACGGGCTGCGCACCGTCGCGGTCAGCGGCGAGGATCCGGCCGATGCGCCCACCGACCCATCGGCCTTGCACGGTCAATGCACGCTTTGCATCCAGGTGGTCGACCTGCCGAGTTGCGCCGGCGCCTGGCAGCCCGCCGGGCGGATCGAGGCGACCCAGCGCGCGGATATCACCGCATCCGCACAAACGCGCGGCCAATTCTCGGCCCGCGCTGACGCCATTCGCGCACCACCCGTTCACGTCTGAATTTTCCTAAACGCGGTCCTTCGGGAGGATCGGCACCCGTGCGTGTCCGGCACCGGTATGGGGCCGCATATTTTCAGACCATTGACGGTAATTCCAAATGACACTTCGCAAACCACTGTGCCTTGGCACACACGCCTTGTTGCTCTGCACGATCTCCGAACTCGCCCTGGCGCAGGAGTTGGACCAGACCACCATCGCGCTCGATCCGATCCTCGTCGAGGGCGACATCATCGCCGACGGGCCGATGTCCACCGCGCTGGACCCGCAGCTGGCAAACATCGCTCCGGCCAGTGACGGCGCCGAGATATTGCGCCAGGTCCCCGGCGTGACCTCGGGCCGCATGGGCGGGCACGGGCTGGAACTGGTCATTCGCGGCCAACAGCAGAACCAGATCAACGTGATCGACGCGGGCTCCTTCACCTATGGTGCCTGCCCCAACCGGATGGACCCGCCGACCGCGATGGCGTCCTTCAACCGCGCTGATGAGATCATCGTGCAAAAGGGCTATTCCACCGTCACCAACGGGCCGGGCGGCTCGGGCGGGGCGGTTATCCTCAAGCGTAACCCACCCGAGTTGGACCAGGAAGTAGCGTTCAGCGGCGCGGCCAGCGCGGGTATTTCCAGCAACGGGGGCGGTCAGGACGTGGCCGGGCGGTTCACCTACGATCTGGGCAATGGCCTCTACCTTCAGGGCGCGGGTGAAGTGAAATCGGCCGAGAATTACGAGGACGGCTCGGGCCGCGAGGTGCGCAGCGCCTACGATCAGCGGAGCGCCGGTGTGACGCTGGGCTATGTCGGCACCGGTATCGATCTGGCCTTTGATGTGGAATACGACCTGGCCGAGGATATCCTTTTTCCCGGCGCGGGCATGGACAGCCCCTTTGACGAAACCTACACCTATCGCCTGCGCGGAGGGGTGGACGTGGCCGTGGGCGCGCTGCACCGGATCGAAGGCACACTCTATTACAGCACCGTCGATCACGTGATGGACAACTATTCGCTGCGCCCCGTCGGGGCCATGGCGATGCGCGTGCCCGCCACCTCGGATACGGGTGGCGGCAAGTTGGAAGGCCATTTCACCTTCGGCGCGACCGAGGCGAAGATCGGCGTCGACTACCAGTCGAACAACCGCAACGCGACGGCCTTCATGGGTATGCCGGGCATGATCCCGCTGCTCGAGGCGGAAGATCCTGCGCGCACCGCTTTCCTGAATTGGCCTGACGTGACCATCGCACAGACGGGGATCTATGCCGAAACCGAAACGGCGCTCTCTACGGCAACCTCGCTGATTGCAGGTCTGCGGTATGATTACGTGAATGCCGACGCCGGCAAGGCGGCGGTTACGCCCGCTCTCGGCGCAGCGCCCAACACCTACTACACGGCGCAATACGGGACCGATTTCAACGCCTCGCGGGACGAGCATAATGTCGGCGGTCTGATCCGGCTCGAGCACGACCTGACCGACGAAACGATGATTTTCGCCGCGCTCTCGCGTTCGGTCCGGACCGCGGACGCGACCGAGCGCGCGATGGCGCGCCCAAACTGGGTCGGCAATCCCGATATCGACCCGGAAAAGCACCACCAGCTGGACCTGGGCGTGCAGATCGACAAGGGCGCGTGGTATCTCGATGCCAATGCCTATGCCGACTGGGTGCAGGATTTTATCCTGCGTGACCAGTTCAGCGTCGCGGGCGTGACCACCTACCGCAATGTCGATGCGCAGCTGGCCGGGGTCGAGATCGCCGCCGGATGGGCGCAGGGCAACTGGGAAATCTGGGGCGATGCCACCTATACCTATGGCGAGAATACCTCGGACAATATGGCGCTGGCGCAGATCCCGCCGCTGCAGGGGCAGGTCTCCGTCGCCTATGGGCAGGATGGCTGGCGCGGCGGCGCGCGCGTCAACTGGGCGACCGAGCAGGACCGGATCGACCCGTCCCGCGATCCGGGCACCACGCCGGGCTATGCAACACTCGACCTCTTCGGCAGCTACGCGCTGTCCGACAAGGCGACGCTGCTGGCCGGTATCAACAACGTGACCGATGAAACCTACGCCAATCACCTCAGCCGCTCGAACCTTTTCGACGCGACGGTGACCCAAGTGAACGAGCCGGGAAGGACGATCTATGTCAAACTCGAAGCGACTTTCTGATCGCGCCGGGGGCCGGTCGCTGCGCATGGCCTTTGCCTGCGCGGCGCTTGCGCTGGCGCCCTGCGGGGCGGCGCTGGCCCAGGAAGCCGAGACCGGGGGCACGTCCCCCGGCCCATCCCTGCCCGCCCCGTCGCTGCAGATCGAGGCGCCGACAGCCCCGAACGCGGCAGCCGAGGATCACTCGGGCCATTTAGACATGAAGCCCGTCCCTGCGGACGCCCCGGTGATGCCCGACGTGTCAGAGCCTGTCGCTGCCGCGCCGAAAACACCGGCCAGCGGCGCCTCGGACGCGCTGACATTTCTCCAGCGCGGCGGGCCTGCGATCTGGTCAATCTCGGCGCTGTCGATCGTGGCCCTGGCCCTCATTCTCTGGAAAACCTGGCGCCTCGCCATGATGGGCGCTTGGAGCGGCGGGCGCCGCGTTCAAAGTGCCGTCGCGCTCTGGACCGAAGGGCGCGAGGCGGATGCGCTCGCCGATCTAGAGGGGCGCCGCACCTGCCGCGCCGCGCTTGTACGCACCGCCATGGCCGCAAGGCGCGACGGCACGCTCGACGATGCGGGCGCGCGCGCCGAAACCGAGCGTGTGGCGCGGGGCCTCATCGCGCGCGCCCGCGATGGCCTGCGCCCGCTCGAACTGATCGCCGCTATTGCGCCGCTTCTGGGGCTTCTCGGCACGGTGCTGGGCATGATCGCCGCCTTTCAGGCCCTGCAAGAGGCGGGCAGCCGCGCCGATCCGGCCATCCTGGCGGGCGGCATCTGGGAGGCGCTGCTGACCACGGCGGCGGGTATGGCCGTCGCCATCCCGGCGTCTATGGCCCTGGCATGGTTCGAAAGCGTCGTGGACCGGCTGCGCAGCGAGATGGAGGATGCCGCCACCCGGATCTTCCTGCGCCCGACTGCGCAGGACACGCCCCTCGCGCGCGCGGCCGAATGACATGTTCGCCTTCGACACCCCAAGGCCGGCGCGCAGGCCCAGTCTGACCCCGATGATCGACGTGGTCTTTCTGCTGCTGGTGTTCTTCATGCTGGCCTCGCGGTTTGGCGTGGACTCTGCCCTGCCGCTCAACACTGCGGGGCAAGATGCAGGCGCCGCCTGGTCCGGCTCACCCCGCCTGATCGACATCCTGCCGGAGGGCCTGCGCCTCAACGGCCAGCCCATCGGGGCGGCGGCGCTGCTGCCCGCCATCGGCGATCTCACCGCGGCGCCCTCCGACACGATCATACTGCGCGCGCAGGAGGACGCCCAGCTTCAGCGCGTGGTCGACGTGATGGAGCGTCTGGCGCAGGCCGGCTTCACCGCACTGGTGTTGGTGGAATAGCCATGCATTTTTCCGACCCGCCCCGCCGCAAGCCCTCGGACAGCATCGTGCCCATGATCAATGTGGTCTTCCTGCTGCTGATCTTCTTCCTGATGACGGCCCAGATCGCGCCGCCCTTTCCCATCGATGTCAACCCTCCAACCGCTCAGGAGGCAGGCGCGCCCACCGAGGCCGATCTCACGCTCTACCTCGGCTCCGATGGCGCGTTGGCCTTCGAGGATGCCACAGGCTCTGCCGCACTCGGCGCGCTCACCCGTGCGCGCGAGGCAATCTGCGCGGGCGGAGGATGCGGCACCAGCCCGCCCCCATTGATACTGCGCGCCGATGGCAGCGCCTCGGGCGCGGCGCTCGCCGGTCTGATGGTTATGGTGGGCGAGGCAGGGTTTGCGCAGGTCCAGC
The DNA here is from genome assembly GCF_043355895.2 of Roseovarius maritimus. NCBI lineage: Bacteria > Pseudomonadati > Pseudomonadota > Alphaproteobacteria > Rhodobacterales > Roseobacteraceae > Roseovarius > Roseovarius maritimus. The sequence continues at coordinate 15,321 of NZ_JBHFPF020000017.1, forward strand.
TTGTCACGGTGCCGAAATGAGGCGCACGGCGGAGTTTGCCGTCTTTCTCGGATTGGCCGCTGCCGCCCATCTGGCCCTCGCCACGCTCAGCCCCGAGGCCGAGGGCGCGCAATCCGCCGGTCAGGGCGGCGCGGCCACCGTCACGCTGCAGGCCGCTTCCGCACAGGTCAGCGACATGGTGGCCCGCTGGGAAACCCCGCCCGAGACACTTGATGAGGCGCCGCCGCAAGAGATGCAGACGCCCGCCTTCGACTCAGCACCCGAGCTGCCCACGCCCGACGCGGCACCCAGACCCGCAAGCAAAGGGCCGGGCCTGCAACTGCCAGGCAGCGACAGCGCGCCGGATCAGGTGGATACCGCGCCCGCCGCTCCGGCGGTCACACGCGCCGAGGTTTCGGACACACGGCCACGCATGCGTCCGGCCCAGCCGCCTAGCCCCACCCCGGCTAAGCCGGCTCCAAAACAGAACAGGCCGACGTCACAATCCAGCGCGGCACAAACCGCCAGCGGCAGCGGCGGCGGCGCCAATGCCGGTTCGGCCCGCAGCAGCGCGGCCGCCACCCTCAGCGCGGGTCAACGCCAGAGCCTCTTTGCGCAATGGGGCGCCCAGGTCCGCAACAAGATCGAGCGCGCCAAGCGCTACCCCGCCGCCGCGCGCGGGGCCACTGGCACCGCGCATGTCCGTATCACCGTCGCCCGCGATGGCACCCTGCGCGCCGTCTCCGTGGCCACCTCGTCGGGGCATGCCGCGCTCGACGCCGCCGCCCTGCGCGCTGTCAAATCCGCCCGCCGGTTCCCGCCTGCCCCGCGCCAGCTCGATCAGCCCAGCTACTCCTTCACACTCGCAATGCGCTTCAGCACCTGAGCGACAAGGGCAGCGACCAATCCAGGACTGCCCATCTTCTGGCCGAAAAATATCCTGGGGGAGACGCCCGAAGGGCGACGGGGGCGAAGCCCCCCCCCTTTTGTGCCGTTCAACTGCCGGTCAAGGCCTGATCCCGGAACGCACGCGTGGTCAGGATCAGGTTGGCGAGCCCCTGCATCTTGGCCAGCGCCGCATCCATGTCCGTCAACGCAATCGCGCTGCCCGCCAGCAGGTGCCGCGCGGCATAGTCTACCTCCGCCACGCCCTCGGCACCCGTCATAGGCGCGATCTGAAAACTCGCGCGCAGCCAGATCCCGTCCATCACCGTGCGCAACTGAAACGCGGCGCGCGGCGCATCCGCCACACCCAAAGGCCGCAGCGCGCTCATCAGGTTGCTGCGCATGCGGGCATGCACGACTGTCTGAATGCGCTGGCTTTGTCGATTATGCGGCACGTCCGAACAGAGCGAGATCCAGGCATGGCAAATCTCCTGTTGGAATACCGGCGCGGCGAAATTGCCGACAATGATCGCATAAAGCCGCTCCAGAGGGGTCTCGGCATGGCGCAAAAGCTCGCTCACGCAGTCGCGCAGCACGGTGTTCGCCTTGCGCTGCACGCCTTCGAAAAGCGCATCCTTGTCTTTGAAATGATGCAGCACGACGCCTTTTGACACCCCCGCGATCTTGGCCACCCGGTCCAACGTCGTGCCCCGGATGCCGTGCTGCACCAATGCATCGAAGGCCGCCTGCGACAGCTCCGCCCGCCTGATATCCCCGATGCTCTTGCGTGCCATATGCCTGCTCATCTCCGCTTCCCTCCAGTCTAGGGCGGGGGCTTGGAAGTCACAATATTTACCTTTTGACTAGAAAACTGACCGTTGGTAAGTATTTGAGCCAAGATGAAGCTCAGGAGAGTACGATGCAGGCGGATTTCGTGATCATAGGCTCGGGCTCGGCGGGGTCCGCGATGGCGTATCGGCTGTCCGAGGATGGACAGCACAGCGTTCTGGTGCTGGAATACGGCGGCAGCGATGCGGGGCCGTTCATCCAGATGCCTGCCGCGCTCAGTTATCCGATGAACATGAAGCGCTATGACTGGGGCTACAGGTCCGAGCCGGAGGCGCGGCTGAACGGACGACGCCTTGCCGCGCCGCGAGGCAAGGTGGTGGGTGGCTCGTCCTCGATCAACGGGATGGTCTATGTGCGCGGCCATGCCGGGGATTTCGACCATTGGGAGACATCGGGCGCGACCGGCTGGGGCTATCGAAACGTCCTGCCCTATTACAAGCGGATGGAGAGCTGGACCGATGGCGGCCATGGCGGCGACCCGGCGTGGCGCGGCACGGACGGACCGCTGCACGTGACGCGTGGGCCGCGGCACAATCCGCTCTTCGACGCCTTTCAACAGGCCGGCCAGCAAGCCGGCTACGAGGTGACCGAGGATTATAACGGCGAAAAGCAGGAGGGCTTTGGCCCGATGGAGCAGACGGTTTACAAGGGCCGCCGCTGGTCCGCCGCCAACGCCTATCTGAAGCCTGCGCTGAAGCGGCCGAATTGCGACATGATCCGCTGCTTTGTACGGCGCGTCATCATCGAAGAGGGCCGCGCAACCGGCGTCGAGATCGAGCGGGGTGGGCGGATCCAGGTGATACGCGCGAACCGCGAGGTTGTGCTGGCGGCCTCCTCCTTCAACTCGCCCAAGATCCTGATGCTCTCGGGGATCGGCCCCGCCGCGCATCTGGCCGAACATGGGATCAACGTCGTGGCCGACCGGCCCGGCGTGGGCGGAAATCTGCAGGACCACCTAGAGCTTTACATCCAGCAGGCCTGCATCCAGCCGATCACGCTTTTCAAGCATTGGAACCTCTGGTCCAAGGGACTGATCGGGGCAGAGTGGCTCTTTCGCAAGACCGGTCTTGGCGCCTCGAACCAGTTTGAAAGCGCGGCGTTCTTACGCTCCAAACCGGGAGTCGATTATCCCGACATCCAGTACCACTTCCTGCCGATGGCGGTCCGCTATGACGGGCAGGCGGCGGCCGAGGGGCATGGATATCAGGCACATGTCGGTCCGATGCGATCCAAATCGCGCGGGCGGGTCAGCCTTGGGTCGTCCGATCCGATGACGGCGCCGAAAATTGCGTTCAACTACATGTCCCATGACAGCGATTGGGAGGAGTTCCGGCATTGCATCCGGCTGACGCGTGAGATCTTCGGACAGGCGGCCTTCGACCCTTATCGCGGCAAGGAAATCCAGCCGGGGGACGCGGTGCAAAGCGACGCCGATCTCGATGCCTTCATCGCCGAGCACGCCGAGAGCGCCTATCACCCCTGCGGCACCTGCAAGATGGGGGCGCTGGATGATCCTCAGGCGGTCGTCGATGCCGAGTGCCGGGTGATCGGCGTCGAGGGGCTGCGCGTCGCCGACAGCTCGATTTTTCCGCGCATTACCAATGGCAACCTGAACGCACCCAGCATCATGACGGGCGAGAAAGCAGCGGATCACATTCTCGGCAAGCCCCCCCTGCCCGCCTCGAACCAGAGGCCGTGGGTTCACCCCGGCTGGCGCGAGACGGTGAAGGCGGCGATTCCGGCCTAGTCTTTGCCGCCCTTGGAGCCGGACTTAGGCGGACCGCTACGCGGCTTGCCGCCCGGTTTGCCGCTTGGTTTGCCAAACGGCTTGCCCGCCGGTTTGCTACCGCCCTTCGGCGCGGCGCCCGGCTTGCTGGCATAGCCTTCTGCGGCCTTGGCGGCGGCACGGGCGCGGTTTTTCTTGCTGCTGGGCTTGCCCACGGGGGGCGCGCCTGCGGGTTTGCCGCCGGGCTTGCCAAAGCCGCCGGTCTTGCCCTTGTATTTCGGCTTGTCACCTGCTGCCGTCACCGCGCCGTCGCGGCTGTAGTCAGGCTTTGGTCCCTTGCGGTGCGGCTTGGACGGCGCTTCGCCCTTGGGCTTTTTGTATCGCGGTGCGGGCGCGTCGTCATATTGCACGGGCTTGCTGGATGGCGTGCGCGGCCCCGGCGCATCGGAGGGCGCCTGCACGGGCGGCAGGTCGTCCATCGCGCTGGGCGGGGGCGGGCCTTTTGGCGCGGGCTTTTTCCACTCAGGCTTGGGGCCGGAATGGGTCTTGCCCGCTGGTCCGCCCTTGCGCTGCGCAATCGCAGGCGGCTGGCTGAGTTCCTTGACCTCGGCGCCGTCCTCGACGCGCATATTCTCACCGATCGTGGCCTTGAAGCCTGCCACGGCGGGTTTGCGCAGCTCGACATAGCTCTCGTCATCCCCAACGCGGATCGCGCCGATATCCTCGCGCGTGACGCCACCTGCCTTGCAGAGCATGGGCAGAAGGCGGCGCGGCTCAGCGCCCTTGGCGCGCCCGCCCGAGATCGAGAACCACACTGATGGGCCAAAGGCTGCGCGCGGTGCGGGTTTCTCACCCGGATCGCCCAGATCCTCGGGGGCGGAATGGCGCGCGTGGTAAAAGCGCAGGTAGGCGGCGGCGATCTGCTCAGGCGAGAACCGCTCCAGCAGCTTGGCGACGGCGGGCGCCTCGCTTTCAGTGATCGCCTCAGACCATGCCTCGTCGCCCAGCATCCGCTCCTCGTCCTTGGCGGTGACTTCGTCGGCGGATGGCGCAGGCCCCCACTCGGCGCGCAGCTTGGCCCAGTTGAGAATTCGCTCGGCCTTCTTGCGGGCGGCGGGCGGCACGATGAGCGCGCTGACACCCTTGCGCCCGGCCCGGCCCGTGCGGCCCGAGCGGTGGAGCAGCGTCTCGTGGCTGCCGGGCAGCTCGGCATGAACCACCAGATCGAGATTGGGCAGGTCGATGCCGCGCGCGGCCACATCGGTGGCCACGCAGACGCGGGCGCGGCCATCTCGCATCGCCTGAAGCGCATGGGTGCGCTCGGTTTGCGACAATTCGCCCGAGAGGGCAACGACAGCAAAGCCGCGATTCGACAGACGCGTCGTCAGGCGGGCGACCATGGCGCGCGTGTTGCAGAAAACGATGGCATTGGGCGCCTCATAATAGCGCAGCACGTTGATGATCGCGTTCTCGCCATCACGGGGCGAGACGTTCATCGCGCGGTATTCGATATCCGCGTGCTGGCCCTTTTCGGTGGCCGCTGTGCTGACGCGCACGGCGTCCTGCTGATAATTCTCGGCCAGCTTGGCGATGGCGGCTGGCACGGTCGCCGAAAAGAGCAGCGTCTGGCGCGTCTCGGGCGCCTCGCCAAGGATGAATTCCAGATCCTCGCGAAAGCCGAGATCGAGCATCTCGTCCGCCTCGTCCAGCACCACGGCGCGCAGGCTCCCAAGGTTGATCGAGCCGCGCATGATGTGATCGCGCAGACGGCCCGGCGTGGCGACGACGATATGCGCACCGCGCGCCAGCGCGCGCTTTTCGTCGCGCATGTCCATGCCGCCGACGCAGGAGGCCAGCACGGCATTCGCCCCGGCATAGAGCCATGTCAGCTCACGCTTGACCTGCAGGGCCAGCTCGCGGGTGGGCGCGATGACCAAGGCCAGCGGTGCGGCGGCGGCATCGAACGCCTCGGCCTCGTCCAGCAGGGTCGGCGCGATGGCAAGACCGAAGCCAAGCGTCTTGCCCGAGCCGGTCTGGGCCGAGACCAGCATGTCGGCGCCGGTCAGGTCCGGGTTCGTCACGGCCTCCTGAACAGGGGTGAGGGTGGCATATCCACGGGCTTTGATGGCGTCGGCGAGAGCTTGTTTCACGGGTATCGATTTCTGCTGTGTCAGGGGTGGGCGCGGGCATTGCGGCGCCACAAGTTGCGCGGTCTATACCCTCGGGGCGGGGATGTATAGCGTTGTCATCGCGCAGTCAGGACCCGCCAAAGAGTTGCGCGATGCCCCAGATCAGCAGCAGAACGGCCGCGAGGCCGGGCACGAGGTAGCGCTTGGGAATGTTCCAATGGGCAAGCCGCTCGCCCACGAACTGCGCCAGGATGGCCATGCCAAAATACCGCAACCCGCGTGACAGTAGAACGGCACCGAAAAAGACGAGGAAATTGCCGCCGATGGTGCCCGCGCCCAAGGTGGCCAGTTGCAGCGGAGCAGGGAGGAGCGATACGAGGAAGACCGACCAGAACAGCCCGTCTCCCGAAAGCCTCTGCGCCATCTCATCAAAGCTGTCCTCAAGGCCCAGCATTTGCAGTACCGGAATCACTACAGGATCGGCCAGAAGGTATCCGACGAGGTAGAAAACACTCGCCCCGACAAGGCAGCCCAGCCAGATGATCAGCGCAATGCGCAGCGCCCGGTGGGGATGGCCCACCATCAGCGGCACCACGATGGCCTCAAGCGGGATCGGCAGGACGGTGCTTTCGGCGAAAGACAACAGAGCAAGACCGGCCTTGCTGTTGGACAGGCGGTCCGTCCAGCTGGGGGTATCGGGCCGGGCGCCCGTTGCGGTGTTGTCTGTCATGCGCGTGTCCCTTCCCTCGGCGGCTTCCGTCATGCCGGTGCGTGTCATATCTGAGAGCAACGCCCCCTGGCCGGGCAGGTTCCGGCGCGCGGCAGAGCGCGCACCGGCGTGCGTTAACAGATTGTTTCGATATTCTTGCAACATTCTATGTCCAAGAGGCTGTTTTGGCGGGAACCTCTCGCCTTGCCCCGTGTTGAGCCACCGTCCCGAGCATGACGAAAGGCATCAAACGCGACCACAAGAACGGAGTGGACGAGGCAAATCTAGAAGCGAGCGAACCTGTTATGAACCCTGTAGCCAAAAATCTGAAACGCGCCTACCGCGAGGCCGAACCGCAAGACATGCCGCCCGAGATGGCAGATTTGCTGCGCAAGCTGCAGGAACAGGACAAACAGTCCGCGGGGTGACCGCGCACCGCTTCACCTGCCCCTTCTGCGACGGAACTCCCGGCATGACTGAGGAGTTGGTCCAAGTCATGATGCGCGCATCACACGCCAACGGTATTTTCGGGTGGGCAGGATTTGAGCAACGACCAGACAGATGGGGATGACGTGGCCGAGGCCAAGGTCATGATCACTGCACAGGAAGTATATCCCGCCATGGAGCGGGATTTTCTGTCTGCGACAACCGAAATCTGGGCTGGCTACCGCGTTTTCGATTTATCGACGAAACTGCGCAGCGAGGAAGGGCAGGCCATTGGGCATGACTGGTTCGACCTGCTGGTGCATGTCCTGACGCGCGGGATCCGTCTGAACTTCGTGATTTCCGATTTCGACGCTGTGCTGACGCCGGACCTGCATTATCGATCCTGGAAGGCGCGGCGGGCCTTTGTCGCGGCACGCGAGTTGGCCGGAAGGGACGCCGAGCTGACCGTGACAAACGCGGCACATTCGGCAAATGTCGGCATCCTGCCCCGTATCGCACTGTGGCCCCGCCTCATTAAGGAGGTGGGCAAGACCGCCTCCAAGCTGAACCACATGAGCCGGTCGGAGGCCGAGCGTATTCTGGAATGCAGCCCCGGCCTGCGCCCTATGCTGTGCCAGCGGGACGGTAAATATGCCGCCCGCAAATGGCCCATCCCGCGCCTGATCCCCGGCACGCATCACCAGAAGATCTGCGTGATCGACCGGCGCGTCGCCTATGTCGGCGGGCTGGACCTGAACGAGCGGCGCTATGACGACAAGAGCCATGACCGCGACCGTGAAGAGACATGGCAGGACGTGCAACTGCGCTGCACAGGCCCGATTGCGCGCGACGTGCAAAGCCATCTGCAGGAATTTCTGGACGTTGTCGCCGGCACCACTCCTCCGACAGCCGAGGGGCGACTGCTGCGCACCTTGTCACGCAAGCGCAAGCATGATTGGCCGTTCCTCAGCCCGAAACCTCTGGTGCGTACGATATCGGATGATCACCACCGAATGATCGGGCGCGCGCGCGGCTTGGTCTATCTGGAGACGCAGTTCCTGCGCGACCGCCCCTTGTGCAAACGGCTGGCGCAGGCGGCGGCGGACAACCCGGCGCTGATGCTGATTGTCGTCGTGCCGGGGGCGCCTGAATCCGTCGCCTTCGACGGCGCCACGGGATCGGACGCGCGGTTTGGCGAATTCCTTCAGGCCAAATGCGTGAGCATGCTGCAGGACGCCTTTGGCCCGCGCATGACCATCTGCTCGCCCGTGCGCCCCAAGGCGCTGGACACGGGTGAGCGAGACACGCTCTGCGGCTCTCCCATCATCTATGTGCATTCCAAGGTGTCGATCTTCGACTGCGACCGCGCCATCGTCTCGTCGGCCAACCTGAACGGGCGGTCGCTGAACTGGGATACCGAGGCGGGCGTCATGTTGAGCGACACCGAGCAAGTAATGCATCTGCGCGACCGCATTTTCCAACATTGGCTGGGCAAGGGTGCGGGCCCCGAGTTCTACGCCCCCGAAAGTGCCGTCGCCCTCTGGGCCGAGCGCGCCAGGCGCAACGCCGAGGTCACGCCGGAGGACCGGCAAGGCTTCCTTGTGCCTTATGACGTCCGCCCGGCCAAGGAATTCGGGCGCCGCCTGCCCGGTATCCCCGACGCGATGGTGTGATCCGCCACCGCGCTACCTGTCAAAAAACGAAAGGATTGATCATGACCGAACCGTCTCACCCCGCGTCCGGCGGCCCTGCCATGCCCGACAGCCCCACCTCCGAGGCCGCCTATGCCGCCGGACAGGAGGCCGCCCATAACAAGTGGCTGCTGCTGATCATCGGTATCGTCACCCTCATCGGCGGTGTTCTGGCCATCGCCATGCCGCTCTTTGCCTCCATCACCATGGCCCTGGTGGCCGCATGGGTTCTGATCGCCAGCGGTGTTGTCGGCATCATCGCGGCCTTCCGGCGGCGGCATGGCTGGCACATGGTGGCCGCCGCGCTAAGCGCGGCGCTGTCGGTGCTGATCGGCCTGATGATCCTCGTGCAGCCCATGGTCGGGCTGCTCACCATCACCGCGCTGATCATCGCGTTCTTCGCGGTTAGCGGTGCACTGCGCCTCTATTACGGCATCCGCATGTTGCAACATGGCGGCGGTGGCGGCTGGATGATCGCGGGCGGTGCCTTGGCGGTGATCCTGGCGGTGATTCTGATCAGCGGCCTGCCTTTCAGCGCGGCCTGGGTGCCGGGCGTTCTATTGGGCATCGACCTGGTGACATGGGGCGCGATCCTGATCGCCCTTGGCACACGCAATGCGCAACTGGCCGCAGCGCGCGAGGCATCGACGACCGCTTCGTGACATTGCCATGCTCATAAAAAAGGGCGGGCCGATCGGCCCGCCCTTTCGCGTAGGTAGTGTCAGAGTTTACGACTGGTCGCCGGTCCACTCTTCCATGTTCTCCAACTCTTCTTCGGTGGCCGAGACATAGGCACTGACGTCGCCATCATCGCCCATCCGGCGCAGCTCGACCTGGTCCATCGGCATGGACACGGCGCGTTCGCCCAGACCAAGGAAACCGCCGATATCGAGGATCACGGCCGAGACGTTGCCGTCATCGCCCAGAGCCAACTCGCTGATCTCGCCGACCCACTCGTCGTTGCTGCCGTAGACGGTGGTCCCCAGCAGCTCTTCGGTGGTCATATCGTCGTAGGAGACGGTCTGCATTTCGGCGTCATTGGCGCCGTAATCGGACCACGTGCTGGTTCCCAGCGATTCGCCCATCTCATTCGATGCGGTTTCGTCGTAGTTTTCGGTCTCCTCCAGCATCTGACGGTCGCCCGTGTAGATGGCAAAGAATTCACCTTCATCATCGGAATCCGGCTGGAAGCGGATGGTATCCAGTGCAACGCGGCGCTGGTTTTCGCCCATGCCAAGAAAGCCGCCAGCGTCGATCAGAACGGCCTGAACGCTGCCGTCCTTGCCGATGATCACGTCATCGATCTCACCGGCCATACGCCAGTTGTCGGGTACATCCGTGATCTCGCCGATGGCGCTCATGTCGCCGCCGTTTTCAGGGATATAGATGCGATGGCCGATCAGGTTGGATGCCTTCACGTCCATCGCTTCACCTGCCGGAGACTGCGCTTCGAACATCGAAGCGGTTTCCATGGACGCATCGTCGCTGGCGGCCATCAGGGCGCCGGGTGCGGTTGCGGTTGCCATCACGAGTGCGGTCGTCATCATAAAGCGTTTCATGCGAATTGCTCCTTTTAACTTCGGTGCAGGCCATACCTGCTTCTGCTGGAACAAGCGCTTGGCGAGGCTGTAAGTTTCAAAGAAAAATGCAGATTCTTCGCGGAACCTGCGCACCGTCCTTTGCGTTATTCGCGCCCGATTGCGCGTGCGTTCAGTGATGTGTACCGTTCGGGAACAATGCCCCTCGCCGCGCGTTTATCTTTAAGCGGTTCCCGATCCCACGCGACGCGCCGACAGGAGAGCTTCATGGATTTCATACGCATCATCATCGCCATTTTCCTGCCCCCTCTGGGGGTGTTCCTGCAGGAGGGCCTCGGCAAGCATTTCTGGATCAACATCCTGCTGACCATTCTGGGCTACCTGCCCGGCATCGTGCATGCCGTCTACATTATCGCTTCACGGGGGCCTGGCCGTGCGGCATCCTGACGAGCTGGCTGGCGACACGGCCCCCGAGGGGCATGCCCGGCCAGGCGCGAGCGCGGTTGAAGCCGATTTGGATCGGATCGACCGCATTGCGCAATTAATGGATGCCCAGTTCAAGCTGCCGGTGATCGGCACCCGCATTGGACTTGACGGGCTGATAGGCCTTATTCCGGGTATTGGTGATGCGGTTGTATTCCTGCCATCTGCCTGGATGCTGCAACGCGGCTGGCATCACGGAGCACGCAAGCGGACACTGGTCCGCATGGCCACGAATAGCGGGATCGATCTCGTGATCGGGGCCATACCGCTGGTCGGGGATATTTTCGACATCGGCTACAAGGCCAATCTGCGCAACGCCGCACTGCTGCGGGCAGACATGCTACGTCAAGGCAAAGCGCCCAAGCGAATGGTGCTGGACGAAGGCGCGCGTTGACACCCGTAGCACGTCAGAACTGCATCACGGCATAGATTACCGCCACACCAATCAGAGCAGCTATGACCCATTTCAGCCAACCGGTTCCGCCGTCTTTGGGTGCATCGGTGCCGAACTCTGCAGCACCTTCCAAATAAGGTTCCGCCGGGTCTCGGGGTGCGTCTCCCTCCGGCAGTCCTGACACCGCTGAAGCGCCGCCGCTTTCGGCGTCGGTCTCCATTGGGGCGGCGGCTGGCTCGCCCTCCAAGCGCCCTCGGTGCTCTTCCATGGTCTTCTCACGGCCATGGGGCGCGATGTCAGGCCCGGCCTCGGTATGCTTCGGCTCGGTGGTCTTGCCACTTGAATTGGCCATCGGCGTCTCCTTTTCAGCTTCGGCTTCGGGCCGTTCGGACCCGGTGCATTCATTGGCGGCTTGTGAGGATAACCCTTGGGACCTGCGCTACGTTCCGCCCCGAGACCCGTTATCAGGCGCGGCGCAGTGCCGCATCGCTCACGCGAATGGGATCGACATGTGACCGGACCGGCCCTTTCGGCGGGTTGAAGCGCAGAGGCGGCGCGCCCAATTGACGCGCATCACACACGAAGGATTTGCATTCATGACTACACTTTCCCGGCTCGCAAGCTCGCCGCGTTACATGCTTGGCGCTGCCACGGCCATCGGTATCGCGCTGTCGGTGCCCATGGTCGGCGTTGCCCAGCAGGAGGCAGCCAATACCGCTGCCGCGCCCATTGCCGGCGCGCCCATCAGCTTCTCGGAAATCGTCAAGAAGAAGCTTCCCGCCGTTGTCGGCATCATCAGCACCGTTGACGCTCCTGCCGCCCAGCGCGGCGCACAGCCGCAACTGCCGCCCGGCATGGGCGACCTTTTCGGCGCACCTCGCGGACCGCGTGGCCCTCAGGGCCCGGCGCAGGCACAAGGTTCGGGCTTCATCATCACGGGAGATGGTTACGTCGTCACGAATAACCACGTGATCGAACAGGCCTCGGGCATTGAGGTGGTGCTGGAGGATGAGCGCCGTTTTGACGCCGTTCTGGTCGGCACCGACCCTGCCACGGATATCGCCCTCCTCAAGATCGAGAGCGACGAAGAGTTGCCGCATGTCGCATGGGGCGCATCCGACGATCTGGAGATCGGTGACTGGACGGTGGCCATCGGAAACCCCTTCGGCCTTGGCGGCACCGTGACCGCGGGCATCCTCTCGGCGCGCTCGCGCAACATCAATGCCGGTCCCTATGACGACTTCCTGCAGACGGATGCTGCAATCAACCGGGGCAACTCGGGCGGTCCGCTCTTCAATGTCGATGGCGATGTCGTCGGCGTGAATACCGCCATCGTGTCGCCCTCGGGCGGCAGTGTCGGGATCGGCTTTGCCGTGCCGTCGGCCGTGGCGCAGCGGATCGTCGCAGACCTGCAGGATGATGGCGCCGTGCAGCGCGGCTGGCTTGGGGTCGGCATCCAGCCGGTGACCGAGGATATCGCAAGCGCGTTGGATCTGGACACCGCCGAAGGCACGCTGGTCTCGTCGGTCACGCGTGACAGCCCGGCGGAAAAGGCGGGCCTCCGGCCGGGCGATGTGATCCTGTCGCTGGGCGGCGCTCCTGTCGAAGGGCCACGTGAGCTGTCGCTGGCCGTAGCGGACCTGGAGGTAGGCTCGGACGCTGCGCTGACCGTCTTGCGGGGTGGCAGCGAGCAGGAGGTGACCGTCGAAATCGGTCTGCATCCCAGCCAGAGCATCGCAGAGGCGGGCACGGATGAGCCCGAAGCCGATGGCACCCCGCGTCTGGGCGTTTCCATCGCGCCGCTGGATGCCGCGGTGCGCGCTCGGTTGGAGCTGCCCGAGGAGCTCAGCGGCGTCGCCATTACCGGCGTGCAGCCGGATAGCGCCGCGGCGCGGGCCGGCCTTCAGCCTGGTGACGTGATCACTGCCGCGTCTGGCGATGAGGTGGGCGATCTGGACACACTCAGAGCTGCGGTCAAATCGGCGGCGGATGCCGAGACGCCCCTGCTGCTGCGCGTCTATCGCGGTGGCAACTACACCTTCATCGCGGTCAAGCTGGCCGGCGAGGAAGAGTGATCCTGTTGCGCCCGGTCCAATGAGGCCGGGCGCATGTCATTACGATCCGGGGCCGCAATCGATGCTGCGCAGCGGCGGCGGCGGCCCCATCCCCAGCGCTTCAGCCGTATTGCGCAGCGCCGTGCGCAGACCTTCCTCAAGTGTCGGATGATAGTATGGACGGGCCAGCATCTGGTCCACAGTCAGATCGCTCTCGATCGACCAGGCCAGCAGATGGCCGATATGCTCGGCCGCGGGGCCGACCATTTCAGCCCCCAGAAGGCGGCCGGTGTCCATATCGGCGTAAAGCCGCAATAGACCCTGATTGACCCCCATGACCCGTGCGCGGCCCTGATCCGCATAATCTACCGAGCCTGTGGCGAATTTGGTGTCACAATCCATCAGCTCCTGATGCGTGGCGCCCGTCATGGCGATCTGCGGCTCGCAAAAGATGATGCTCAGCGGTGTGCGACGGGCGTTGCGGTAGCCGTCGGGGAACAGCGCGGCATTCTCCCCGGCAATGCGCCCCTCATCCGCCGCCTCGTGCAACAGGGGCAGATTGGCATTCGCGTCACCCGCCATGAAGACATTGCTCTCGCCCACCCGCATCGACAGCTTGTCAAAGATCGGCGTGCCGCGCTCGTCCAGCGGCAATGTGGTGTTCTCAAGTCCCAGCTTGTCGATGTTGGGCCGCCGGCCTGTGGCCGCGATGACGCAATCGAAGCGTTCCTCGTGCTGCGGCGCATTCTCGTCGCTGGCGTCGGACCAGCGGACAGTGACCCTGTCGCTGCCGCGCTCGACCTCGCTATCGGCGTGCCAATGCACTGGAAACTCCTCTTCGAAAGTTCGGGCGGCATAGCGGCGCACCTCCGGGTCGCTGATCGGGCCGACCTCGTGATCGCGCCCGAAAAGGCGGATGCGCACGCCCAGCCGGTGTAGCGCCTGCCCAAGCTCGAGCCCGATGATGCCCGCGCCAAAGACGGCCGCCGATTGGGGCAGATCGTGCCAGTCGAACACGTCGTCATTGGTGTAAAGGCGGTCCCCCGCCCCTTTGAGAGGCTTCACGATATTGGGCCGCGAGCCGGTGGCGATGACGATGGCCCGCGCCGTCAGCTTGCGCCCCGACGACAGCTTCAGGGTGTGATCATCCTCGAACGTGGCGTTTTCGCGGATGATGTGACGCTCGGGGAACCCTTCAATCGAATCGAGGACAAAGCCGACAAAGCGGTCCCTCTCGTCCCGCAGGCGCTGCATCACTGCCGCGCCGTCGATGCGGGGCGGATCGAGGTATATGCCGAAGCGGTCGGTGCCGCGCGCGCCCTGCGCCGTATTCGCCGCCGCAATCAGCAGTTTCGAAGGCATGCAGCCGACGCGCGCGCAGGTCGTCCCCAGATGCCCGCCATCCAGAAGAGCGATGCTGTCAGTACGCTTGGCAGCCTCGCGATAGGCGGCCAGGCCGGCGGTTCCCGCGCCCAGAATGGCGACGTCGACATCATACTTTCTCATCTTGAACTCCCGTTATGCTTTGCCGTCCAACGCGCGATGCGCCTGGATCGTTGCCTCAACCCCGCGCAAAGCCCCTGTTGAAAATCGTTATAGCACGCATCTGCCGCAGGTCAGGGCACCGCTCATCATTGAGATCCCGACCGAACGGTCTTGAACATGTTTTTTAAATGAATACCTTACCAAAAGGTAAAGGAGGCACGGCATGGAAGATCAGATCACCGCGCGCGCAGCCCCCGGCAGACCGCGCCAATTCGATGAAGATCAGGCCTTGGCCGCCATCATGCAGCTCTTTTGGGAGCATGGGTATGAAGCGACCGGCCTGAGCGATATCATCAAGGCCACTGGCCTCGGCAAGGCCAGCCTTTATGCGACCTTCGGCAACAAGCAGTCGATGTATCTGCGCGCGCTAGCCGCGTTCGAGACGCAGATGGTCGACGCAGGCGCCGAGACGTTGCGATCCGGCGACGGTTCGGCGCTAGAGCGCGTGACGGCCTTTTTGGACGCGCCCATCGCCGCGCGGCGCGATGCGGGCGATGCGCGCGGCTGCTTTGTCTGCAACGCTTCCGCCGATCGGGCCGCACTGGACCCGGAAACCGCGCAGGTGGTGCGCCGCTGCTACGCCAAGGTCACGACTGCGCTAGAGCGGACCTTGGCCGAGATCATGCCGGCGGAGGCTGCCTGCCGCCGCGCGCAAACGGTACTGGCAGTCTATGCTGGCCTTCGGGTCATGGCCCGAACCGGCATGCCGATTGCCGATATGGAACAGGCGCGCGATGATGTTCTGAACAGCCTGCAATCAAGCTAGGCCGCACTATTTCTCGAAAAGACGCGCGGCGTCGAAAATGGCATCCAGACGCTCGTAACGCTCGCGCGTCTCGGGCCAGTCCGCCTCTTGGACCGCGGCGATCAGCGCCTCGAGCAGCATCATTGTCGAGGTGTTGCTGTCCCAGGCCGAGGGGATCTGTGTCCAGCAATGGAAGGTGTGCACGGCATGGCTGGCCACCGGGCTGGTCCATTGATCCGTTATCAGGATCACCCGCACGCCCCGCGCACTGGCCAGCTCGGCAAGGCGCAGGAGGTTCGTCTCGTAGCGGCGCATATCGAACAGCAGCAGGATGTCGCCCTCGCTCATATCCAGCACGTAATGCGGCCATGTGGCCGAACTGGAGGTCATATGCGTGATGCGCCGGCGCACCGCCTGAAAATGGGTAAAGGCATAATCTGCCAGCGCGCGGCTGATGCGCCCGCCCACCACGTACAGCCGCCGGTCCGTATCGGCCAGCAACTGCGCGGCTGCGTCGAACTGTGCACTGTCGATATTGGCAAGCGTCTGCTGAATATTGTCGCCGACGGCCGTGGCAAAGCGATTGAGCAGGTGCGATTCCGGCACATCGCTGGCCCATTGATCGCGCCGCTGCGTGGGGCCGGACGCCTTGGCCTCAAGCTCGGCCAAGAGGGCCTGCTGGAACTGCGGATAGCCCTTGAAGCCCAGCTTTTGCACGAGGCGCGCCAGTGTGGGTGTCGACACCTCGGCATTGGCTGCCGCGATGGTGATCGAGGCAAGCCCGGCGGCGGGGTAATTATCCAGAAGAGCCTGCGCGAATTTACGCTCGGACGCCGTGAGGGCCGCATAATGGGTGCGGATCGCTTCGCGGACTGTCTTGTAATGGACTGGGGCCGGATCGCTCATGTGCCGGGCCTTGCATAGAGAAGAGGCAAAAGGGGCGGGATGCAAATTTCTGACTGGAAAGATATTGACAGAAAATCTCGTGCGTGAAAACAATTTTTCAGACGCAAGGGGGATGTGATGACGGGCGATATATCAGGCCAGTCGCAGGATCAGGATGTGGTTGAAGTGATCGACGCGGGCGGTGCTGGTGCCGCGCTGATCCTGTGCGAGCATGCCTCGCACCGTATCCCCGCGCAGTATGACGGCCTTGGCCTGTCAGATGAGGCAGCGGTCAGCCATGCCGCCTGGGACCCCGGCGCGCGCGATCTGGCCCTGAACCTGATGCATCAGTTGAACGGAACGCTGGTGGCCAGCACCGTGTCGCGACTGGTCTATGACTGCAACCGCCCGCCCGAGGCCGCATCGGCCATGCCCGAGAAATCCGAAGTGATCGAAGTGCCCGGCAACGCTGGCCTGACGCAGGCCCAGCGCGAAGCGCGAACGGATGCCATCTACCGCCCCTTCTGCGAGGCTGTCACCGCGCAGATCGAGGAGCGCGCCGCGCGCGGCCAGCCCACGGCGCTGATTACCGTGCACAGTTTCACGCCCGTCTATTACGGCGAGATGCGCGAGACCGAGATCGGCATCCTGCATGACACCGACACCGCGCTGGCCGATGCGATGCTGAAGGCCGCGGCCAAGCTGTCCCACCGCATCACACACCGCAACCGCCCCTACGGCCCCGAGGATGGCGTGACCCATTCGCTGCAGATCCACGGGCTGGCCCATGGCCTGCCCAACGTGATGATCGAGGTGCGCAACGACCTGCTGCAGACACCTGCGCAGGTGGCCGCCATCGGCGATGAGCTTGCCGCCATGATCACGCCCGCGCTGATCCATCTGGGCCTGCAAACCCAAGGGGCCGCCCATGCCTAGCCTCATTCGCGGTTATGTCCGCGGGATCGACGCGATGAACCGCTTTGTCGGGCGCATCGCGATGTATCTGATCTTTGCGCTGGTCGGCGTGTTGCTGTGGTCCTCGGTCTCCAAGACCTTCTTCGATCCGACGCTATGGACGTTGGAGACGGCGCAATTCGTCATGGTTGCCTATTACGTGCTGGGCGGGCCCTACGCGATCCAGATGGGATCGAACGTGCGGATGGACCTATTTTACGGCGACTGGACGGCCAAGCAGAAGGCGTGGATGGACGCGTTCACCGTGCTGTTTCTGATGTTCTATCTGGGCGTGCTTCTATATGGCGCCATCGGATCAACCGCCTATTCGCTGGGCCATTTCCAGGGCGAGCCGTTCAGCTTCTTCTGGAACCTCTTAACCACTTTTGTCACCGAAGGGCCGGCCGCCGCCAAGGACCAGATGGGCTTCATGGAGCGCAGCCCGACGGCGTGGCGGCCTTATATCTGGCCCGTGAAGGCGATCATGATCCTGGGTGTCACCCTGATGATCCTGCAGGTGCTGGCTGAATTTTTCCGCGATATCGGCCGTATCCGCGGGGTGGAGCTCTGATGCCATACGAAATGATCGCCATCCTGATGTTCAGCACGATGATGCTGATGTTGCTGACGGGCCAGCGGGTCTTTGGCGCCATCGGCTTTGTCGCGGCTGCGGGCGGTATGCTGCTTTGGGGCACGGGCGGGGCGGACATGCCGTTTTCCGCCGCGATGAAGCTGATGAAATGGTATCCGCTGCTGACGCTGCCGATGTTCATCTTCATGGGCTATGTGCTCAGCGAGAGCCGCATCGCCGATGACCTCTACAAGATGTTCCATGTCTGGATGGGGCCGGTGCGCGGGGGGCTGGCCATCGGCACGATCGGCCTGATGGTGCTGATCTCTGCGATGAACGGGCTGAGCGTGGCCGGCATGGCCATCGGCGCGACCATTGCGCTGCCCGAACTGCTGAAACGCGGCTATGACAAGATCATGGTGACGGGGGTCATCCAGGCGGGATCATCGCTGGGAATTCTCGTGCCACCCTCGGTCGTGCTGGTCCTCTACGCGATGATCGCGCGGCAGCCGGTGGGGCAGCTCTGGCTGGCGGGCGTGATCCCAGGCCTGATGATGGCGACGATGTTCATCATCTACATCTATGTGCGCTGCCGGATGCAGCCTCATCTGGGCCCGCCCCTGCCCGCAGAAGAGCGCGACGTCAGCACCCGCGAGAAGATGCGCCTTCTGCGCGCGGGCCTGCTGCCGCTGGTGATCTTTGCGGTGATGATGGTGCCATTCGTCAAGGGCTGGACCAGCCTCGTGGAAAGCAGCGCCATCGGCGCGATGGCGGCCTTTCTTGCCGCCGTGCTCAAGGGACGGATGACGCGCGAGGTCTTCGAGAACTCAGTGCGCAACACGCTGGGCATCTCCTGCATGTTCATGTGGATCATCCTCGCCGCGCTCGGTTTTGGCGCCATCTTTGACGGGCTGGGCGCGGTCAAGGCGATCTCGGACCTCTTCACCGCGCAATGGGGCCTTTCCCCTTGGGTGATCCTGATACTCATGCAGCTCAGCTTTATCGTGATGGGCACGTTCCTCGATGACACCGCCATGCTGGTCATCGTGGCGCCGCTCTACGTGCCGCTGGTGGGCGAGCTGGGCTTCGATCTGATCTGGTATGGTGTGCTTTACACGATCACTTGCCAGATTGCCTACATGACGCCGCCCTTTGGCTATAACCTGTTCCTGATGCGCGCGATGGCGCCGCCCGAGATTTCGATTCGCGACATTTATCGGTCGATCATCCCGTTCGTGGCGGTCATGGTAGGCGCGCTGATCGCTGTGATGGCATTCCCGCAAATCGCGCTGTGGCTGCCGGATCTGGTCTATAACTAGACCCAATCAGAATCCCGGTACACCGGGGCGAGAGATGACCACAACAAGGAGAGAAAAAATGACGACACGCAGAAAGTTTCTGGCCTCCGCCGGTCTCGGCACCGCAGCCACCGCGCTAGGCGCCCCCAGCATCGTGCGCGCACAAGCGCCGATCAAATGGCGCTTTCAGACCTATGCCGGCGCCGCCCTGGGCGAGCATGTGACGAAACCCGCCATCGATTACATCAACAACGCCGCCAATGGAGAGATGGAGATCGAGCTGTTCTACGCGGATCAGATCGTGCCCACCGGCGAGCTTTTCCAAGCGCTTCAGCGCGGCACTATCGACGGCGTGCATTCGGATGACGATTCGATGGCCTCGCCCACGCCGTTGCAGCGGTTTGGCGGGTACTTCCCGCTGGCGACCAAGCACATCCTGGACGTGCCGGTCCTCTTCAACCAGTATGGCCTCGCGGATATCTGGGACGCCGAATACGAGAAGGTCGGCGTCAAGTGGCTGTCCGCCGCGGGCCAGGATCCGTGCAACTTCAACACCACCAAGGAAATCACCTCGCTGGCCGATCTGGACGGTCTGCGCCTCTATACCTTCCCCACGGCGGGCCGATTCCTGTCGCAATTCGGCGTCGTGCCGGTCAGCATTCCCTACGAGGATGCCGAGGTCGCCGTGCAGACCGGCGAGCTAGATGGCATGGCTTGGTCGGGCATCACCGAGGATTACACGGTGGGCTGGGCGGATGTCACCGACTACTTCCTGACCAACAACATCTCGGGTGCCTGGATCGGCTCGTTCTTCGTCAATCCGCAGCAATGGGCGGATCTGCCCGACCACCTCAAGCAGATCGTCATGGCCGGTATCGAGGCCAGCCACACCTACCGCAACCAGTGGTATTGGGGCGGCGAGGCGCGTCTGCGCGCGCAGGGCGACAAGCTGCAACTGCGTTCGATCCCGCAATCGGAGTGGAAAACGGTCGAAGAGGCTGCCATCACCTTCTGGGACGAAATCGCCGAAGAGGGCGAAGTACACCAGAAGGTCGTGCAGATCTTCCGCGACTACAGCGATGTGATCAGCAAGGCGGGCCCTCCCTACACCTTCGAGTGATCCTTCACCTGATGACCGGCCCCGAGGCGCTTCGGGGCCGGTCCCCCCTGTTTCAATCATCCGCCATTTTTCGAGGTTTTCCATGCCCGCCCAAACGACTGCCCAGACCCCGGCGCTCAGCTTTGACCAACTGAAGGAACAGGTGGAGGCGGGCCGCGTCGATACCGTTCTCGTCGCCCTTGTCGACATGCAGGGACGCCTGATGGGCAAACGCTTTCATGCGCGGCATTTCATCAACGGCGCCTACAAGGAAACCCATTGCTGCAATTACCTTCTGGCCACCGACCTTGAGATGTCGACGCCCGAAGGCTTTGCCAGCACTTCCTGGGAAACGGGTTATGGCGATTACGTCATGCGCCCCGATCTGAACACGCTGCGCCCGATGCCATGGCTGGAGGGCACGGTTCTGGTGCTTTGTGACGTGCTGGACCACCACACGCACGAGCCTGTGCCCCACTCGCCCCGCGCCATGCTGAAAAAGCAGCTGGCCCGGCTGGAAGAGATGGGCATGACGGCAATGATGGCAACCGAGCTTGAATTCTTTCTTTTCGAGAAGAGTTTTGACGAGATCCGCAAGGACGGCTACCGCGACCTCGCGCCGATCTCGGGCTATAATGAGGATTACAACCTTTTCCAGACTACAAAGGAAGAGCATGTGATGCGCCCGCTGCGCAATCACCTTTGGGACGCAGGTCTGCCCATCGAGTGCACCAAGGGCGAGGCCGAGGCGGGCCAGGAAGAACTGAACATCAAATATGCCGCGGCGCTCGACACCGCCGATTACCACTCGATCGCCAAGCATGCGGTCAAGGAGATCGCCTGGCAGCAAGGGCACGCGGTATCGTTCCTGCCGAAATGGAGCCGTGACCGCGTGGGCAGTTCCAGCCATGTGCACCAGTCTCTGTGGAAGGACGGCGAGAACGTCTTTTACGACAAGTCGGACGATCTGGGCATGTCGCAAGTGATGAAGCACTACATGGCCGGAATGCTGAAATACGCGCCGGACTACACCTATTTCCTGGCCCCCTACATCAACAGCTACAAGCGGTTCATGAAGGGCACATTCGCGCCCACGCGCACGATCTGGTCGGTAGACAACCGCACCGCCGGGTTCCGCCTCTGCGGTGAAAGCACCAAGGCCGTGCGCGTCGAATGCCGCGTTGGCGGATCGGATATCAATCCCTACCTCGCCATGGCCGTGCAACTGGCCGCCGGGATGGCCGGTATCGAGGAAAAGCTGGAGCTGGGTGCGCCCTTCAAGGGGGATGCCTATTCCGGCGACGAGGGGATGATTCCGACCAATCTGCGTGATGCCTATGCCTCGCTGAAAGGCTCGGCCATGCTGCGACAAACACTGGGCGACGATGTGGTGGATCACTATGCCCGCGCCGCCGAGGTCGAAATCGAGGATTTCGAGGCCGCCGTCACAGATTACGAGATCGCGCGCGGGTTCGAGCGCTGCTGAAGCGCCGGTGGCGCCGGATTGAGAGCGCCGGAGCCTCCGGCGGGGATATTTAGGGCCAAAAGATACATGGCCGAACCCAGACTATGGATAGGTTTGCAATGAGCGACACACTGACCTGCATTTCGCCGATCGACGGATCGGTTTTCGCCACGCGTGAGACGCTGGATCTGGACGGCGCCAAGGCGGCGGCAGCGCGGGCGCGCAGGGCGCAAGCGAACTGGGCGACGCGGCCTTTGGCCGAGCGGATCCGGCTGGTGATGGCGGGCGTCGAGGCCGTCGGCGCGATGAATGACGATATCGTGCCCGAGCTGGCCCGCATGATGGGGCGGCCGGTGCGCTATGGCGGCGAATTCGGCGGCTTTAACGAGCGCGCGTCGCATATGGCAGGGATTGCCGAGGATGCGCTGGCCGATATCATCGTGGGCGAGGATGACGCCTTCCTGCGCTATATCAAGCGGTTGCCGCATGGTGTCGTGCTGGTCGTCGCGCCGTGGAACTACCCTTACATGACCGCCATCAACACGGTCGCGCCCGCGCTGATCGCCGGCAATACCGTGCTGCTGAAACATGCGACGCAGACCCTTCTGGTGGGCGAGCGCATGGCGCAGGCGTTTCACGCGGCAGGCGTGCCCGAGGATGTATTCCAGAACCTTTTCATGGGGCATGACACCACCTCGGGTCTGATCGCAGCCGGCGCCGTGGATTTCGTGAACTTCACCGGCTCCGTCGGTGGCGGGCGCGAGATGGAGCGCGCGGCGGCGGGCACCTTTACCCCGGTGGCGACCGAGCTGGGCGGCAAGGATCCGGGCTATGTCATGGAGGATGCCGATCTGGAGGCCGCCGTCGACACGCTGATCGACGGGGCGATGTTCAACTCCGGCCAATGCTGCTGCGGGATCGAGCGGATCTATGTGCATGAGAGCCTTTACGACGCCTTCATCGAAAAGGCCGTGAAGATCGTCGAAGGTTACAAATTGGGCGATCCGCTGAACCCGGAGACGAGCATCGGCCCGATGGCGCATGTGCGCTTCGCCAAGGAAGTGCGCGCGCAGATCGACGAGGCTGTCGCGGCGGGCGCCAAGGCACATATCACCACCATGGCTGCCGATGATGGCGGCGCCTATCTGACCCCCCAGATCCTGACGGATGTGACGCATGAGATGCGCGTGATGCGCGACGAGAGCTTTGGTCCTGTCGTCGGCATCATGAAGGTCTCCTCGGATGATGAGGCGATCGAGCTGATGAACGACAGCCCCTACGGCCTGACTGCCAGCCTCTGGACTGCCGATGTGAAACGCGCGCAGGCCGTGGGCGACCGGGTCGAGACGGGCACCGTCTTCATGAATCGCGCCGACTATCTGGACCCCGGCTTGTGCTGGACCGGCTGCAAGGATACGGGCCGCGGGGGCGGTCTGTCGGTCATCGGCTATCACAACCTGACGCGCCCGAAATCCTACCATCTCAAGAAGGTGACAAAATGAACCTGACTGGAAACTGGTCCTACCCGACCTCCGTGAAATTCGGCGCCGGCCGCATTTCCGAACTGCCCGCCGCCTGTGCGCAGGCCGGCATGACGCGCCCTCTTCTGGTGACCGACAAGGGGCTGGCCGATCTGCCGATCACCGCGCAGGTGCTGGACATCATGGAGAAGGCGGGTTTTGGCCGCGGTATCTTCTCCGACGTCGATCCCAACCCGAACGAGATCAACCTGGCCGCCGGTGTCACCGCCTATCTCGAAGGCGGGCATGACGGCGTGATCGCTTTCGGTGGTGGCTCGGGGCTGGATCTGGGCAAGATGGTCGCCTTCATGGCGCATCAGACGCGCCCGGTCTGGGATTACGAGGATGTGGATGACTGGTGGACCCGTGCTGATGCCGATGCCATCGCGCCGATCATCGCCGTGCCAACCACCGCCGGCACGGGATCCGAGGTGGGGCGCGCCAGCGTCATCACCAATTCCGTGACGCATGTGAAGAAGATCATCTTTCACCCAAAGGTCATGCCCACGGTCGTCATCTGCGATCCGGAGCTGACCACCGGGATGCCCAAGTTTATCACCGCAGGCACCGGCCTTGATGCTTTCGCGCATTGCGTCGAGGCGTTCTCGAGCCCGCATTACCACCCGATGAGCCAGGGCATGGCGCTGGAGGGGATGCGCCTGGTCAAGGATTACCTGCCGCGCGCCTACAAGGACGGCGATGACCTCGAGGCGCGTGCGCATATGATGAGCGCCGCGATGATGGGCGCAACCGCCTTCCAGAAAGGCCTTGGCGCGATTCACGCGATGAGCCATCCGATCGGCGCCGTTTTCGGCACGCATCACGGGACCACCAACGCCGTTTGCATGCCCGCCGTGCTGCAGTTGAACGCGCCCGAGATTCAGGGCCGCTTTCACTCGGCCGCCGCCTATCTCGATATCGAGGGCGGGTTTGACGGCTTCTGCAACTTCGTGCAGGAGTTCAACGATGCGCTCGGCATCCCGCGCAAGCTGTCCGAGATGGGCGTCACCGCGGACCGCATCGACGATCTGGTCGAGGAGGCTGTGAAAGACCCCAGCTGTGGCGGCAATCCGGTCAAGCTGACCAAGGAAAACCTGCGCGCCCTCTATGAGGCGAGCATCTGACGCTTTCATCGTTCTGAAAATACTCAAAAAAAGAACCCCGGGCATTATGGGCGCCCGGGGTTTTCATTAGATCGCGCTGCGCTTATTCGGCTGGCACCGCGATATCCTCATCGCCCAGCGGATGGGGTAGCTTGCCCAGCATCTCGCGCGGGCAGACCTGGATGAAATGCGCGCGCTCGACGTCCCAATGCTGCAGGATGTCCAGCGCCCTGCGGCTGCCGGTCTCGTCCGCGTGACGCTGGACCAAGGTCTTGAGCTCCTCTTCCCAATGAGGATGCTGCACGGCCTCCGTCACGATGGTTTCGCGGTTCATAAGCGGGGTGGCAAGGCCGTCCGGATCATAGAGATAGGCCATGCCCCCAGTCATACCCGCGCCGAAATTGGCGCCGATGCGGCCCAGGATCACGGCGACGCCGCCGGTCATGTATTCACACCCGTTGCTCCCGCAGCCCTCGATCACCACATGCGCGCCCGAGTTGCGCACGGCAAACCGCTCGCCCGCGCGGCCGGCGGCAAAGAGATAGCCAGCGGTCGCGCCATAAAGGACGGTATTGCCGATGATGGTGTTCTCGCTGGCCTCCAGCGGGCTGGACATGGGCGGGCGAACCACGATGATACCGCCCGACAGGCCCTTGCCCACGTAGTCATTGGCATCGCCCGACACTTCCAGTTTCAGACCCGGCGCGGCGAAGGCGCCCAGCGACTGCCCGGCGCTGCCCGACAGTTTCACCGTCAGGTGATCCGGCTGCAGAGAGTTGCGCATGCCGAACTTGCGTACGATATGGCTGCTGAGGCGCGTGCCCACCGTGCGATGCGTGTTCTGCACCGCGTAATGCAGCTGCATCTTCTCGCCATCATCAAGGAAGCGGGCAGCATCGCGCACGATCTCGGCATCCAGCGTGTCGGGCACCGGGTTTCGCGGGCGGGCGCGGTCATAAGGCGCGCCGTGGCTGGCGACAGTGATCAGCATCGGGTTTAGGTCCAGATCGTCCAGATGCGCCGAGCCGCGGCTAACCTGCGTCAGCAGATCCGCGCGCCCGATCACTTCATCAAGGCTGCGCGCGCCGATGCTGGCCAGGATTTCGCGCACTTCCTGCGCATAGAAGGTGATGAGGTTCACGACCTTCTCTGCGCTGCCGGTGAACTTCTCGCGCAGGGCGGGATCCTGCGTGCAGACGCCAACGGGACAGGTATTGCTCTGGCACTGGCGCACCATGATGCAGCCCATGGCGATCAGCGCTGCCGTGCCGATGCCGTATTCCTCGGCCCCCATCATCGCAGCCATGACGATGTCGCGCCCGGTGCGCAGCCCGCCATCGGTGCGCAGCGTGACGCGGCCCCGCAGGTTGTTCATCGACAGCACCTGATGCGCCTCGGTCAGGCCCATCTCCCACGGCAGACCCGCATATTTGATCGAGGTCGCCGGGCTGGCGCCGGTGCCCCCGTTATGGCCTGAAATGAGGATCACGTCGGCCTTGGCCTTGGCCACCCCCGCCGCGATGGTGCCGACGCCGGATTGGGCGACCAGCTTTACCGTTACTTTGGCATGCGGATTGATCTGCTTGAGGTCGTAGATCAGCTGCGCGAGGTCCTCGATCGAGTAGATGTCGTGATGCGGCGGCGGCGAGATCAGCGTGACCCCCGGCGTCGAGTGGCGCAGGCGGGCGATCAGCGCGGTCACCTTCATGCCGGGCAGCTGGCCACCCTCACCGGGCTTGGCACCCTGGGCCACCTTGATCTCCAGCTCCTCGCATTGGTTGAGGTATTCGGCGGTCACGCCGAAGCGGCCCGAGGCGACCTGTTTGATCTTGGCCGAAGGATTGTCACCGTTGGATTCGGGCAGGAAATGCGCCGGATCCTCGCCGCCCTCGCCTGAATCGCTGCGCGCACCGATGCGGTTCATCGCCACGTTCAGGGTCTTGTGCGCCTCGGGGCTGAGCGCGCCCAACGACATGCCCGGCGTGACAAAGCGTTTGCGGATGGCCGTGACGCTTTCGACCTCGTCCAGCGGAATGGCCTTGCCCATGGGCTTGATCGCCATCAGGTCGCGCAGGTGGATCGGCGCGGCGGCCTGCATCGCAGCCGAGTAGCGCTTCCACAGATCGAAGCTGGCCGTGTTGCACGCGGTTTGCAGCATATGCATGTTCTGCGCGCCCCATGCATGGGTCTCGCCCGACCGGCGCGCCTTGTAGAAGCCGCCGATGGGCAGCACGTTTTCGGGCGTGCCGTAGGCCTTGGCGTGGATCTCTTCCAACTTGGTCTGGACCCCACTGACACCGATGCCGCTGATGCGGCTGACGAGGCCGGGGAAATACTCGGCGCACATGGCACGGGAAAGGCCGATGGCCTCGAAGTTCAGGCCGCCACGATAGGAGGAGATGACGGAAATGCCCATCTTGGACATGATCTTGAGCAAGCCCTGGTCGATGGCCTTGCGGTAGCGCGCCACCACCTCGGTCAGGGTGCCGTCCAGCAGGTTACGCTCGATCCGGTCGGCCAGTGAATCCTCGGCCAAATAGGCGTTGACCACCGTCGCGCCCGCGCCGATCAATACGGCAAAATAGTGCGGGTCGATGCACTCGGCGCTGCGCACGTTCAGCGAGCAGAAGGTGCGCAGCCCCTTGCGTGTCAGGTGGCTGTGCACCGCCGATGTGGCCAGGATCATCGGCATGCCGATGCGGCCCTCACCGACGGCCTCGTCGGTCAGCACGATATGGCCCGCGCCACTGCGAACCGCATCCTCGGCCTCGGCGCGGATCCGCTCCAGCCCCTCCTGAAGGGCGCCGGCGCCGGCAGCAAAGGTGCAGTCGATATGCCCCACGGCCGAACTGAACTGCTCCATCAGGACATTCCACTGGGCGTTGCCCACGAAGGGGCTGTCCAGCACGAGGATCTGCGTCTGCGCGCCGCTCTCGTCCAGCACGTTGCGCAGGTTGCCAAAGCGCGTCTTGAGGCTCATCACGCGGTATTCGCGCAAGCTGTCGATCGGCGGGTTGGTCACCTGGCTGAAATTTTGCCGGAAATAATGGCTCAACGGGCGATACTGATTGCTCAGAACCGCGCTGGGCGTGTCATCCCCCATCGAGGCAATCGCCTCCTTGCCGTCCTCGCCCATCGGGGCAAGGATCTGTTCCAGCTCTTCGATGGTGTAGCCTGCCGCGATCTGGCGGCGGCGCAGGGCATCGCCGCTATGCATGGGCGCCTCGCTGACCACGGCCAGCGCCTCGTCCATCTCGTTGATCTTGCCCACCCATTCGCCAAAGGGCAGCGCGGCGGCAAGGCGGTCCTTGATCTCGACATCGCCGTAAAGCTTGCCCTCATTCATGTCGACGGCCAGCATCTGGCCCGGGCCCAGCGCGCCCTTTTCGCGCACGGTGGATTCGTCAATGGGCACCATGCCCGCCTCGCTGCCCGCGATGACAAGGCCGTCGCCGGTCACGACATAGCGCATGGGGCGCAGCCCGTTGCGGTCGAGACCCGCGCAGACCCAGCGCCCGTCCGTCATGGCGAGGGCGGCGGGACCGTCCCACGGCTCCATCACCGAGTTGCAATAAGAATACATGTCGCGCCACGCTTGCGGCAGATCTTGCGCGAGGTTCGACCAGGATTCCGGCACCAACATGGTTTTCGCCATCGGGGCCGAGCGGCCAGCGCGCACCAGCACCTCGAAAACCGAGTCGAGCGCGGCCGAGTCGGACGCCCCGCCGGGGATGATCGGCTTGATATCCTCGGCCAGATCGCCAAAGGCGGATGAGGCCATGCGGATCTCGTGGCTTTTCATCCAGTTGCGATTGCCCTTGAGGGTGTTGACCTCGCCGTTATGGGCCAGCATGCGAAAGGGCTGCGCCAGCCACCATTGCGGGAAGGTGTTGGTCGAATAGCGCTGGTGATAGATGGCAAAGGCGGATTTGAACCGCTCGTCCATCAGATCGGGGTAGAATACCGCTACCTCCTCGGCCAGCATCATGCCCTTGTAGATGATGCTGCGGCAGCTGAGCGACGCGATATAGAAATTGGCGATGCCAGCGGCGATCACCGCCTTTTCGATGCGGCGGCGGATAACGTAAAGCTCGCGCTCGAAATCCTCTTCCTCGATGCCCTTGGCGTTCGAGATCAGGATCTGCTCGATCTCGGGCCGGGTCGCATTCGCCTTCTCACCAAGGCAGTCGATATTCACCGGAACATGCCGCCAGCCATAGATCGTGTGGCCCATGCGCAGCACTTCGGTCTCGACGATGGTCCGGCAAGCCTCCTGCGCGCCGAAATCGGTGCGCGGCAGGAAAACCTGGCCCACCGCGACCAACTGATCCTGACGCGGCTCGTGGCCGGTGCGGCGTATCTGATCATAGAAGAACGGCACAGGGATCTGCAAATGGATGCCTGCGCCGTCGCCCGTCTTGCCATCCGCATCCACCGCGCCGCGATGCCAGATCGCCTTCAGCGCATTGATGCCCGCCTGCACGACGCGGCGCGAGCGCTTGCCGCTGACCGCGACGACAAGGCCGACACCGCAGGAAGAATGCTCTTCCTCGTGTGCATACATGCCGTTCTTCGCCATCCAGTCACGCTTGGCGGTCTCCGTGGCGGCCCAATTCGCATCGAAACTCGTCATGGTCCGGCCCTCCCTGCAGATGCTTTGCTCTGCGTCTTTCATGGTTCTGAAAATACTCATTCCGCAGCCACCGCCTGGCTGGCGGCCAGATCGTCGAGGATCGCGGCCGCACAATCACGCCCATCGCGGATGGCCCAGACGACGAGGGACGCGCCGCGCACGATATCGCCCACGGCATAGACGCCGGGAAGCGAAGTGCGCCCGGTCGTAAACTCGGCCTTGACGGTGCCCCAACGGGTGACCTCCAGCTCGGGCTGGTCCCAGAGGGTCGGTAATTCCTCGGCCTCGAAGCCAAGCGCCTTGATCACCAGATCCGCAGGCTCGTCATGGACAGCGCCGTCGATCTCCTCGGGCGACTGGCGGCCCGTCGCGTCGGGCGCGCCAAGGCGCATCTGCTGGACCCGCACCGACGTGACAGGATCGCCCGAGAAGCCCTTGGGCAGGCTGAGCCATTCGAAGATGACGCCCTCTTCCTCGGCATTGGCGACCTCGCGCTGGCTGCCGGGCATATTGGTGCGGTCCCGCCGGTAGAGGCATTTGACCGATGTCGCGCCCTGCCGGATGGCGGTGCGCACGCAATCCATCGCGGTGTCACCGCCGCCGATCACGACAACGCGCTTGCCGTTGGCGTTGAGCGTGCCGTCATCGAACTCCGGAACAGAATCGCCAAAGGATTGACGATTGCTGGTGGTCAGGAAGTCGATGGCGCGCACAATGCCCTTGGCGCCCGATCCGGGGCCGGTCAGTTCGCGCGATTTGTAGACGCCGGTGGCAATGATCAGCGCATCATGCTGGGCGCGCATCTCGGCAAAAGTGATGTCCTCGCCCACGTTGCAGTTAAGCCGGAAGCTTACGCCGCCCGCCTCCAACTGCTCCATCCGGCGCATCACCACGTTTTTCTCCAGCTTGAAGCCGGGAATGCCATAGGTCATGAGGCCGCCGCCACGGTCATAGCGATCATAAACCGTCACCTGCACGCCCGCGCGTCGCAGCATGTCTGCGGCAGCCAACCCGCCGGGGCCCGCGCCGATGATACCGACGCTTTCGCTGCGCTCCCGCGCCGGTTTGGCGGGGGTGACCCAGCCTTCGTCCCACGCCGTGTCGGTAATGTATTTCTCGACCGCGCCGATGGTGACAGTGCCGTGGCCCGACTGCTCGATCACGCAATTCCCTTCGCAGAGCCTGTCCTGCGGGCAGATCCGGCCGCAGATCTCGGGGAAGGTATTGGTCGCCTGGCTGATCTCGTAGGCCTCCTTGAGGCGGCCCTCGGCGGTCAGGCGCAGCCAGTCGGGGATGTTGTTGTGCAGCGGGCAATGGCTCTGACAGTAAGGCACGCCGCACTGGCTACAACGGCTGGCCTGCTCGCGCGCCTTGTCGGCCGCGTATTCGGCGTAGATTTCGTGGAAATCATGGGTCCGCAGATCCGGCGCACGCTTTTCGGGCATGTCGCGCATCACGGTGGTAAATTTCAGCATCGGGTTGTCAGCCATCGGCGCACCTATCTATTCAGAAGTTGATGCATAGACCGGTCGCAGATCGTATAAAAGACAGTATTACTGACTCATATATCAGAAATCGGATGGCATAGAGAAATTCTGTCGCTAGGCCGTTAGATAATATGGCAGTATAACTTACCTAAATAGTGTCACCGGATGAGCAGGAACCCCAAGGCAAGCGCCCCAACAATGATTCGCCACCAGCCAAAAGGCGCATATCCATTGCGCGACACAAAGCCGAGAAGCCACTTGACCACGAGCAGGCCGCTGACAAAAGCGAGGGCAAAGCCGATCGCGATATCGCCCATGGCACTCAGGTCCAGAACGTCCCAATTCTTGTAGAGATCATAGGTGACCGCCCCCACCATCGTCGGAATCGACAAAAAGAAGGAGAATTCCGCCGCCGCCCTTTTATCCACTCCCATCAGCAGCGCGCCGACAATCGTCGCGCCTGACCGGCTGGTGCCGGGAACCATCGCGAGGCACTGGAACAGGCCAATGCGCAAGGTCACCCAGATGGGCAGATGGGTCGCGTCGACATACCGCGGCGTCGGCGCAAAACGGTCCGTGAAAATCAGAATGATGCCGCCAAGGATCAGCATGACAGCCACCAGGATCGGCGTCTCGAACAGCACCTGCTTGATGAAGGAATGGGCCAGCACGCCAACCACCAGCGCCGGAAGGAACGCGACGATAACCGACGCCAGAAAGCGCCGCGCGCCGGGCTTGTAGGGCGCGTCGATCAGCACCTGCGCCAGCCGCGTGAAATAGACACTGAGCAGCGCCAGAACCGCCCCCAGCTGAATCACCACCTCGAAACTGCGACCCGGGCTGTGGAACCCCATGAAATGCCCGACCAGAAGGAGGTGGCCGGTGGAGGAGACCGGAATGAACTCGGTCAGGCCCTCGATCAGCCCAAGGGCGGCCGCGACCAGCGTGGTATCCGACATAGTTGCACCGCTCTTGCCTGTTGCGACTGCCCGCGCAAGGGCGGACGGGGTAGGCCAACCGATCTGCGCCGGCTTGGCCCGGGGTATTGGTTTAGTGCGTGCCCAGTTTCCCGGACGCGTTCTTGGCGGATTCCGTCATGGCGGCATATTGCCCCGACGGACGGAAACGCCACAGATAGTCGGGTAGAACGGCCTCCATTGCCGTTGGCGTGATACCCAGATCGGCAAAGCACTTGGCGCCATCCTGCACGACGTTATCGGATTTCAGCGAGGTCACCTGATCGCGCGTGATCTGCGCCGGCACGAGGCCCAGCGTCAGGCTCTGACCCAGCTCCATGAATGCGCCAAGGACACGGGCCGGCAGGAAGGGGATGTTCAGGATCAGGCGACGGCGGCGAATGACGGCCAGCATGTTCTGCATCAACTCGCGGAACGTTCTTACCTCAGGCCCGCCCAGCTCATAGACGCCCGGTGCGGCCTTGCCCTGCGCACCCATCGCGGCGGCATCGGCCACGTCTCCGACATAGACCGGCTGAAACTTGGTGCTTGCGCCGACGACCGGCAGGATCGGGCCCATCTTGGTCATCGCGGCAAAGCGGTTGAAGAAGGCATCCTCGGGTCCGAAAACGATGGACGGGCGCAGGATAACGGCATTAGGGAAATGCTTCAGCACGCCCCTTTCGCCGCGACCCTTGCTCTTGGCATAGAGGCTGGCGCCGTCCACATCCGCGCCAATTGCCGAGATGTGGACGAGATGGGAAATGCCCTCTTCCGCGGCCATACGGGCGATGCGCGTGGCGCCGTCATCCTGCACCGCGCCAAAGTTGTTCTTGCCCTTACGGTCGAAAGTGCCGACGCAGTTGACTACCGCATCCGCACCGCGCGTGACTGCGCGCACGCTCTCATCGTTGCGGATGTTGCAAATGACAGGCTCGACCTGACCGACAACGCCGTAGGTGCGCACGAACCCGGCCGTTTCGGGACGGCGGCAGGCGACACGGACACGCCAACCAGCCTGCGCCATGCGATAGGCGACATAGCGGCCGACAAAGCCCGATCCGCCAAAGATTGTGACCAGTTTCGACATAAGAGCAGCCTCCGGCGCGCTGTGCTGAGTTTTTGTGCGCCTACTGTCCTACCTGCGCACGGCCCTGCGGGCA
Organism: Roseovarius maritimus; assembly: GCF_043355895.2. Classification (NCBI taxonomy): domain Bacteria; kingdom Pseudomonadati; phylum Pseudomonadota; class Alphaproteobacteria; order Rhodobacterales; family Roseobacteraceae; genus Roseovarius; species Roseovarius maritimus. The sequence continues at coordinate 47,608 of NZ_JBHFPF020000017.1, forward strand.
AGGCGGCATGTCAGCTCACGCCAAAAAGGCCGTTGACACGCCCGGCGCCGGCGTCTAAACGCCCCCTCACGTGACCTGCCCAGGTGGCGGAATGGTAGACGCGCTAGCTTCAGGTGCTAGTACTGGCAACGGTGTGGAGGTTCGAGTCCTCTCCTGGGCACCAATCAACCCTATCTAAGTCACTGAAAAAAATTGGCTTTCTCGGATTGATGACCCCATGAGGTCCACAATCGGGTCCACAATGCCAATGACTAGAAGCCTCATGTTCAAACACCTCCGCACTGAAAAGAACGGCACCGTAAAGTACCGCCGTAGGATCCCAAAAGATCTTCAACAGGTTCTAGGAAAACGAGAATTCGTCAAAGTCCTCGGTAAGACTGAACTCGAAGTCATGCGGAACTACCCTGGCTATCACGATCACGTTGAGCACCTCTTGCGGTCTTCAAACCCTTCTTCTGACGCGTCTGAGCTACCAGCGATAAAGGATAGCATCGAAGCCCAGTTCGCAGAATTGGAGGCCGATCCCTATTCGCGTGGCAAGAGCGAGGACGAGAGAACGGCCAGGGAAGCAGAGGCAGACCGGCTACTCGGAAAATACCCAGCTGACGCGGAGACTGGGTGGCCTGATCCGGAGAGCCTTTCCTTGAGAGATAGGGCTATGGTCACCGCTTTGTTGAATGGGGTCCATAGCATTGAGGTTCCGCTCACGATCACCGAAGCTTTCGCATTTTACCTCTCTGAGAAGAAAGAACCCGATCCGCACAAAAGAAGGAAACAGGAGCAGCGGATCGCTCGTGTCAAACAAGACCTTTTAAATGTGACGAAGCAAGACATCGCTATAGCCAATGTCACGCGAACTCACGCCCGACAAGTACGCGATAAACTCTTGGGTCGGATGAAGGCGACATCGGCGAAACGGAACCTTACATGTGGATCAGCATGCAACTTTGACCCCTGTATTGGGGTGATCGGCGTCCAAAAGTGACCCCCCTGATAAATTTG
>NZ_JBHFPF020000018.1:0-44018 GCF_043355895.2 Roseovarius maritimus
GACCCTGCTTCCATGGAATTGGCAATCCTCGGAGCGCCTCCGAGACGCCTGACCGCGGCCCACGCCGGATGCTTACTTTTCAACCGCCACTGAAGTCAGAAAGGCGATAGCACGAGGGATGTCGAAATGCGCCTTTACCTTGGCAGCACTTCGTTCCGCAAGAATGTGCTTCGCGGTGGTTAAGTTTTCCTGCTGTTGTGGAGTCAACTTTGGGGCGGCTTCACTGCGCCTGATAAGTGTATCCAAAGCTTCGTCACTGCGATTGCTAAGATAATCCGTCATTACTCACCATCCTTGCAAGTCGCGATTGGAGTCAGTGAATCCGTTTGGATCGTATCACTCCTGAAATCGGCTCAAATCATACGCCAACGGCGCTCGAGACGCGTTGGTATATAAATGGATACCCAGAGCGTTTATTGTAGGCAAGGGTAACGCCACCGCCGTCCGTCCGGCATCTGCGCAACGGAAACGCCGCACGATGCACGAATGGCCGATCTGGTGACTTGGATCGCAGCATCGGCCAAGGCGATGAACGACAGGTCTGGGCCGATAGGGACCATGGCGCGGACGCTGACCGCAACCTGACGCGCCGCAAAAGAACCCAAAATGGCTTCCGTCTTTGGCAAACGATCCGACCTCCTGATCACAAGAATGGAAACCGCTATGAACTACGAGCAAACAATGACACTGAAAGAAGTCGAATACGACCTGATCGAATGGGCAGACTGTGAAGAGGAGGGGGAAGACCCACCGGCATGCCTTGCCCATTGGGATCTGGACGAAGAGCAACTTGAGATCATCAAGGGGGCTTGTGCGGTCCCCCACGCGGCGGCGAGCATTGCCCATGCGATGTGGTGCATCGCTGACGGGGAAGGGCTCTCGTCGATTGCAGAGGTGCTGCGGACGCAATGATGACAATGTAAGGCCCGGAAGAGCGATACTTGTTCGTCGACTTCGATATCGGATCATTCCGCCTCCTGCCCTGTTACACCTTGCGCAGTAAATGTATGACGGCAATGCGGGCTGCGACCGCAGCAAAGCTGGCTTCTGGATGTTTGCTTCGGGCCTATTTCATCCAAAACTCAGGCGAATTAATATTTTACAAGGAATTCAAAACGCCCCGAGCAGCATAGCTGCTCGGGGCGTTCATCTTGTTTCTCATCTGTTCATAATGCCGAGCAGACAGCGATGAGCCGCAACTTGATCAAGCACATTTTCGCGGCTGTTGAGAAAATCCTGAAAAAGGAATCGCAACTCAATGAGCTCATTGCCGCGCTCAGAATAGACCGCCGTTTTACGGGTTTCGCCGTGGGGGCCAAATTCGTCATACCCCGTCTCCTCGAAGCGGTCTTCGCTGCCGAGGCATTCGGCAGCGATGCTGCGATCCAGGATGTCCATGACGGCGTCGAAGCCGCCCTCATCCGCCGTATCAAAAGGTTGGCGTTCTTTCAGGCGCCCGAGGCAGCGCGACACGAACGCCACGTCTCTGGCATTGTCGCCAAGGTGGAGCGACTTGGCCCGGTCGGCTACCTGACGGCCCAGAGCCACGGCCCGCGCAGCCAGATCATCCATGTTTTGTTTATTGGAAAGTAAATGCATCGTCGGGAATCCCCATAGTTGATTGTGAATCGTTGAAGCTACCGGAAAGGCAGCCCCTTCAAGGCAATCGGCCCTGGCAGGGCCGACTTTGGTTGGGGAAATCACGCGACTTGCGAGATCATGTGCGATGTCTCGCAGCGAATGTCGCTGGTAGGATCATTCTCAGCGATCAGCTTCAGCAGTGCGCCGAGCTTGTCTGAGAGCAGACAGCACTCCACGACAAACCCGGAAGCGGGATTGATTTTGGCAAAGAGGCCGCTCTCGATCCGATCTGGATCGCCGACATGCTCCAGGGTCAGCAACCGGTGAAATTCGACCAGCTGGCTGCTTTGTGCCCGGGTCAGGCGCCGTGTATGGCGCACGGCCTCACGCAGCAAAAATACTCGCGCACTGGCCGCCGGACCGCCGAGCCTGTGGGCAGCATTAGCCAACGCTGTCCCGTGATCGCGGAGAAACCCGCGCACATGCGCCAAGTTTGAGCAAGGCTGCTTGGTGAGTGTTTGGTAGTACGTCATGGGTTTCATCCCGGGGTTGCGCTGCACCAAAGCGGCAGCTTCAAGATGCCTGTCTCCTCCTTTCACAAGGCAATCTGGCCAGGCCCGGTGTAGCAGCAACTGGGTCCGTCGGTCTGGCTCATGTCAGTGTTTATTTGGGTTCCGTCGCACCGGAGTTTCCTGATCTGCGCGGCCTCAAAAGAGGGCCCGCGCAAGATCTGGAAATCAGGTGACACGGGGCGTCGTTCTAAGCCCCATCTTTAACGCTCTTCCTCTCCTCCTCGCCTGGACGACCTCAGTATTGCATCGCCTTGCGCCATGCATCTGCAAGCCGGGCACTATCCGGACCCGCCCGATGGGGAGCGGGACGGCGTTCGAGCGTTTCGTAAAGCATGTCCAGCGCCATTTCGGAAAAGATCGCGAAGGAAATCTGGTGGTAGTCCTCGACGGCAGGCATCGTGGCGCGACCGCCTGCTTTCATCAGTCGAAACAGCCAACGCGCCTCAAACTCCGGCGCATCCGACACCGGCACTCGGTCACCTAAATTTGCAAGCAGATCATCCACGACGGTGCAGGCAACTGGTGCCTCCTGAAGATCCTCCAGCGCGATGCCGTGGACGGCGGCGCTCCGAGGCGCCCAGTCGGCAAGATCCCAGCCCGATGCACGCCGGATCAACGTGCTCCAGGTCTGTACTTCGCCGTTTTTCAGCCAAGACAGACCAACTTCGATAGGCCAACTCTCTCGCGACAGGCTCGACGCTTCAAAGTCCAGGGTAGCGAACCTCTCCAAATCTGTATCTGGTTGCATCGGTGATCCACCTCGAAAAATGTGACGTGTCAGTGTCAAGTGTGCACGTTACCCAGACGCAATCCGCATCTCACCGCAGATCCCGGATCTGAGCGCTCTCACACAGGGAGCCGCACAAGAACCGGGCATCTTGTGAAACATGGGACTTTGAATATGGCTGATTGCGATGCTGCGGCGTAGAGTGCCCGCAGCCATCGGCCCATCTCTTACCGATTGGGAGCGGTGGACACTGCTATACTTTTAATAGATCTTGACCCCAGCGCCGCAGCCTGGGGTCATTCCGCGAATTTTGGCCGAAATATTTCATCCGGCCAAAATGGTTCTAATTCAGTATGTTAATGCCACGTGGCAAAACTTACCCCGCTTCATGGCAAACCAAAACAGCGGTTTTGGCATAACTACGCCCGTCCCGATAATGGGTCAAACTTCGGCCGTTTTTCAGCCGCATTTGGAATAACCGCAGCTGGCGCAGGTCATGCAGCCTTCGATCATGCGCATTGCAAAATCGCCGCAGCTGGAGCAGGCGCCGCCGCGGCCATTGCCGAGGTTGACAACCTCGGCGGTCGGGTCGGTCTTGAGACCAAGACCCTCGCCCGCCATGAAGCCCGTGCGGACCATATGCTGTTCGAGGATGCCACCGATGGCCGCGAGGATGGATGGCACGTATTTGCCCTGCATCCAAGCGCCACCGCGCGGGTCGAATACCGCCTTCAGCTCTTCCACGACGAACGAGACATCGCCGCCCCGCCGGAACACCGCAGAGATCATGCGCGTCAGGGCCACGGTCCAGGCGTAATGCTCCATGTTCTTGGAGTTGATGAAGACTTCGAAGGGGCGGCGATGCCCGCCCAGAAGGACATCGTTGACGGTGATGTAGATGGCATGGCTGCTATCGGGCCATTTCAGCTTGTAGGTCATGCCCTCCAGCTCGGTCGGGCGGTCCAGCGGGTCGGACATGTAGATCACGTCGCCCTCGGTGCTGATCTGCTGCGGCTCGGCCTCGGACGTTTCGCTGACACTGAGCACCGATCCGGTCACATCATTGGGCCGGTAGGTGGTGCAGCCCTTGCAGCCGCTTTCCCACGCCTGCATGTAGACATCCTTGAACGCGTCAAAGCTGATATCCTCGGGGCAGTTGATCGTCTTGGAGATGCTACTGTCGACCCATTTCTGTGCGGCAGCCTGCATGCGCACGTGATCGGCGGGTGCCAGAGTCTGGGCATTGACGAAATAGTCGGGCAGCTCGGCATCGCCAAAGCGGTCACGCCACATCTGCACGGCGTAATCGACCACTTCCTCCTCGGTCCGCGTACCATCCTTCTGCAGCACCTTGCGGGTGTAGCTATAGGCAAAGACCGGCTCGATCCCGCTGCTGACGTTCCCCGCGTAAAGGCTGATCGTGCCGGTCGGCGCGATTGAGGTCAGCAGGGCATTGCGGATGCCATGCTTTGCCACGGCGTCGCGGACATCCTGGTCCATGCCCTGCATCGTGCCGCTGGCCAGATAGGCGTCCTTGTCAAAGAGCGGAAAAGCGCCCTTTTCCTTGGCCAGGTCCACCGACCCAAGATAGGCCGCCCGCGCGATGGCCTTGAGCCACGCCTCCGTTTGCGCCGCCGCCTCTTGCGAGCCGTAGCGCTGGCCGACCATCAACAGTGCATCGGCCAGCCCGGTCACGCCAAGGCCGATACGCCGCTTGGCTTGCGCCTCGGCGGCCTGCTGCTCCAGCGGGAATTGGCTGGCATCGACGACATTGTCCATCATGCGCACGGCGACGGATACCAGATCCGATAGCGCGGCCTCGTCCAGCGCAGCGTCCTCGCCGAAAGGATCGCTGACCAGCCGTGCGAGATTGATGCTGCCCAAAAGGCATGCGCCATAGGGCGGCAGGGGCTGCTCGCCGCAGGGGTTGGTCGCGGCGATCGTCTCGCAATAGGCAAGGTTGTTGGCCCGGTTGATCCGGTCGATGAAGATCACGCCAGGCTCGGCATAGTCATAGGTCGCCTGCATGATCCGGTTCCACAGATCGCGCGCCTCGACGGTGTGATAGACACGGCCGCCGAATTCCAGATCCCACGAAGCGTCGGCCTCGACAGCGGCCATGAACGGATCGGTCACCAGAACGCTCAGGTTGAAATTGCGCAGCCGGGCCGGGTCGCTCTTGGCCGCGATGAAATCCTCTATATCCGGGTGATCGCAGCGCATCGTCGCCATCATCGCGCCGCGGCGGCTGCCGGCGCTCATGATCGTGCGGCACATCGCATCCCATACATCCATGAAGCTCAGCGGCCCGCTGGCATCGGCGCCCACGCCCTTGACCACGGCACCGCGCGGGCGGATGGTCGAGAAATCATAGCCGATGCCGCCGCCCTGCTGCATGGTCAGCGCGGCCTCGCGCAGCGCGTCGAAAATGCCGCCCATATCATCGGGCACGGTGCCCATGACAAAGCAGTTGAACAGCGTCACCTTGCGCCCGGTCCCTGCCCCCGCCGCGATCCGTCCGGCAGGCAGAAATTTGAAGTCCTCCAGCGCGGCGTAGAACTTATCTTCCCACATGTCCGGCTTCGCCTCGGGCGCGGCCAGGGCGCGGGCAACACGCCGCCAGCTTTCCTCGACACAGCCATCGCCTGCGCCCTCTTCGGGAACGAAACGGTACTTCATGTTCCAGATCTGTTCGGAAATGGGGGCGGCAAATCGGCTCATGGCAATGAACTCCGGCAGGGCGGCGAAAAGGGATCGGGATGCAGACCGCCACAATAGGCGCGCGCCCATCCACGGTCAACGCTACTCGCCATGCGCAACTACCTGCCCTTGGGGCAGTACCGCAGTCTACCGCAAGGTCTTGGGTCTGTGGGGCGCAGCCGGCGCACGCATCCCTGCTTTTTCTTGGTAAAAATACCCAATGGCCGGACGCCCGCTCTTGATGCCCCCGTTGACAATGCAGCCTCACCTGAGCTGCATTGGCATTGAACGCAGGCCGGCCCCGCCCTAAACTTCGCACCATGACACCCGCACCCCTCAACCTGATCAAGCTCAGCGTCGGAACAGAAAGCGTCGAGAACTTGAGCGCCTGGCAAACGTCGGGCCGCGCGCGCGGCGAGGATGGTCTGCCGCGGCACATCACCCGCATGTGGCCAAAGAGGGAGGCCGAGTTGCTGGATGGCGGCTCAATCTACTGGGTTATCCAGGGCGTGCTGCAATGCCGCCAGAGGATCCTGCGCCTCGACGAGGTGATCGGCACGGACGGCATTCGCCGCTGCGCCATCGTGCTCGAGCCCCAGATCGTGCGCACCGGTACGGCGCTGAAGCGTCCGTTTCAGGGCTGGCGGTATCTGCCCGGTGGCGACGCGCCTGCCGATCTGACCGACTCGCGCCGTGACGAAGACACTCTTCCGCCCGCGCTCAGCGCGGCCTTGTCCGACATAGGTGTGCTCTAGCCGCAACAGTCGCGGCAAACCGCGCACGCGAGATTTCACCTCAGATCACGGAATCTGGCGCGATATCGCTCAACGAAAACAGGGGGTAGACCGCAATTTTTCTGAATAAATCGCCGTCCGGAAGCGGGGTGCGACTCGAGGCAGACTAAACTGGGCAGTTTGCCGCCGATTAAAATCACATTTTCTTGAAACCATCGATCGCACCGCGCCGTTGCATCCGGTAAGCCAATCCTAAATAGGGGCTTATGAGGCGCGTAACCGGCAACGATGTCGGTGCGTCTGAACAAGGAAAGGATCACATTATGAAATATCTGCTCTCCGCAGCCGCAGCATCGGCTCTGATGACCGGCACCGCATTCGCAGGCAACATCGAGCCCGCACCCATGGAGCCCGTTATAGCTCCGGCACCGGCGCCCGTCTTCACGTCGCCGAACTGGACCGGCTTCTACGCTGGTGGCCAGCTGGGCTACGGCGATGTCGACACCGACCTCGCTGGCGTTGACGGCGACGGCCTTATCGGCGGCCTGACAGCTGGTTACGACTATGACCTGGGCAACTGGGTCATCGGTGCCGGCTTCGACTACGACTGGACCGACATCACGCTGAGCACCGTCAATCTGGACGTCGATAGCGTCTGGCGTGCAAAACTGCGCGGCGGTTACAAGCTGGGCAACGGTCTGCTTTATGCAACCGGCGGTTACGCAAACGTTGACGTCCAAACCCTGGGCGACGAAGACGGTTACTTCGTCGGCGCTGGTTACGAGCACCTGATCACCGAGAACATCTCGCTCGGCGGTGAAGTTCTGTACCACCAGTTCGACGGTCTGCCCGCAGGTGGCGTGGACACCGATCCGGAAGCAACCACCGCGCAGGTCCGCGCGACGTTCCGCTTCTGATACGGCTGCCGGGCCATTGGCCCGGCACTCGGCAGCATCATAGAAACGCGCGTCCTGCTCGGGGCGCGCGTTTTTTACGTCAGTCTGAAAGCCGCGCCGCGAGCGAGCGGTATCGCAGGGGTTCAGTCCACGCCCAGCTTGGCAAGCAGCGTGGCCATCGTCCGGCGCTCTTCATCGCTCATTTCGGCGCGGCGCGCCCTGAACAGCGTGGCCTGACTGCGCAAAACCACGCCATCCCCTAGCGTTTTCAGGTGGTTCGCCCGCAGCGTATCACCGGTCGAGGTGATATCGGCAATCGCCTCGGCGGTTTCGTTCTTGACCGTGCCTTCAGTCGCGCCCTGGCTGTCGACCAGTCGGTAATCGGCCACGCCGTGCTCGCGCAGAAAATCACGGATCAGGCGGTGATATTTGGTCGCGATGCGCAGGCGATGCCCATGTGCCGCGCGAAAGGCTGAGGCCACCGCATCCAGATCATCCAGTGTTCCCACATCGACCCAGGCCTGCGGCACGGCCAGCACCAGATCGGCATGGCCAAAGCCCAGCTCGGCCAAAGGCTCGACCCGGGTCTCCCACTGCGCCAGGTTCTCGCGCACCAGATCGGTGCCCGTCACGCCCAGATGGATGCGCCCGGCGGCCAGTTCGCGCGGGATTTCGCCCGCCGAGAGGAGGATCAGTTCGACATCGCCCGCCCCCTCGACCACGCCCGCATATTCGCGCTCGGACCCGGTCCGGCCCAACGTCACACCGCGCGCGCCGAACCAGTCAAAGGTCTTTTCCATCAGCCGACCCTTGGACGGCACGCCCAGACGCACGCTCATGCCGCACCTCCCGCAGATTGCGCCAGCCGCGCCACAAGGCCGGGGCGGATCACCCCGCCCACCGCAGGCATCTGGCGTCCGTTTCCCAGCTGCCTGGTCAGCGCATCATAGCGCCCGCCAGAGGCGACAGGCGGCAGGTCGGGATGTGCCTCGCTGGTAAAGCCAAAAACGAACCCGTCGTAATATTCCATCTGCGTGCGGCCGTAGGATGTCTCGAACGGCAAGGCCGCCACGTCGATACCCCGGGCATCCAGCGCCTCAAGCCGTGCGGCCAGCGCAACCACGGCCCCACTGATCGAAGGCATGTCGACTGCCAGGTCCCGCAACCGCTCCAGCGCATTGGGACACGTCTCGCGCACCGCCAGCATGGCGGATAGCAGCTCGACCTCCCCCTCGGCGATGGGCTCTGCCTGGGCATCCGCGCGCAAGGCCTCGATGCGCGCGGCGATCTCGGCCTCGCTGCGCAACCCGATTAGCGGACCGGCATTCGCCATTGGATCGTCGGCGGCCAAAAGCGCCGCCCGGCTGGCGGGCACGGGCGCACGGCCCGAAAACCGGTCGATCAGCGCGCGAAACCGGCGCGGGCGCCAGACATGGCGGCGCAGCGCGGCCTTGCGCGCCTCCGTCGTGCCCAGACCTTCGATCGCGGCCATCAGGATGCCGATATCGCCGGTCGCAGGCGTCAGGCCCAGCGGCGCAAGCATCCCTTGCATCAGTGCGAACACCTCGGCATCCGCCTCGGCCGGGGCGGCTGCGCCCATCACCTCGTAGCCTACCTGGAAATACTCGCTGGCGCGGCGCGGATCATCCTCCTGCCGGCGAAACACCTCGCCCGAATAGGTATAGCGCGCCGGCTCGGCCCCGCTCTCCATATGCATCTGCACGACGGGCACGGTGAAATCCGGACGCAGCATCTGCTCGCCCTTCAGCGGATCGGAGGTGACATAGGCGCGCGCGCGGATATCCTCGCCGTAGAGGTCGAGCAGAACCTCGGCGGGCTGCAGGATCGACGTCTCGACCACCTCGGCCCCCGCCGCCTCGAAGACAGCGCGCAACCGCGCCGCCTCGGCCCGGACGGCGGCGCGGCTGGGCTGCTCGGCCAGATCGGTCATGATCTGGATCCGCTCAGGATCTCGCGCACCTTGGCCACCATGTCAGCGCGCGGCACCTCGAACTGACTGGGTCGCTCCTTCCACTCTTCCAGCGTCGCGCTCTCGGCGATTTGCGCGCCCAGCACCAGATCCTTGATCTGCACCACGCCTGCCGCCTGCTCGTCCGCACCCTCGATGATGGCGACGGGGCTGTGGCGTTTGTCCGCGTATTTGAGCTGGTTGCCGAAATTCTTGGGATTGCCAAGATAGACCTCGGCGCGGATGCCCGCAGCGCGCAATTCGCCTACCATCGCCTGATAGTCGGCCATCCGGGCGCGGTCCATAACGGTCACGACGACCGGACCGGGCGCCTCGCCGCCAGCCCTGCCCTGCGCGCGCAGCGCGGCCAGCAGGCGGTCGACGCCAATGCTGACGCCCGTGGCAGGCACCGCCTGTCCGGTGAACCGCTTGACCAGATCGTCATAGCGCCCGCCCCCCGCAACGCTGCCGAACTGCCGCTTGTTGCCATCCTCGTCGAGGATGTCGAATGTCAGCTCGGCCTCATAGACAGGGCCGGTGTAGTAGCCAAGACCGCGCACAACGCTGGGATCGATCTCGATCCGGTCAGGCCCATAGCCCTGAGCGTGGAGAAGTTCCGCAATTTCACGAAGCTCCTGCACACCTTGAAACCCGACCTCAGAAGAGCCGACGGCGGAATCCAAATTTTCGAGCGTCCTATCTATGCTTGCATCTTTTGAGGTTAGAAACGCGATGACCGGCTCAATTTGGAAATCCTCCAACCCAACACCGTCAATGAAAGCACCGGACTTATCTCGACGACCTTTGCCGAGCAATTGCCGAACACCATCAATGCCAACCTTATCGAATTTATCAATTGTACGGAGGATGTTTGCCTCAATTTCCGCCGCATGTTCCCAATACTCAGGCGGACCGCCCTGTGATTTTGGGGCCAAGTTCATTACGCTTTCCAGCACACCGTTCAGCACCTTGCGGTTGTTCACCCGCACCACGTAATCGCCGCGCGCGATCCCCACGGTCTCGAGGCAGTCGGCCAGCATCGCGCAGATCTCGGCATCCGCCGCGACCGACGGCGCGCCCACCGTGTCCGCATCACATTGATAAAATTGGCGAAACCGCCCCGGCCCCGGCTTCTCATTGCGCCAGACCGGCCCCATCGCATAGCGGCGATAGGGCGTGGGCAGATCCTCCTTGTGCTGCGCATAGACCCGCGCCAGCGGCGCCGTCAGATCATAGCGCAGCGCCAGCCAATCGCCCGGCTTCTCGCCCTCATCCTCCTGCCACGCGAAAACACCCGCATTGGGGCGATCCACATCGGGCAGGAACTTGCCCAGCGCCTCGACCGTCTCGACGGCCGAACTGTCCAGCGCATCAAAGCCGTAATGATGATAGACGCGCGCGATGGCCTCCAGCATGGCGGCACGCTCGGTCACCTCCGCGCCAAAGTAATCGCGAAAGCCCTTCGGCGTCTGCGCCTTGGGGCGCGGCGTCTTTTTCTGCTTGGCCATCTCATCGTCTCCCGGAGGTCGCATGACTTGCCGCGCGGTCTAGCCCAAGCACCGCACGGCGGCAAGGGACGCGCCTGGACGATGCCTTACCTTGGCGAAATACTCATCGGCGATGCCTCTTCACCTTCGCAGCGCTTGACGCGGGGCACCGCGCGAGCCAAACCGGCCTCATGGAACAGCTCGAAGAACAGATCGCCCACCTGACCCGCGCCGTCGACGATCTGTCGGATACCGTCGCGCGTCAGGACACCGAGATCGCCGTACTTACGCGACGCGTCGAGATGCTGATGCGCCGCGAGGCCGAGCGAGAGACGGATGGCGGCGGCCAGGCAACCTTTCAGGACAGACCGCCGCCTCACTGGTGAGACACGGGCAGAAGATCGGCGCGTGGTCTAGACGCGCGTGGCTTTGTGGATGAAGTCGGCGAGACGTTCAAAGGTGGCGGCGGGCTTCTCGTCCGGCTGAAGCTCAAGATGGCCATGCAGCATTCCGGGCATCTCAAGCAGTGTCATGCGATCGCCCATCTTGCGCTTGAGCATGCGCACCCCCTTGACCGAAACACGCGAATCCTCCGGATCGTGCTGAGCAAGCGCGACCAATCGGTCATTTCCAGTCACCAGCGCGGGGTAGTTGTAACCGCCAGAACTGGCGAACACCCCGTTGACTCGCGCCGGCGGAAGGCCCAGTGCAGGAGGCGAAAACGCGAGATTGAAGGCCGTCAGGCCGCCCGCCGAAGCGCCGCCCACAACGATGCCCGGACCCCATCCATACCGGCCACTCGCGCCTGCGGCCCAATCAAGGAACATCAGCCCATCCTCCAATGCAGCCAGCGAGCGTGCCTCGCAAAGGCCGGGGCGGATCAGATTGCCCCGCTGCGCCTGCAAAGACTCCAGATGCGCGCGCACCTGTTCCGAAAGATCGGCCTCGGTCGCGCGCAGCCGATACCCGACCGAGGCGACAGCGATCCCTGCCTGCGTCAGGCGCCTCCCCAGCCGGCGCGCGATCTTCATGTCATGGCTGCCGAACTTGAATGCGCCAGCATGGAACCAGACGAATAGCGGCGGCGGCGCCTCCGCCGTGATATCGCTTGGCAAAAAGAGACTGGCCGGCATATCGACCTCGACGCCGCCCAGCGAGGCTTGGCCATAGACCACATCATGCCGCGTCATTTTCATGGCCTGCCCCTTCTCAAAGGTCCTGCACGTCCATCACGCCATCAAGGCTCTTGATCGCACCCTTGATCTGGGGCGTCACCGGGTAGTCGCGCCCTGCCGACAACTCGACCTCGCCGGGCAGGCCATCGGCCATCAGGCAAAAGCGTATCGGGCCGGGCCGCGCCGCCTTGGCAGCTTGCGCCGCGCCGTCCAGCACACGCGCGACCGACGCGACGGCCCCCGGCTCCTCGACAAAGATCATCAGGCCGAGGCTACCTGCATCCGCAACAACGCCGTCGATCGGCGCGACCGAGCGCGCCAGCAACTTGAGTTGTTCGGCCTCCATCGTCGCCTCGGCGGTGATCACCACTTGCGCGCCAGTCTCGATATGCTCGCGGGATTTCTCCAGCGTTTCCGAGAACATGGTGACCTCATAGCCGCCGGTCGTATCGCTCAGCTGGACAAAGGCGAAGCGGTTGCCGCGCGCAGATTTGCGCTCCTGACGGCCCGCGACGACGCCCGCCATCTTGACCACGCAAGGCGCGCGGGCGGCCTGAACCATAACCTCGTCGAGCGTCTTGACCTGCTTGCGCTTGAGGGCCGCCATGTAGTCGTCCAGCGGGTGGCCTGAAAGGTAGAAACCGACGGCCTTGAATTCCTCGGTCAGCCGCTCGGCCGGCAACCAGTCATCGACCGGGGGCAGGCGCGGCTCGGGCAGATCCTCGCCCGCCTCACCGAAAAGCGAGACCTGCGCGGAATTCTTCTGATCGTGGATCGCGGCCGAGTAGTTCATCAGCGGCTCGATCGCGTCAAAGACGCGCCGGCGGTTGCGGTCAATCTCATCAAACGCGCCCGAGCGGGCCAGCATCTCCAGCGGCCGCTTGCCGATCCGCTTGATATCCACGCGGCGGGCGAAGTCGTAGAGCGTGGCGAACGGTCTGTCCTCGCGCCCTTCCACGATCAGCTTCATCGCCTCGACGCCGACGTTTTTCAGGGCACCCAGCCCGTAGTGCAGCACGCCCTGCCGCACCACGAATTGCGCGTCCGACCGGTTGACACATGGCGGCGCCCAGTTGAGCTCCAGCCCCTTTTTCACTTCCTCGAAATAGACGGCCAGCTTGTCCGTGAGGTGGATATCGCAATTCATCACCCCGGCCATGAATTCGGTCGGGTGGTTCGCCTTGAGCCACGCGGTCTGGTAGCTGACGACGGCATAGGCCGCCGCGTGCGACTTGTTGAAGCCGTAATTGGCGAATTTATCCAGAAGGTTCCACACTTCCAGCGCCTTGGCGTCATCGACGCCGTTCTCCTTGGCGCCCTTGATGAATTTCGGGCGCTCCTCGTCCATCGCCGCCTGGATCTTCTTGCCCATCGCGCGGCGCAAAAGGTCCGCACCGCCGAGGGAATATCCCGCCATTTCCTGCGCGATCTGCATCACCTGTTCCTGGTAGACGATGATGCCCTGCGTTTCGTCGAGGACATGGTCGATGGATGTATGCAGCGTGTCGCGCTCGGAAATGCCGTTCTTGACCTCGCAGAATTTCGGGATGTTCTCCATCGGGCCGGGCCGGTAGAGCGCCACCAGCGCGATGATATCCTCGATGCAGTCGGGCTTCATCCGCTTCAGCGCGTCCATCATGCCGCTGCTTTCCACCTGGAACACGGCGACCGTCTTGGCGCGGGCATAGAGCGCGTAGGTCTTGGCGTCATCCAGCGGGATCTGCCCGATATCGTTCTCGGCACCCTCGAATGGCTCGTAGATCGTGCTGCCATCCGCGGCGATATGCAGGTCGCGGCCCTCGCCGTGAATTTGCTGAATGGCGTTCTGGATCACCGTCAGGGTTTTCAGGCCCAGAAAGTCGAACTTCACCAGACCCGCCTGCTCGACCCATTTCATGTTGAACTGCGTCGCCGGCATATCCGAGCGGGGATCCTGATAGAGCGGCACCAGCTCGTCCAGCGGACGATCCCCGATCACCACACCCGCCGCGTGGGTCGAGGCGTTGCGCAAAAGCCCCTCGACCTGCATGCCGTATTTCAGCAGCCGGTCCACGACCTCCTCGTTGCGGGCCTCCTCGCGCAGGCGATCCTCCTGAATGAGGGCCTGCTCGATGCTCACGGGTTTGACCCCCTCGACCGGGATCATCTTGGACAGGCGGTCCACCTGCCCATAAGGCATCTGCAAGACGCGGCCGATATCGCGCACCGCGGCCTTGGACAAAAGCGCACCGAAGGTAATGATCTGGCCCACGCGGTCGCGGCCGTATTTCTCCTGCACGTATTGGATCACCTCCTCGCGGCGATCCATGCAGAAGTCGATGTCGAAATCGGGCATGCTGACCCGCTCGGGATTCAAGAATCGCTCGAAGAGCAGCGAATAGCGCAGCGGGTCGAGGTCGGTAATGGTCAGCGCGTAGGCCACGAGGCTACCGGCGCCCGAGCCACGGCCCGGCCCCACCGGGATGTCGCGGTCCTTGCCCCATTTGATGAAGTCGGCGACGATCAGGAAGTAGCCGGGGAACCCCATGCCCTCGATGATGCCCAGCTCGAATTCGAGGCGCTTTTCGTATTCCTCCACGCTGACCGCATGGGGGATCACGGCCAGCCGGGCGGCCAGCCCTTCCTTGGCCTGCCGGCGCAGCTCGTCCACCTCGTCATCGGCGAACTTGGGCAAGATCGGATCGCGCCGGTACGCCGCAAAGGCGCAGCGGCGGGCAATTTCCACTGTGTTTTCAATCGCCTCGGGCAGATCGGCGAAAAGGGTCGCCATCTCGCCCGGTGTCTTGAAATTATGCTGCGGCGTCAGGCGGCGGCGTGGCGCGGACTGGTCCACATAGCTGCCTTCCGCGACGCAGAGCATGGCGTCATGCGCCTCATACATCTCGGATTTGGGGAAATAGACATCATTGGTCGCGACCAATGGCAGGTCCATCGCATAGGCCATCTCGACATGGCCGCGCTCGCTCAGCGCTTCGGCCTCGGGCAGGCCATCCTCGCCCGGATGGCGCTGCAGCTCGACATAGAGGCGGTCGCCATAGATCTCGGACAGCTGGCGCATCATCGCCTCGGCGGCGTCGCGCTGCCCGGCGCGCAGCAGCCGCCCGATGGGCCCGTCCGGCCCGCCGGTGAGGCAAATCAGGCCCGCCGAATGCTCGGCCAATTCCATGCGCGTCACATGCGGCAGCGATCCGTCACCGCGCAGGTAGAGGCAGGAGTTGAGCTTCATCAGATGCTCATACCCTTCCTCGTTCTGGGCCAGCAAAACGATGGGCGCGGGCGCGGCGGGCCGCTCGCCCGGCGCGGTCTCGACATATTCGATGTCGATCTGGCAGCCCATGATAGGCTGGATGCCCGCCCCCACCGCCGAGACGGCGAATTCGAGCGCGGCGAACATGTTGTTCGTGTCCGTCACGGCAACGGCGGGCATCCCGACGTCAGCGCAAAGGCCGGGCAGCTTCTTGAGGCGCACAGCGCCTTCGAGCAGGGAATATTCGCTGTGAACGCGCAGGTGGATGAATCGGTGGGGGCTGGTCATGGCCGCACCTTAGGCGAGCGCCGCGCGCACCGCCAGAGGACTTGGCGCAGAACCGGACCCGGACCGGACCGCCTGATCCTGCGTGATCCTCTGCGTGACATGGCCGCGTTTTCTTGTCACTCTGCGCGCACGATCAGAAGGATATGACCATGCCCCACCGCACCCAGTTGCCCCCGACTGCCTCGATTGCCGAGCCTGATATCGGCGCGCGCCTGAGCGCGCCGTCGGCGCTGCGCAACGCGCCGGTGATCGCAGAAATGCTGGCGGTGCACGGTCCGCATGAGGGTCGCGCGCTCGAACTGGCCAGCGGCACGGGGCAGCATGTCATCGCCTTCGCGTCGCACCTGCCCCATATCGAATGGCAACCCAGCGATATCGACCCGGACCGCCGGGCGAGCATCGATGCATGGTCCGATACGTCGAACATCCGTCCTGCGATCGAGCTGGACGCCACGGCCACCGGATGGGGCGCACAGCACAAGGGCCAGGATATGATCGTGCTGGTCAACCTTCTGCACCTCATCAGCGAAGCCGAGGCGCATATCCTGCTGCACGAGGTGCAAGTGGCGCTGCGGCCCGGCGGTCTCTTTGCGCTCTACGGCCCCTTTCTGCGCGAGGGGCGCGCAACCTCCACGAACGACGCCGATTTCGACGCCAGCCTGCGCGCCAGCGATCCCCAGATCGGCTACAAGGACGTGGATGCCGTCTTGCGCTGGATGCGCGATGTAGGCCTGCATCCTATGACGCCGCTACCGATGCCGGCGAACAACCTGATGATTCTCGCCCACAAGCCGCTGCACTGACAGTCATGCGCGATAGGTGATCGCGCCGCCGCAGATCGTAACCATCGCGCGGGCGCTGTGGATTTCCTCCGGCGCCAGCGCCTCCAGATCGCGGTCCATCACCACCACGTCGCCCATCTGCCCCGCTTTCAGTTGACCCTTGCGGCCCTCGTTGAACTCGACCCAGGCGTTTCCGCTCGTGTAGGAAGCCAGCGTGTCCATCAGCGACTGGGGCCGCACATCCCACGGCTTGCCCGGCTGCAAGGGCGCGACGGCGCACTCGATATTGCGCATCGGATCGACCGGAATGACCGGCCAGTCGGTCGAGAAGATCACCGGCGCGCCGGTATCGCGGATGCGCTGCCAAGCAAAGGCGTAGGGATATTGATCGTCATGCAGGATCGTGCCCTGCGGGATCAGCGGAAAGTAGTCGCCCAGCGCCGAGTGGCGCGGCTGCAGCGAGGCGACGACGTCCAGCTCCTTGAGGCGCGGCAGATCGTCGGGATGGATCACCTCGATATGCTCGATCCGGTGGCGCGCATCTCGCTTGCCATTGGCGCGGCGCGCGGCGGCATAGCCATCCAGCGTGCGGCGCGTTGCCAGATCGCCGATGGAATGCACGCTGATCTGCAGGCCCATGGCGTCGATGCGCCGGCAGGCCTCGTTGAAATGCTCGGGCTCGAAAACGGGCTCGCCCACCGTATCGGTGCCGGGATAGGGGCGCGTCATGAGCGCGGTATGTGTGTCGATCACGCCGTCCATGAACATCTTGACCCGCCCGGACCAGACCCGGTCACCGGTATAGCGATGGTGCATCTCGGCGGCCTCCTCCAGCCGCTCCAGCGGATCGTAATTCTTGAGGTGGAACGGCACCTGCATCCGGCATTTCAGATCGCCCGACGCCTCCAGATCGCTCAGGAGTTCCAGCTGGTAGAAATTGCCGTCCATGTTATGCATCGTCGTGATGCCGTGGCTGGCGGCATGGGCCAGCCCCTTGGCGATCAGGCGGCGGTCGGCGGCGCGCTCGGCCTCCGTCGCGGGCGGTTCGGGCTCGGCGCCCGTGACATAGCCCAGCATGTCGCGCCCGCCTGTCCGGCTGAGCTTGAGCACCGGGCCAAACGCGCCCGTCTCCTGCAACTCGCCCGTGGCATTGCCCCCCGCCTCCATCACGATCACGCTACCCTCGGGCACGCGTGCCCCGTGCAGAAGACCCGCCTGCCGCAGCGCCATCGTATTGGCCCAGAGCGTGTGAATATCGGGCGCCAGCAGCGCCAGAGGGCGGTCGGCAAGAATCGCGTCCAGATCATGGCGCGTCGGATTGCGCCCGTCCATCACGCCATAGGCCGTGCTGGTGCCCAGGATCATCGGCTCGTCCGGGTTGGCGTCGGCATAGCTGCGGATGGTGCGCGCAGCGTCCTTGGCCGTCGTCACCCCCTCCATCGCCATGAACTCAAGCGCAGCGGAGCCCTGGAAAAGATGCACATGACTGTCGATGAAGCCGGGCATCACCGTGCCCCCGCCCGCGTCGATCACCTGCGCGCCGGGGCCGGCCATCTGGCGGATCTCCTCGGTGCTACCCACCGCCAGAAACGCGCCGCCCGACAGCGCCACCGCCTCGGCACGGGGCCGGGCCGCGTCCATCGTCAGAACCTTGCCGTTCAAAATCACCAGATCCGCTGTTTGCGTCATGCCGGGGTCCTTCTTTATCAGTGCGGGCCGCGCCCGCTGATCATGCCATCTTCCGCGCTCAATCTGTGCCATGACCGCGCCGGGGTAAATACCCCTTGCCTAACGCTTGCCGCATCCCGCAGGGCGGCATCCACCTCACATGAGGCCTTTACCTTTTGACCTGCCCGGTCCTAGTCTTGGAAAATGCTCGGCACATGGAATCGTGCTGCGGGCCAATAAATAAAGGGAAAGACGCCGCATGGGACAGCAGGCACCAGCCGGGGATGACACGCAAAGGGATGCGGGCGACGTGATGATTCACGCAGGGCATGTGACCAAGACATTCGGTCAGGGCCCCGGAAAGATTACCGCGCTCGACAATGTCTCGGTCGATATCCGCAAGAACGAATTCTTCACGCTGCTCGGCCCCTCGGGCTGCGGCAAGACCACACTCTTGCGCCTCATCGCGGGCTTTGAACTGCCGGATGGTGGCCAAATCCTGCTGGACGGGCAAGAAATCGGGCATTTGCCGCCCTACAAGCGGCCCGTGAACACCGTGTTCCAGTCCTACGCGCTTTTTCCGCATATGAGCGTGGCACGCAATATCGGCTTTGGCCTCGAAATGCAGGGCCGCCCCAAATCCGAGATCAAGGAGGCGACCGACCGCATGCTGGCGCTGGTCCAGATGGAGCACCTGGCCGGCCGCCGCACTGATCAGCTGTCGGGCGGGCAACAGCAGCGCGTGGCACTTGCCCGCGCACTCGCGCCGCGCCCCAAGGTTCTGCTTCTGGACGAGCCGCTCTCGGCGCTGGACCTCAAGCTGCGGAAGGAGATGCAGATCGAGCTCAAACGCCTGCAAAGCGAGACGGGCATCACCTTTGTCTTTGTCACGCATGACCAGGAAGAGGCGCTGACCATGTCGGACCGCATCGCGGTGATGAAGTCTGGCGCCATCCTGCAGGTCGGCGCGCCGAAGGAAATCTATAACAATCCCGCGCGGCGCTTCGTTGCGGATTTCATCGGCGATATCAACATACTGGAAGGCGATCTGGCCGAAAATGGCACGAAGGTCACGCTGCCCGGCGGCAAGCAGGTGGGCGCGCTGCTGGCCGAGGGCGCGGCCCGCGAGGGGCATGTTTCGGTTGCCATCCGCCCCGAGAATATGGGGTTGACTGCACCCGATGCCCCCGATGCCGCGCTGAAAGGCCGCGTCAGCAACATCGTCTATTTCGGTGCGGGCCATAATCTGCATGTCGAGCTGGATGGCGGCGGCGAGGTCATGGTGCGCCGCGCCCAGACCGAAGCGCAAATGGGCGACGATGTGGGCCTGACGGTGCCGGACGCCGTGCAGGTGCTGGTGGACTGATGGCCGATATTTCCGCAGATACACCGCACACCGATGCCCGCCTCGCAGCCGCCCGCGCCGAACTGGAGGGTGCCGCGCGCCGCCGCCGCTGGCAACTCTTGTCCCCGGCCCTCATCGCCATCGGCTGCTTTGGAATCTTCCCGCTGTCGATCACGCTGATCTATTCATTTCTCAGCCCCGGCACCTATGGTGGCGTGACATGGGAATTTTCCACCGACGCTTATGTGCAGTTCCTATTCGATCGGGACATTTTTGACGACACACTGCAATTTTCGGGCACTTACCTCAGCATCTATGGGCGCTCGATCGGGCTGGCCTTCGGCGCCACCGTGGGCGCGCTCATCATCGGGTTTCCGACCGCCTATTTCATCGCGTCCAAACCGCTGGAGCAGCGCAATTTCTGGCTATTCCTCATCACGCTGCCCTTCTGGGTCAACCTTCTGATCCGCACCTATGCGATCCTGCTGATCATCCGTGACGAGGGGTTCATCAATCTGGGCCTCATGTCGGTGGGTATCATCGACCGGCCCATCGGTATGCTCTATACTGATTACGCGGTCTTCGCGGGGCTGATCTACAGCTACCTGCCCTTCATGGTGCTACCGCTCTACGCCAGCCTTGAAAAGCTGGACTTCAAGCTGGTCGAGGCCGCCTATGACCTCTACGCCAGCCGATTTCAGGTGCTGCGCCATGTCATCATCCCGATGGCGAAACCGGGCATCGTGGCGGGCTGCATCCTCGTCTTTATCCCCGGCCTCGGCGCATACATCACCCCCGAACTTCTGGGCGGCGGCAAGGAACTGATGATCGGCAACCTGATTGCGCTGCAGTTTTCAGGCTCGCGCAACTGGCCGTTTGGGTCCGCAGCGGCGCTGATCCTGATGGTGGTCGTTATGGTATCGCTGATCATCTACGTGCGCTACTCGGGTAAGGAGGCGCAGGGACATGGCTGAGCCGACGCAAACCCCCGCCACAGTGGCCAGCCCCGATCCGGTGCCGCACAAAAAGCGCCGCATGAAGGATCTGCGCAAGCAGCCCGGCTTTGATACGCTGGCCTGGATCTGCCTGTTCTTTCTCTATTCGCCCATCGTGGTGCTGATCGTGTTCTCGTTCAACGACAACCGCTCGGTCGTGAAATGGACCGAGTTCAGCCTGCGCTGGTACAAGGCCGCGTTCGAGAATGATGGCATCCGCGAGGCGACAATGGTCTCGCTGCAGGTGGCCCTGGTGGCCATGGTATTTTCCACCACATTCGCCACGATGGCGGCGCTGGCCACGACGCGCGTACGCCCCTTCAAGGGCCAGACGCTGGCCTATGCGGTCATCAACCAGCCCCTGATGGTGCCCGAGATCGTTACCGCCGTCGCGACGCTCGCCTTTTTCGGAATCATCAAGCAGGCCACGGGCATCAACGGCATAGGATACCTGATGCTGGCGCATACGGTATTCTGCATTCCCTTTGCCTACATGCCCATCCGTGCGCGGCTGGAGGATATGAACCTGACGCTGGAGCAGGCGGCGGCTGACCTTTACGCGACGCCCGTTCAGGTATTCCGCAAGGTCACGATGCCACTGATGGCGCCCGGCATCGTCGCGGGCGCGATGCTGGCCTTCGTTGTTTCGCTGGACGACGTGATCATCACGCTGCTGGTGGCCGGGCCGGGCGAGACGACGCTGCCCGTCTACATTCTGGGGCAGATCCGGCGCGGGATCACCCCTGAAATCAACGCTGTTTCGACCGTCCTTCTTGGGCTGTCGGTAGTGCTGGTCTCGATCTTCTTTCTGATCGGGAACAAGAAGCGGACGTGAAGGTCCGCGACAAATCAACCAACCGGAGGATATCCAAAATGACGACACCCACCAAGCAGATGGCCGCGACGCTGGCCGCCGCAGTGGCCCTTGCCGGACCCGCATGGGCCGAGGGCGAACTGAACATCTACAACTGGGGCAACTATACGAACCCCGAGTTGATCGAGAAGTTCGAAAAGGAATTCGACGTCGATGTGAACCTCGATGGCTATGACAGCAACGAGATCATGCTGGCCAAGGTCCGCGAGGGCAATACCGGCTACGATATCGTTGTGCCCAGCGATTCGACTGCCCAGATCATGATCGAGCAGGGCCTCTTGGCCGAAGTGAAGCCGAACGAGATGGAAAACTTCTCCAACATGGATCCCAAATGGGTCGATGTCTACTGGGACTCGGGCCGAAACTACACTGTGCCGTGGCAGTGGGGCACTACCTCCTTTACCGTCGACAAGGAAGTCTATGACGGCGACATCAACACGCTGGCGCTGATGTTTGAGCCCCCTGAAGAGCTGAAGGGCCGCATCAACATGCTCAGTGACATGCCCGAGGTCATCAACGCCGCACTGCGCTATCGCGGCTATGATCGCTGCAACAGCAACACAGATGAGCTGCGCGACATTACCGAGCTTCTGATGTCCGCCAAAGAGCATTGGCGCACGATGGACTACGCCACTATCGAAAAATTGACTTCGGGTGATGTCGACCTCAGCCAGACTTGGAACGGCGCCGCGATGCGCGCGCGCGACCAGCGCCCTACGCTCGCCTATGCCTATCCCGTCGAGGGATTTACCGGCTGGATGGACAATGCCGCCGTTCTGGCCGAAGCGCCCAATATGGAAAACGCCAAGCTTTTCATGAACTTCATCATGGACCCTGAGAACGCCGCCCTGATCTCGAACTTTGCGCGCTATGCGAACGGCATCTCCGGCAGCGAAGAGTTCATGGATGAAGAGATGCAGAACGCACCGGAAATCGTCATGCCGGCAGACGCTCCGGCGCCCGATTTCGTCAAGCCCTGCCCCCAGGAAGTCACAGATATGTACAACCGTATCTGGACGAAGCTGAAGCAATAAGGCACTGGATCAGGGGCGGGGCGCATATCGGCGCCCCGCCCTTTTTTCATGCCTGCTCTTCCCAATCCCAAGGATATCCCGATGACGCCCCCCAACGCCGCCCCCCTCAAAGGCCCCGAGGCACATGCCGCCGCCCATGAGGCTCCGGCGCATCCGGCGCATCCCGCCGCCCATGCCGCACCGGTGCATCCGGCCCCGCACAAGGCCCCGGACCATCCGGCGCATCACGCCTCGCCCACGCATCCGGCGCCCACCGCGCGCGATCATGGCATCATGCGGGGCTTTCCGCCCGCGCCCGAGCAGATCCCCGGCCCCAGCAACTGGGACCTGCCGCCGTTCAATCGCTGGTCCTTCATGAACATGCGCAACCTTTTTCCCACCGCCGACGTGCCGCGCGGCGCAGGCCCGGTGCGCGCCCTGCCCGCCGCGCAGCAGGAACTGCGCGCCATCCGCTTTCCCACCCTCGCCGGCACCCAGCAAAACGTCGGCAACTGGCTCGACGCCAGCTATACTGACGGCTTCTTGGTGATGAGCCGCGGGCGCGTGGTGCATGAGAGCTATCACAACGACATGGGCGGGCTGACGCCGCACCTGTCGCAATCCGTGGCCAAATCGGTCGTCGGCGCGCTGGCCGGAGTACTGCATGGCGAAGGGGCGCTGGATCTCGACGCGGCCATGCCGTCTCTGGTGCCCGAGCTGGCCCATTCGGGCTATGCGGACGCGACGCTGCGCCATGTGCTCGACATGCGCTCGGGCGTGCGCTTCAATGAGGATTACGGCACGCCCGGCTCGGACATGACGCGCATCGACATCGCCAGCGGCTGGCGCCCGGCCGAGGATGCCGCGCCCCCCGCGACGATCCGCGACGTGATCCTGACCCTGCCGCAAGAGCGCGGCCATGGCGAGGCATTCCGCTATCGCTCGATCGAGACGGATGTCGTCGCCTGGGCGCTTGAGCGGGTCGGTGGCGCGTCCCTGTCGGACCTGCTGTCCACACACATCTGGTCGCGCATCGGGGCCGAGCGGGACGCCTATTTCACCGTCGACGGGGCGGGCACGGCGCTGGCCGATGGCGGATTCAACGCAACGATGCGCGACTACGCGCGCTTTGGGCTGATGCTGCTGGAAGGCGGCGCTTGGAACGGCAAGCAGGTCGTGCCCGAGGAGTGGATCCGCGCCAGCGCAAGCGGCGACCGCGCCGCCTTTGGCGAACCCTACACCGCCACCTCGCCCAAGGGCGCGTATAGCCGCCAATGGTGGATCCACGATGCCAGCCGCGGCGATTTCATGGCGCGCGGCGTCTTTGGTCAGTTGATCTATCTGGACCCCAAGACCGAGTTTCTGGCCGTCAAGCTGTCGACCTGGCCGGATTTTCTGATCCACAGCTACACCGTCGACATGCTGCATGCCGTGACCGCCATCCGCGACGCGCTGGCACCGGCCTGAAGGCGTTGACCTGACGCGATTGCAGCCCCACGCGCGCCCTGCCAGTATGGCACGGGCGCGCGGGCGGCGCGCACCATCCCGGACCGGACCCATGCGCATCATTCACACCGCCGACTGGCATCTCGGGCACAGCCTCAACGGCTGGGGCCGCGAGGATGAGCATCGGCTCTACTTCCAGCGACTTGCCGATGTGATCGAGCGCGAGGAAGCGGATGTCCTTCTGGTCGCGGGCGATATCTTTGACAGCTCGAACCCCTCGGGCGAGGTGCAAAGGCTGCTCTACGATGCGCTGGCCGAGTTCAAGCGCCGCTGCCCCGGCCTGATCACCGTCATCAGCGGCGGCAACCACGACCCGGCCCAGCGGCTGGAGGCGCCCATGCCGGTGCTGCGCGCACTCGACGTGCATGTGGTCGCAACGGTCCAGCGCCGCAACGGCCGGATCGACATTGCGCGCCATCTCGTGCCCATCACCGGGGCCGACGACACCCCGGCGCTCTACATTCTTGCCATCCCTTTCCTGCGCGCCTCGGACCTGACCGGATTGTATACCGAGGGCGAAGATCCGGTGGTGGGCGCCGCCAGCCGCTTTTACACCGAGATCACAGCAGACGCGCAGAAGATCGCGGGCGACGTGCCGATCATCGCCACCAGCCACCTGCATTGCGCCGGCGGGCTGGAGAGCGAGGGCGCCGAGCGGCGCATCCTGATTGGCGGCGCTCACGCCCTGCCCCCCAGCGTCTTTCCGGACTGCCTCGCCTATGCCGCCCTGGGCCATCTGCACGGGCAGCAGACCCTCAAAGGCGGGCGGGTGCGCTATTCCGGCGCGTGCTTTCCACTTTCTTCCTCCGAGATCCGACATTCCCACGGTGTCACGCTAATCGAGCTGGAGTGCGGCATAGCCACGCACCGCCATATCCCCATCGAACGCCCCGCCGAGGTGCTGCGCATCCCGCAAAGCGGCACAATCACGCTCGACGATCTGCCCGCCGCGCTGGCGGCCATCCCCTTTGACGCCGATCTGCCGATGGGCCTGCGCCCCATCGTCTATCTCGAAATCGAGCCGACCGACGCCGCTTCTGTCCTGATGACCGAGGCCGCGCGTCTCGTATCCGACCGAGGCCTGCGCCTTGGCGGGGCGCGCGTGCACCGCAAGACCGAGGCGGACGCGCCCGCGCCGCCGCCGGTCTCCAGCCTGCGCGAGGCAGACCCCGAGACGCTCTTTGCGCAAGCCTACGAGGACCGCAACGGCGTGCCACCCGAGGCGCGCCATCTTAGCGCCTTCCGCGATATCCTGGCGGGGGAATAGCGCCATGGACATCCTGCAGATCCGGGGCGAGAATATCGCCAGCCTTGCCAAACCCTTCGACATCCGCCTCGATGCGCCGCCCCTTTCGGGGGCGGGTCTGTTTGCGATCACCGGCCAGACCGGGTCGGGGAAGTCGAGCCTGCTCGATGCGATGTGCCTCGCGCTCTATGGCGATTGCCCGCGCCTTGGCAGTGCGGGCGTCAACGATACCGTTCCCGATGTCAGCGGCGAGACGTTGCAATCGTCGGACGCGCGCACCCTTCTGCGGCGCGGTGCCGCCCAAGGCCATGCCACGGTGCGGTTTCGCGGCCGCGACGGCGCGGAATACGAGGCCGGCTGGTCTGTCCGCCGCGCCTATGGCAACGCCTCGGCCAAGCTGCAGAACGTGGATCGCAGCATCACGCGACTGAGCGACGGCACCGTGCTGGAGAACCAGATCCGCGCGGTGAACGAGCGCATCGTGGACCTGACGGGCCTTACCTATGACGAATTCCGCCGCTCGGTCCTGTTGGCCCAGGGCGATTTCGACAGCTTCCTCGGCGCCAGGACCGCCGAGCGTGCGGCGATCCTGGAAAAGGTCACCGGCACGGGGCTTTACCGCGATATCTCGCGGCGCGTCTTTGCCGCCCATGGCAGCGCGGAGCGCGCGGTTCAGGATCTGGACATGAAACTGGGCGAGCATAGCGTGCTCACACCCGAGGAAACAGCCGCCGCCACTGCGCGCATCGCCGAGTTGGACAAGCTGCGCAACGAAGCAGGCACGGCCCTCGCCGCCACGCGCCGCGACATCAAGCGCCATGAGGCGATCGAGGCCGCAACGGCCCGCTGCACACAGGCGGCGCAGACCCTCGCGCAGGCCAGGGCAGACTGGTCCGAGCGGCAGGAGGACGTCGCGCAGCTTGGGCGCCTGCGCAAGGCCGCACAGATCCGCCCCGAGCACCGCGAGCGGCAGAATGCCATGGCGGCCGAGGCCAGCGCGCAGGCCGAGATCAGCCGCGCCGCCAAGGTAGAAACCGCCGCCGAGGCGGCGCTGAGCGCGGCGGCGCAGGATCTGGCCACGCATCGCAAGGCACATGACGAGGTCGAGGCACGCTTTGCCGAGCTGGGCCCCGTCTGGACCCGCGCTACCACGCTGGATGCCCAGATCTCCGATGCAGCCCGCGAGGAAAGCGCAGCAGAGGCTGCCTATGAGGCCCGCCGCGCCAAGGCTGATGAAGCCGAGGCGGCGTGGACCAAGGCCAAGGCGGTTCTGGCCCGGCTGGAGGAGGAAGCGCAGCCCTGGGCCGAGGCGTTGGGCAAGGAGCCGCAGGGCGACGCGCTGGTCACTGGCTGGCCGGTGCTGAGCGACCGGCTCGAGCGGCGTATCGCTGCCTCTGCCGCAGCAGCGGAGGCAGAGGGGCGCGCGGCGCGGTTTACGCAAGAGTTGCAAGGGGCGGAGCGCCGCAAAGCCGAAATCGCAGAGGCCACCGCCAAGGCCGCCACGCAAAGCGCCAAGATCGAGCGCGCCGTGGCCGAGCGCGCACCACGCCGCAACGCACTCCGGGCAAGATCGCCCACCGAGCGACTGAACCGCCTCGCCCGCAGCGCCGCTTCGCTACAGGCTCTTGCCACACTGGCCGCGCAGCACAGCGCCGAAACAGGGCACGCCGAGGCCCACATGCGCGGACAGGAGGAGGCCCGCAAAACCATCGCGCAAGGGGAGGCCGCCTTGACCGAGGCGAGCCGTGATCAGAGCCGCGCCGAGGCGCAGATCGAGGCGCTGGAGGCGCCTGCGGGGTTGGCCGAAGCCGCCCTGTCGCCCGAGGCGGCAAGCCTGCGACTTCATCTCGAAGAGGGGCAGCCCTGCCCCGTTTGCCACGCGCTGCATCACCCGGTGCATGAGGACGGCGCGGCGCGTGCGCTGGCGGAAGATCTGCGCGCCCGGCTGGAGGCCGCCCGCGCCGCCAGCCGCGCCGCCGTCACCGCGCGGGAGGCCAGCCGCGCGCGCATCGCACAGGCCCGTCAGGATCTGGAGGCGCTGAACCGCCGCCACGCCGAGGCCTGCGCCCTGCTCAAGCGGATCGAGGCCGATTACCGCAGCGCGCATGAAGGCGAGGCGGGCGGCCCCATCGCGGACCGCCTGCCGGCTGATCCCGCTGGCGCCGCACCCGCGCTTGACGAACTGTCCAGGGTTTTGGCCGACTGGAAAACCAGCCTTGAGGCCGAACTGGCCGAGCTTGAGGCGCTGGACCGGCAGGCGCAGGCGGATGAGGCGCAGCTGACATCGCTGGCCCGCGACATGCGCTCCCTGCGCAGCGAGGAGGACGAAATCGGCCAGCAAACCGGCCCAATGCAGCGCCAGCGGGACGCGGCGCAATCCGAGGCGGAGGCGCAGAGGCTTGCCCAGCGCAATCTGGATGCGCGCCTTGCGCAGGATTTTGGCGCTCTGGGGCTGGACTGGACCAGCTTCGATGCGGAGGGCGCGCCACATCTGCAAGAGCTGGGGGCGCGCAAGACGGCGCATGAACGGACCCTTGCTGCGCTGCAATCCCTGACAGGACGGAGTGAGGACGCCCGGCGCGCGATCGAGAAAACTGAGGCGCAGCGCGAAAGCGTAGCGGAAGCCGCCAAGGCGCTTAAGGAGGCATGGCAGGACCGGCAGGCCAAGGCCGAAGCGCTGCGCGCCGAGCGCGCCACGCTTCTTGGCGGTGATGAGACAGCGGCGCATCGCACCGCGTTCAATCAGCGGCGCAAGGAATTGCAGACCGCCAAGGAAGCCGCCTCCGAGGCGCATGGCACCGCCGCCGCCGCCCTTGCATCGGCGCAGGCCGCCAACGCTGCAGCCCGGCGAAACGGCGACGCGGCAAGCCTGCGCGAAAGCGAGGCAGAAAAGGCGCTCAGCGCCGCGCTGGACCGTATCGGTCTGGATGCAGAGGAGGCGCGCGACCTGCTGGGCTGGGACGATGCGCGCATCGCGGCTCTGGAGGCTAGCATCGGGGCCGCCAAGGATGCCCTGCTGCGTGCCGAGAGGGATGACCAGACACGGCAGGCCGATCTGGCCGAGCTGCAGAAGGCGGGCGTACCCGAGACGCCTCTGCCCGAGTTGATCCGGCAGCTGGAGCAGCAGGAAACCGAGGATGACGCCCGCCGGGATGAGCGCGCCACAATCCAGCATCAGCTGGAGGCTGACCGCGAGACGCGCGCGCGCATGGCCGAACTGGTGAACCAGATCGCCAAGGCCAAGGCGCATCGCGATACACTGGCCGCGGTGAACGATACGGTCGGATCGGCCAGCGGCGACCGCTTTTCAACCATTGCGCAGGAGGTCACGCTGGCCATTCTGGTTGAACAAGCGAACCACCATCTGGCCGATATCAAGCCGCGCTACCGCCTTGCACGCGGCCTTGGCAAGCTGTCGCTGCATGTGGTGGATGAGGATATGGCGGGCGAAATCCGCTCGACCCGCAGTCTCTCGGGGGGTGAGCGGTTTCTCGTGTCGCTGGCCCTGGCGCTGGCGCTGTCGACGGTGGGGGGCACCGGCACGATTTCCGGCACGCTTTTCATCGACGAGGGGTTCGGCACGCTGGACGCCGGCAGCCTCGACATGGCAATCGACGCGCTGGAAGCTTTGCAGGCGCAGGGCCGCATGATCGGCGTGATCAGCCACGTGCAGGCGATGCAGGACCGCATCCCGGTCCAGATCCGCATCCGCGCGCGTGGCGCAGGTGCCAGCGAGGTGATGCTGAGCGCGGATTAAGGTATTTCGCAGAAACACCTGAGAACCTCCTGTTTGCGAAACGCGCGCAACATGCGTTTTGCACTAGTCCGAGTAACTAAAGCGTTTCGCGAAAAACCTGGATCCCTGATTTTCGCGAAGCGCGTGCCACGCTTCAATGTTGCGCGCGTTTCGTCTTTATCTGATGTCTCAGGCTAAAGGCGAAACGCTTCAGGGCGATCAAATGGGGCGACCGTTTCAACCTCGCAGCCTTGGGAAAAGCTCACCTGGCTCAACTCGGATCTGGCCTTCCACAGGTCGTATTCGATGGGCGCGGCCTCCGGCCTCAGGCGGTTCAGCAAGTGTGAAGGACCAGTATCTTGCCGACGGCGCTGTGCGCATGTAGCCAGCAAAAAAATGCTGCAAATCCTCAGCACGCGGCCTAGGCTGACCGAATGAAAACGGCATTCCACACCCAAGACGATCTGATGCGCGATCTTGGGGCCTTGGGACTCCAGGCCGGTGACCGGCTCTTTGTGCATGCCTCCCTGCGCGCGGTCGGACCCGTCATCGGCGGGCCGCGCGTGGTGATCGAATCCCTTCAGGGCGTTCTGGGCCCCGATGGATTGCTGGGCATGCCAGGATTTTCAACGGATGCATATTTCCCGGACGATGCAAATTCTGAGCCAAGCGACGCCCAGCGGCGCCGGATCGCAAACGCCGTGCCCGGGTTTGATCTGCAGAGATCGCCCACTGACGGGATGGGAATTGTCGCCGAGCTTTTCCGCACTTGGCCGGGCACGCATCGCAGCGATCATCCCGCCGTGTCGCTTTGCCTCAACGGGCACGGTGCGGCGGATCTGATCAAGCCGCATAGCCTCGACTGGGCGCTTGGACCGCAGACGCCGATGGGGGCGCTCTGCGAAATGCCAATTGCGAAGGTCGCGCTGATCGGGGTGGGCCGGAACAGATGCTCGGCGCTCCATACCGCCGAGACACTGGCCGAGACACGGCGCACCAAGATACGCCGGGTAAAAATTGCGCCAGAGCGGTGGGCCGAGATGGAGGATGTGGCCGACGATATGAACCGGCTTTTCCCCGATGTCGGAGCTGCGTTTGAACAGACCGGCGCCGTCACGCGCGGCAGGCTTGGTGCGGCAGAGACGCGCGTTTGCGGGCTTGCCGATCTGGTTGCCTTCGCGGCCCCCTGGATCAGCGCCGCCAACCGTGCCAGCGGGGATCGCCACTAGAGGCGCAGTGCCTCGCTCGCCAGTGGCAGGCGCAGTTCCGCACTCAGGCCGCCGCCCGGGCGGTTCTCCAGCGTGATCCGCCCGCCATGAGCCAGCGCGATGTTGCGCGCGATCGACAGGCCCAGCCCCGCACCGCCGGTCTCAAGGCTGCGGCTGTCATCACCCCGCACAAAAGGCTCGAACACCGTTTCCATACGTTCAGGCGAAATACCGGGGCCGGTATCCACGACAGTGACGACCGCTTCGCCCCCCTTCACGTCCAGCGTGACCTCGGCGCTGCCGCCATAGCGCAGCGCGTTGTCGATAAGATTGCCAAAGGCGCGGCCCAGCGCCACGCGGCGGCCCTGAACCGTGGCCTCACGCCGGATGGCCGCTTGTCCGCCCCTCTCGTCGCAGAGCCGCGTCAGAAGCGGGCCAAGCGGGACGATCTGCATCGGCTCGCTATCCGCCGCGCCCTTTGCATAGGCGACAAGGCCGTCGGCCATTACCGTCATCTCGTCCAGCGTGCGCACCATGGGCGCGCCGTCCTCGGGCTCCAGCATCTCGGCGCGGATGCGCAGGCTGGTGATGGGCGTGCGCAGGTCATGCCCCACGGCGGCCAAGGTGCGCATCCGCTCGGCATCGAACCGCGCAATGCGCGCCTGCATGTCGTTGAAGGCCGCCGCCGCCTCGCGCATCTCGCGCGCGCCGGTTTCGGGCACACGGGCGCTGCGATCGCCCTGCCCCGCGGCGCGCGCCGCGACGGCCAGCGCGCCCAACGGGCGGGTCAGGCGGCGCACGAAGACAAGACCAATACCCAGAACCGAGGCAAGCGAGACGCCCAGCACGATGAGAAACACCTCTTCGGGAAAGCCGCGCATCTGCGGGCGGCCATTGCGCGACAACACGTTCAGCCATTGCGCCGCCGCGCCCTCGGGGGTGATCAGCCGCACGGAGACGGCCATCGCCTCGCGGCGGTCCGCATCGTCGCCGCCCTCGCCGCCCGGACGTCTGATGATCGCCGCGCGCACTTCGCGCCCCTCCAGCGCATCGGCAAGATCCCGGGCGAAATCCTGGTATCCCGGCGGGATCCGCCTCTCGCGCACCATCGGCTCGGGGGCCACTCTCAGGCGCGCGCCCCGTGACGAGGCCCCGCGCGCCACCGACGCCCGCGCCTCCGGCGCCGCCGCCTCTACCGCCGGAAGGATCGAGGTGATGCGCCCGATCTCGCGCTCGGTCCACGCGGCGCGGTCCAGGCGCCCTCGCTCGATCGTCAGCAGGCCAAGCGCGACCAGGTTGGCCGCCAGAAGCGCGCAGGTCAGCAGCACGGCAAAGCGCCCGGCCAGACCGTCGGGCATGAGGGCGCGCAGCCGGCTCACAGCGCGTCCACGTCAGCGGCCAGCATATAGCCGCCGCCCCATTCGGTGACGATGATCTGCGGAGCCTTCGGGTCCTCCTCGATCTTGCGGCGCAGGCGGCTGACCGTGTTGTCGATGGCGCGGTCATAGGCCTTGGCATCGCGCCCGGCGGTCAGGTCCAGCAGCCGGTCGCGCGCCAGCACCGTGCGCGGATGATCCAGCAGCGCGCCCAGAAGGCGGCTCTCGCCCGAGGTCAGCTTGACCGGCTCGGCGCCCTCCGCGCTCAGCGTCTGAGCGCCTGGATCATGCACCCAGCCCGCAAAGCCGCGCTTGCCCGAAGGCACGACCTGCTCAGGCTCGGGCACGCGGCGCAGCACGGCGCGGATGCGGGCCAGCAATTCGCGCGGATTGAACGGTTTGACCAGGTAATCATCCGCGCCCAGTTCCAGCCCGACGATCCGGTCGGTCTCATCGGCCATGGCGGTCAGCAAGATCACCGGCGGGCCGTCATTCGCCACCAGCCAGCGGCACAGGCTCAGCCCGTCCTCGCCCGGCATCATGATGTCGAGCACCACCAGATCGGGCCGCGTTTCGGCCAGCACGCGCCGCGCCTCGCCCGCATTGGCGGCCAGCCGCGCGCGATAGCCCTGCTTGCGCAGATACTGGCCCAAGGGCTCGCGGATGTCGCGCGCATCATCGACGATGAGAATCTGTGGCTCGGCGGGGGCTGTCATTGGGGATCCGTTCTTGCTCGATCATTGTCTTACCATCTTGTCGCAGAGCGGTGCCCAAAGAAACTTGTCGCAAAATGTGTCAGTGCCGTGCCCCGCGACAGATGGCGACAAAAGACCCTTCTCCGTGACACACATTTGCATGCCGGAAGGTGCAGATTGAAGCCAGCGGAGGACGACACTTTCGCATAACACTCAGCTCAAGGAGCCAGACATGAAACGTTCGACATTCCTAACTACCACGGCTTGCGCCCTGTCCCTCATCACCACCGGCGGCGTTACCGCCTACGCCCAGAGCGATGCCAGCAGCACCGATCAGCCCGCCGCAGCCGCAGCGCAGTACGGTCAGGGCATGGGCAAGAACAAGCAGGACTGCCGGGGTGATCAGGCGGGCAAGTGGGACGGCAAGCATGGCAAGCGCCACGGCAAACATGGCGGCCGCCATGGCGAAATGATGCGCACCGTCATGGGCCAGATCGACGCCGACAAGGATGGCACGGTCACCATGGAGGAAATCGACGCCTTCCGCGCCGCCAAGCTGGCTGAAATCGACGCATCGGGCGACGGCGCACTCAGCATCGAGGAATTCGACACCCTCTACCGTGAGATGACCCGCTCGCGGATGGTCGATATGTTCCAAAAACTGGACGCGGATGGCGACGGCGTGATCTCGTCCGAGGAAATGGACAGCCGCGTGGGCCGCATGGTCGAGCGGATGGACCGCAACGATGACGGCGTGCTCTCGGCCGAGGATCGCGGCCGCAAGAACTAAGCCCGGCGCTTGCGCGGTACTGACAGGCGGCCCCCGCACGGGGCCGCCTCAACGATGCGCACTATGGGGCCGCGTCACAGCGGGCGCAGATACGCCCAAGAGACATAGCCGTCGAGGCTGCGGCCTTCCTTCATCGTCGCCTTGCACCAGCGGGTGCCGCCCGTCCGCTCGCAATCCGAAATCCACAGCACGCTGCCGTTCGGGACGCCAACGATCACGTCAAAGCCGGTTCCCGGCCCTGCCCTCAACTTCAGCATGTCGCCTGTCTCGACCCCGGCGACCTCGTAATATCCCGGCGGGCCGTCCTGCCCCGAGAGGCCCCTTGAATCGCAGCCAGCAAGCGCGCCGACGGCGAGCGCGCCCAGCGCGGTGAAAATGGCATTGCGCATTGGTGTCTCCTGTTATCTGCCTCGCATCCAGTTTAGGCCGCGCCGCCTGCCACCGGCAACCCGCCAGCGGCTCCTTTGGCGCGCCGAGGCTTGCATCACCTGGAGCCTGCGTGTCTAACCCCGGCACCACGCCGCGCCAAGATGGGACTGGAGGGCACACGTGCTGACGAATTCCGACCTGATCGAGCTGACAGAGCTTCGCCGCGAGCTTCACAAGCGCCCCGAAGTTTCGGGCCATGAGGAGGGCACCGCGCGCAGGATCGCATCGGCGCTTCGGCAGCTGTCGCCCGACCGGGTGCTTACGGGCCTCGGCGGGCACGGCGTCGCGGCGGTGTTCAAGGGCGCGGCGGAGGGGCCGGCGGTGCTTTTCCGGGCCGAGCTTGACGCGCTGCCCATTCACGAGCTGTCGGATGCTCCTTGGGTCTCGCAACATCCGGGCAAGGGGCATCTTTGCGGCCATGACGGGCATATGACGACGCTTCTGGCCTTGGGCCGCCTGATTGCGCGCAGGCCCGTTGCATCGGGTCGCGTGATCCTGATGTTCCAGCCCGCCGAAGAGGATGGCAGCGGCGCGCGCGCCGTCACTACGGATCCGGCTTTTCTGGAGATTGCGCCCGATTGGGCTTTTGCCATCCACAATCTGCCGGGGCGCAAGCTGGGCCAGTTCGGGGTATGGCCCGGCCTGATGAACTGTGCGTCGCAGGGCCTTGAGATCACGCTGACGGGCAAGACGGCCCATGCCGCGAACCCTGAGGATGGTATATCGCCCGCAGCGGCGCTCAGCCGCCTCATCCCTGCGCTTGAGGCGCTGGGCCATGGCGGCGCGCTGGACGATACGTTTCGGCTGGCGACCATCACACATATCCGCATGGGCGAGCCGACCTTCGGCATCTCGCCAGGCGAGGCGTCGCTGTA
Source organism: Roseovarius maritimus (assembly GCF_043355895.2). Taxonomy (NCBI): domain Bacteria; kingdom Pseudomonadati; phylum Pseudomonadota; class Alphaproteobacteria; order Rhodobacterales; family Roseobacteraceae; genus Roseovarius; species Roseovarius maritimus. Next base: position 33,915 of record NZ_JBHFPF020000018.1, read on the forward strand.
CGTGACGCTGCGCACCGCAAATGATGCCGCGATGAACGCGCTTGTCGCGCAGGCGCGGCATCTTGCCAGCGCGGCGGCAGAGGAGGCCGGACTGGGCGCGCGCTTTGCCGTGCATGACGCCTTTGCCGCCTCGGTGAATGATCCCGAGGCCGCGCGCATCGCCCGCGCCGCGATGGAGGCCGTGGGCGCGGATGTGGACACCCAAGGCCAGCCGATGCGCGCCTCCGAGGATTTCGGCATGTTCGGCTGGACGGCCAAGGCCGCGATGCTGCTGCTGGGCGCGGGCGAGGCGCATGCCGCCCTGCACAATCCCGATTATGACTTTCCCGATGACCTGATCCCCATCGGCGCCACGGTTTTCGAGCGCATCGCGCGGGATATTCTGGGCACCGCCTGAGCGCTAAACGACCAGTATCAGGATCTCGCATAAAGACCGGCGGTTTTGGCCCTACTCGTCATCCTCCGCAAACTGGATGGCGTGGGTGCCCGTCCGGCCCATCTGCAGCGACACCTGCCGCGCAATCAGCGTCTTGGTGGTCCGGGCAAACGCCTCGGGCAGCGCGCCCAGTTCCCGGTCGCGGGCCAGCAAGGTGATGCTGCGCGAAAAGCCGGTGATCGGCAGGGGCCGGATGTTCAGCGGCATCTTCTCGACAAACCCGTCGATCAGCAGGCTGGGCGTGAGAAAGGTAAACCCCATGCCGCGCGCGACGCAGGCGGTCACCATGCTGGAACGGTCGGCCTGGATGACGCGGGGCGTGCTGACCTTCAGGCGGCGCAGGTGCTGCTCGGTCAGGCGGCCGACGGCGGTGGTGGCGGCAAAGCGGATCAGCGGCAGATGCTGCAAGAGCTCGCCAATGCTGCCCGCCGGGCCGCGATAGCTTTGCGGCAGGACCAGAAGAAAGGATTCGGTCATGATCGCATGACGCTCCAGCCCGTCGAGGTCATAGAGCGGGTCCGAGGTAATCACCAGATCGGCCTTGCGCGTGCGCAAAAGCCCCTCGTGATCCTTGCTCTGCCCGGCAAGGATGGTCATGTCCTCGACCCCGAATTCGGCCTTGGCCTGCGCGACCAGATCGGGCGTCAGCGTCGTTGCCATCGACGCCTGAATACCCACCCGCAGGTTGCTGATGGGGCGCGCGCCCTGATGGCGCATATCAGCCACCAGGTCCTCGACCCCGCCAAGGATGCGCAGCGCATGGCGGTGAAAGAGCGTGCCCGCCTGCGTCAGCTGCAGCGGCCTCGTGCTGCGGTCGAAGATCATCACGTCGAAGGTCCGCTCCAGCAGGGCCAGATGCTGCGACACCGCCGATTGGCTGAGACCCATGACATCGGCGGCCACCGTGGTCTTTCCGGTCTCGACCAGCGCCACGAAAACCTCGATGGATTTGATGATGTTGCTGTCGAATGACATCGGCGGGCCTTGGTATCTTGACTGAGATAAAATCCATGCTTCTATTAGTTATCTTGATACTGTGCGAATTTATTTGCAATGGCGCGGCGCAGAGCAGCTCATGTTCCTGCAAAGGAGAGCGCGCAAATGGTTGCCCTGACACATCCGGATCGTCGCCGCCGCACTGGGGGCCGGGAGGGACGCAGCGCCCGCCGGGGCAATGAGGCCGCACCGCGCAGTCCCTACATCACGCGCCGCATCGGCTGCATGGAGATCCTCAGCGAGGAGGGATTGGAGCTGATCGAGCATAACGCCGATGCCATCCTGCAGATCACCGGCATGGAATTTCACGACGATCCCGAAATCCTGCAGATTTTCCGCGAGGCGGGCTGCGATGTGCAGGGCACCCGCGTGCGGTTCGCGCCGGGATTTTGCCGCAGCACCATTCAGGCCACCGCCCCGGCGGAGTTCACGCAACACGCGCGCAACCCGGAGAATTCGGTGCGCATCGGCGGGCGCCATACCGTCCTCTGCCCGTCATGGGGTCCGCCCTTCGTGCATGATCTGGACCTTGGCCGCCGCTATGCCACGCTGGAAGATTTCACCCGGCTGGTGAAGCTGCACCAGATGATCCCGCATCTGCACCATTCCGGCGGCGTCGTGTGCGAGCCTGTGGACCTGCCGGCCAACAAGCGCCATCTGGACATGCTCTACACCCATATCCGCTGGTCCGACCGCCCCTTCATGGGCGCCTTCATCGGGGCCGAGCGGGCGGGCCATTCCATCGATATCGCCCGCATCCTCTTTGGCGCCGAGTTCGTGGAGAATAACGCCGTGCTCTATTGCGTGTCCAACACCAACGCGCCGCTGGTGATGGACAGCCACATGTCCGGCGCGCTGAAGACCTATGCCCGCGCGGGTCAGCCGGTGGCCTGCACCCCTTGGGTTCTGTCTGGTGCGATGAGCCCTTGCACCGTGGCCGGCACCATGGCGCAGGTCCTGGCCGAGGCGCTGGCGACGCTGACACTGGTGCAGCTGGTCGCGCCCGGTGCGCCCTGCCTCATGGGCAGCTTTGCCTCGACCCTCTCGATGCAGAACGGCGCGCCCACCTTCGGCACGCCCGAGGCCGGGCAGATGGTGCTGGCGGCGGGGCAGCTGGCGCGCCGCCTTGGCGTGCCCTTGCACACGGTCGGCACGCTCTCGGCCAGCAAGCTGCCCGATGCGCAAAGCCAGCAGGAGGGCACATGGGGCCTTATGATGTCGATGTTCGCGGGCGCGAATGTGATCAACCATGCCACCGGCTGGCTGGAGGGCGGGCTGGTCACCGGGTTCGAGAAAACGATGCTGGACGCCGATCTGTGCGGCAAGGTCGCGCGGTTTTTCGACGGGATCGACCTCAGCCAGAATGCGCAGGCGATGGACGCCATCGCGCAAACCGGGCCGGGCAAGCATTTCCTTGGCTCCGATCACACGCAGGCCAATTTCATGACCGCCTTCTTCCGCCCTGACACGCCCGACAACAATTCCTACGAGCAATGGAGCGCCGATGGCGGCTTCGACGCGGCGCAGCGCGCAAATGGGCTGTGGAAGGACCGGCTGGCGCATTATGAGGATCCCGGTCTCGATCCCGCGATTGACGAGGAACTCCGCACCCATATTGCCCGGCGCAAGGCGGAAAAGCCCGACATGGCGTTCTTCTGACATGAGCCGAACGATCATCATCGGCGGGGGCGCCATCGGCCTCAGCCTTGCCTACCATCTAGCCCAGCGGGGCGAGCGTGATATCCTCCTGCTGGAGCGCAACACACTGACCTCCGGCACCAGCTGGCACGCGGCAGGCATCGTAGGGCCCCTGCGCGCGACGCCCAACATGACCCGCCTTGCGATGTATGCGGGCGAGCTTTTCCCGGCGCTGGAGGGGCTGACAGGTCAGGATACCGGCTATCGCCGCACGGGGGGGTACTGGCTGGCCCGCGCCCCCGAGCGGATGGACGAACTCTACCGCATCGCCGCGCTTGGCCGCCATTTCGGCCTGACGCCCGAGATCATCACGCCCGCCGCGCTGGCGGGTGCGATGCCGGATCTGGATACGGAGGGGCTGGTCGGTGCGATGTCGGTGGCAGAGGATGCCAGTGTCAATCCCGTCGATCTCTGCATGGCTTATGCGCGCGGCGCCAAGGCAAAAGGCGTGGAGATCCGCGAGAATACCGGCGTGGCCGCCCTGCTGACAGACGGCCCGCGCATCATCGGGGTGCGCCTCACCGATGGCTTTGAGATCGCGGCAGACAGCGTCGCGCTCTGCGCCGGGGCCTGGTCCAAAAGGCTGGCCGAGACGGCGGGCGTGCCACTGCCCCTCCAGCCGGTCGCGCATATGTACGTCGTGACCGAGCCTATGCCGGACCTTGCGCAGCCCTTTCCCGTGGTGCGTGATCTGGATTCCGGCATCTATATCAAGGGCGACGCGGGCAAGCTGGTGATTGGCGGGTTCGAGCCGGACGCCAAATGCTGGGACGCCTACGGCCCCGAGGGTGACCGCCCGTTTCTGGAGATGGCCGAGGATTGGGAGCAGTTCACCCCCTTCATGGAGGGCGCGCTGTCACTGATCCCGGCGCTTGAAACAGCAGGCATTGCGCATTTCATGAATGGCCCCGAGAGTTTCACCGCCGACACGCGCCCCCTGATCGGGCAGACGCCGCAGGTGGATGGGCTTTTCGTTGCGGCCGGCATGAACTCGGTCGGGATCATGTCCTCGGCCGGGGTGGGCCGCGCGCTGGCCGACTGGATGGTGGACGGCGAGCCGCCCATGGACCTCTGGGAGGTCGATATCGCCCGCGTCGATCCGGCCACGGCGGGCAGCGCCCATATGCAGGCGCGCATGGCTGAGGCGGTCGCTGATCTCTTCACGCTGCACTGGCCTTACAAGCAGCCGAAGGCCGGGCGCGGTCTGCGCCTCTCGCCGCTCCACGGCAAATGGGCCGGGGCGGGCGCTGTCTTTGGCGTCACTGCGGGGTGGGAGCGCGGGCTGTGGTATGCCCAGGCCGAGGTCGAGCGCAGCCTGCCCTACTCCATCGGCGCGCAGCCCTGGCAGGCCATCGCCGCGCGCGAGGCCGCGATCATGGCGGCGGGCACAGCCCTCCTGGATCTGTCGCCTTTCGGCAAGTTCGACATCCAAGGGCCGGAGGCGCTCGCCTTCCTGAACCATATCGCTGCCGCGCAGATGGACGTGCCCCTAGACCGCGCCGTCTATACCCCGATGATGAACGCGCAAGGCGGGATCGAGGGGGACGTTACCATCACACGCATCGGTGCCGAGGCGTTTCGCCTGACCTCGGGCGCCGCGACGCGCAGCCGTGATAGCGCCTATCTGCGCCGCCATGCGGCGGGGCGCGCCGTCACGATCACCGACCGGACCGAGGAGGAGGTTGTCATCGGCGTCATGGGCGCAGGCAGCCGCGCGCTGCTGGCCACGCTTTCGCCCGATGATTTTGGTGATTTCCCCTATGCGACCGCGCGCGCTGTCACCGTTGCCGGCCAGCCCTGCCGCGCCACGCGCGTCAGCTTCGTGGGCGAACTGGGATGGGAGCTGAGCATCCCCGCAGAGTGCGGCGGCCCGGTCTGGGATGCTCTCTATGCTGCGGATGCCTGCCCGATGGGCCATTACGCACTGGACGGGTGCCGCATCGAAAAAGGCTTCAAGCATTGGGGGCATGATCTGGGCCCCGAGGTGACGCCGCTGGAGGCGGGGCTTGGCTTTGCCATAGATTGGGGCAAGGAATTCCTCGGCAAGCCCGCGCTAGAGGCGCAGCGCAGCGCAGGCACCGCCCGTCGCCTTGTGCTGATGGAAGCCGAGGGCGCCCCCCTGATCCTGCATGACGAGCCGGTCTGGGAGGCGGGGCGCGTCATCGGCCTGACCACATCAGGCGGCGTCGGCGCGCGCACGGGGCTGACGTTGAGTTTCGCGATGATCGAAACCGCACCGGGCGAGCCGCTGCGCGACACGGCGGCACGGGCGTTTCAAATCGAGGTGGCGGGCGCCATGTATCCCGCCCAGGCGCTAACCGCGCCGCCCTTCGATCCCAAGGGCGAAAGGATGCGCGGATGAGCGAGGCCGAGGTTCTGATCATCGGCGGCGGCGTGATGGGCGTGTCACTGGCCTATCACCTGATCAAGGCGGGGTGGAGTGACGTGGTGCTGGTCGAAAAGAACGACCTCACCCATGGCTCCACATGGCATGCGGCGGGGCTTTGCACGCATTTCGCGCATAGCGCCACGGTGCAGGAATTGCGCGCCACGTCCGTCCGGCTTTACCGCGATATCCTGCCTGCCGAGACGGGACGAGACGTGGGCTTCCACGCCTCGGGCGCGATGCGCGTCACGCGTAATCCCGACCGGATGGACGAGTTTGCCCATGTCGCGGGCCTGTCGAAATTCACCGGCTACCCGCTGGAGATCATGACGCCCGAGCGCATTGCCGAGCTTTACCCGCTGGCCGAACTGGACGGCCTTCTGGGCGGCATTTACGAGCCTGATGACGGCCATGTCGATCCCACCATGGCGACACAAGCGATGGCGCAGGTGGCCGCGAAAAGCGGCGCCACCTTCCGGCGGTATGAGCCGGTGCAAGGCATCCGTCGCGAGGGCGGCGCGTGGATCGTCGAGACCTCCAAGGATACCATCCGCGCCCGCCATATCGTGAACGCCGCAGGAACATGGGGCTGGGAGATCGGGCATATGATGGGGCTGAACGTCCCCTCCGTGCCGATGCTGCACCAGTATCTGGTGACCGATACCATCCCGGAAGTCGCCGCCCGCATCGCCGCCGGGCTGCCCGAACTGCCCATCATCCGCGACCCCGAGGAAAGCTGGTATGTCCGGCAGGAGCGGGACGGGCTGATCCTTGGCCCCTATGAGGCGGCAGCGCAGCCGTGGTCCATCGACGGCGTGCCGCCCGAATTTGGCGCCGACCTCATGCCCCCCGATCTGGACCGGGTCGAGCATATCATCGAGGCCGCGATGGCGCGCGTCCCGGCACTCGGCACCGGCGGGATCAAATCGGTAGTGAACGGGCCTATCACCTTCACTCCGGATGCAAACCCGCTGGTCGGCCCCGCGCATGGGCTGGCGGGTGCGTGGCTGCTGACAGGCTCCTCCATGGGGGTGATGGAGGGCGGCGGCGCGGGCTGGTTCCTGGCACATTGGATGACTCATGGTGCGCCCCCGATGGATGCGCTGGCGATAGACAGCCGCCGCTTCGGCGCCTGGGCCGACCGCGCCTACCGCGTTGAAAAGGCGGTCGAATGCTTTGGCTTGCAATTCGGCGTGCACTACCCTTACGAGGAGCGCCCCGCCGCGCGCGGCAAGCGCCTGTCGCCCCTGCATGGCGACATGCTGGCACGCGGCGCGGTCATGGGCGCGGCCTACGGGTGGGAGCGCCCCAACTGGTTCTCGGACCGGCCCGGCGACGTGGCAACGCACAGCTTTCGCCGGACGGGCTGGTTTCCCGCCGTCGCGGCCGAGGTGGAGGCGGGCAGCACCCGCGCAGCGCTGGCCGATCTGTCCGTCTTCTCGAAATTCGACGTGACCGGCCCGGACACGCGCGCCTTTGTCGACACGCTGGGCGCCAACCGCGCGCCGAAGCTCGGCCGCATCGCGCTGACCCACCCGCTGACCCCGGCGGGCGGCACGCAGGCGGAATTCACCGTCACGATGCTGGCCGAGGATCACGCCTATCTCACCTCGGCTGCCGCTGCTGAGGAGATGGATCTGGACCTGCTGCGCGCCCATGCAGCGGGCCATGACGTGACAGTGACCAATGTCACCGAGGATTTCGGTGTGATCGGCCTGATGGGCCCCAAAGCGCGCGAAATCCTCTCCAAGGTGACAGATGCCGACCTCGGCGCCTTTCCCTGGCTCACCGCGCAGACCATCCAGGTCGCGGGCAAGCCCGCCCGCGCCCTGCGCGTCTCCTATATCGGCGAGCTGGGGTGGGAGCTGCACCTCGCCGCCGCCGATACCCGCGCTGCCTTCCTCGCGCTGGAGCAGGCGGGCCAGCCTCACGGCATCGGCTATTACGGCGCCTTTGCCGCCAACTCCATGCGGCTGGAAAAGGGCTATCGCGGCTGGGGCAGCGACCTGACGACCGAGCGCACCCCTGAGGAAAGCGGTCTTGCCGCGTTGATCAAATCGGGCCACGGTCATACTGGCGACGCCGCGCTGGCCCGGCGCAGCGCCGATCCCGCCCGCTGGGAGATGGTGCTGCTGGATATCGACACGCAAGGCATCGACCCCTTCTATGCCCATTCCGTGCATTGGGGTGGCCGCGTCGTCGGCATCGTGACCTCGGGCGCGCATGGCCACCGCACGGGCCGCACGCTGGCGCTGGCCTATCTGCGCGAGCGCGGCCTGCGCGATAACCTCAGTGTCGAAATTCTGGGGCGTCCCTGCCCCGCCAAGGTGCTGGAACGCGCGCCTTATGATCCGGACAACCTCAGACTGAAAGGCTAAGCCATGACCAAGACCGACTGGAGCCAGAGCGCCACCGCCGCGCGGCGCGATGCCTATTACGCCGCCTCGCTGACGAAATTCATTCCTTTCCGCGAGCCGCTGGTCTTCCAGAAGGGGCAGATGCAATACCTGTGGGACACGGAGGGGCGCAAATACACCGATCTTCTGGGCATGAACCTGTGCATTTCCGTTGGCCATTCGCATCGCCGCGTCGTCGCCGCCGCGATGGAACAGGCGCAGGAGCTGACCCATTGCACGACGATGTTCTATCACCCCGTCCCCGCCCATTTCGCCGAGGAACTGGCGGCGACCATGCCCAAGGGACCGCAGGGCGATATCGAATGGGTCGTGCATTTCACCAATTCAGGCTCCGAGGCGATCGACCTCGCGATGACCATGGCGCGCACCTATACCGGCAATCTCGATCTTCTGTCCCTGCGCACGGCCTATCACGGGCCGACGGCGGCGGCACAATCGATCACCGGCATCGCGGGCTGGCGCCATCCCGGCATGCCCGGTAACGTCGCCTTCCTGCCCGAGCCGAACCAGTATCGCGGCATCTTCGGCCCCGGCACGCAGCCCTATCTGGACGAGATCGACCGCACCATCACCTCCGCCACCACGGGCCGGGTCGCGGGCATCTTCATCGAATCCATCCAGGGCTATGGCGGTATCATCGAAATGCCCCCCGGCTACCTGAGCGGCGCGGCCGAGCGGGTGCGCGCAGCGGGCGGGCTTTATATCGCGGACGAGGTCCAGTCCGGCTTTGGCCGCACAGGCGATCACATGTGGGGGTTCGAGGCGGATGACGTGATCCCCGATATTGTCGTGATGGCGAAGGGCATCGGCAACGGCTTTCCGCTTGGCGCGGTCGTCGCGCGGCGCGAGGTGGCGGCGCCGATGGCGGACAAGTTCATGTTCCACACCTATGGTGCGAACCCCACCTGCTGCGCCGCCGGGCGCGCCGTGCTGGAGGTGATCGCCGAGGACAAGGTGCAGGCCAATGCCAAACGTGTCGGCACGGCCCTGCTGGAGCGGCTGCACGATCTGAAAGAGCGGCATGGGGCCATCGGCGACGTGCGCGGGCGGGGCCTGATGATGGCGATCGAGATCGTCAAGGACCGCAAGACAAAGGAGCCGGACCGCGAGACGACGGCGGCCGTTTTCGAGGCCTGCCGCGACGCGGGGCTGATCCTGTCGAAATCGGGGCCGCACCAGTCGGTGCTGCGCATGGTGCCCCCGCTTTGCCTAGGGATGGAGGACGTCGATGCTGTGGCCGACGGTTTGGACGCGGCCTTTGCCAGTCTGAGCCGCTAGCGCAGCTACCAAAGCGCGCCGCCGGTAATCTGGATATTGTCCATCGTCAGCCCCAGCGCCTCGTCGCGGCAGAGATAGGCGGCCAGCCCGGCCACCTCACCCGGCTGGATGATGCGCTGTTGCGGGTTGGCCTCGCGGATCTCGCGCACGATCTCGGCGCTGCTGCGGCCCTTGCCCTCACGCGCGGCGATCTCGGCGGTGTCACTATGCAGCATGTCCGTCTCGACCCAGGTCGGGCTGATCATCGTGCAACCCACCCCATGCGCCGCCCCTTCCAGCGCGACGCAGCGCGTCAGGCCCAGAAGGCCCGCCTTGGACGCGCAATAGGCCGGGTTATCCGCCCAGCCTACCGTCGCGGCGGTGGAGCCGATATTGATGATGCGTCCCCAGCCGCGACCCATCATGCCGGGCAGCACCGCGCGCGTCAGGCGAAACGCGCCCGTGAGGTTGGTGTCGATGATCCGGCTCCACAAATCATCCGAATGGCCGACCACCCCCTGCTCGGCGGTGATACCGGCCGCGTTGATCAGGATATCGACGGGGCCGAGGTCTGCCTCGACGGCGGCGATGGCGCGGCTTACCTGCGCGTTATCCTGCACGTCCAGAGGCACGGCCATGAAGGGCGGCGCCTCATCCAGCGCCGCGCGGCGCGAACCGACGGCCACGCGCGCACCATGCGCCGCCAACCGCGCCGCGATAGCCAGCCCCATGCCCGAAAGGCCGCCGCTGACAAAGGCGGTGCGCCCGGTGAGGAAGTTGTCATGCGGCTGGGTATCGGACATCCGGGTCGTCTCCTTTGCAAACGATATGCAGGTTACCCCGCGATCAGGCCCATCTGTTCGAGTTTGAGCACGACCTGGTGGGCGCAGTTGTCGACGTCGACATTTTCGGTT
>NZ_JBHFPF020000019.1:0-43609 GCF_043355895.2 Roseovarius maritimus
TGGCTGACCAGATCCGCCGCCTCCACCTTCAGCTTCTGCGCAGACTCGTGGCTGACGTATAGTTCCGGGATCGGGGTGAGATTGCTGAGGGTCGTCATGGGAATCGCCTTTGGAAATTGCCTGCCGGTATGCTGACGGATCGCGGCGCTTGACTGGCCGTTTGGCGGCGCCTTAACGCGCCAAGGCAGGATAAGTCTAGCGCAGAGACCCGATTGAGGCTCCTAAGGACGATTTTTCCGCAATCTGGCGCGTCAAGGTCGCAATCGTTCGGCGATCAGCGCGCCAACGCCTCGGCATTGACCAACAGATCGACGCCCGGTTGCACGGGCACGCGGCGCACCTCGCCCTCGGCAGGAGGCGGTGCGGTCATGAGGTCCGACAGACAGATCATCAGACGCCCCAGGGTCGAGGCGGGCAGGACCGGCGGCTGGGCCGTCGCCTCATCCGGGGCATCGCCATGGGCGCCGAAAAGGCGCGCATCCCCGGGAACCAGTGTGGAAAGACGGCCGGCGGTTTCCAGATACTCAGCCAGCGAGGCGCCCGGCACCTGCGCATAAAGCGCGCCCTCGTAGAGGTAGTCGGCGGCAAAGAGCAGCCCGGCCTCGGCATCCCAGAGCGATACGCTGTCGGGCGAGTGACCGGGCGTATGGAGCAGTGTCAGCTGGCGCCCGCCCAAGTCGATCACGCTGTCCAGGGCCAACCATTCGGTAACGGCGAAGCGAGGCGCACTGCGCTCTTCGCGGTCACCTAGAAAGAGCGTGTCCGAGGGTGTGACATGGCCCGTGCCATCCTCGCAGGCGCGCAGCACCGGCAGGTCTGGCAGGGCGACGTGGTCGAAACCGATGATATTGCCCAGATGATCATAATGCATATGCGATGGCAGAACCGTCAGCGGCAGGTCTGTCAGCTCGGCGATCACCGGGGGCAGGGTGCCGTAATAGGATCCGGTATCGAAGAGCAGCGCACGATCCTTGCCGCAGATCAGATAGCTCCAGTTCTGCTGATGATAGCGTGGCTCACCGATGGCGGTGACGCCAGCGGCGACCGGAACCAGTTTGTACCAGTCCGCCGCGCTCATCCCTCGAAGCCCCAGCCGTCGGGCTGAAACCCATGCGGCAGAACCAGCCGTGTCGCGGCTTCTTCACCCAACCAGACGGACATTGCCGTGGCGGGCTGATCGGGCAGGCAGGCGGCGAGGTAGGGGATGCCTTCCTCATCCTTGACGCGCGCCGTTTCGAATCCCGCCTCGCTCAGGGCAAGCTCCGCGGCGTCCCACTCGGCGCCGTTGCCGGGGACAAAAGCATAATCGATATCCGCCACATCCGGCAGATCGGCGGCCTCGGTGATTTCCGCCCAGACGGCGTATGTCTCGGCCTTTTGAGCAGCGAAGTCGTGGGTCATTCGGCGGGGGCCGCGTTCACTGCGTCCTCATTTTCGGCCATGCCATGTTCGGCCAGCCAGCGCTCCGCCTCCAATGCTGCCATGCAGCCCATTCCGGCGCTGGTCACCGCCTGTCGGTATTTGTGATCGGTCAGATCCCCGGCGGCAAAGACACCGGGCAGGGAGGTTTCGGTACTGTCGGGTTTGGTCACGACATAGCCGCCCATATGCGTCTCCAGCACGTCCTTGACCAACTCGTTCGAGGGGGCGTGGCCGATGGCGATGAAGACGCCCTTGGCGGGGATGTCGGTAATCTCGCCGGTCTTGGTGTGCTTGACCTTCACACCCTCGACGCCCAGCGGATTGTCGGTGCCATAGACCTCATCCAACTCGTGGAACCAGAGGGGATGGATCTTGGGGTTCTTCTCCAGCCGGTCGATCAGGATGCGCTCGGCGCGCAACTCGTCCCGGCGGTGGATCAGCGTGACCTTGGAGGCGAAATTGGTGAGGAACAGCGCCTCCTCCACAGCCGTGTTGCCGCCGCCGACAACAACGATCTCCTGACCGCGATAGAAAAAGCCGTCGCAGGTGGCGCAAGCGCTGACGCCAAAGCCCTTGAACTTTTCTTCGCTGGGCAGACCCAGCCATTTGGCGCGTGCGCCGGTGCACAGGATGATCGCATCGGCCACGTACTCGGTGCCGCTGTCGGATTGGCAGACATAGGGGCGTTTGGAAAAGTCGATCGAGCTGATGATATCACCGATCACTTCCGCCCCCATCGCCTTGGCATGGGCCTCCATCCGAACCATCAGGTCGGGGCCTTGTACCTCGGTGTCGCCGGGCCAGTTCTCGACCTCGGTCGTGGTGGTCAGCTGGCCACCCGGCTCGATGCCCTGAACCAGAACAGGCTCCAGCATGGCGCGACTGGCATAAACAGCAGCGGTATAGCCTGCGGGGCCGGAGCCGATGATCAGAACCTTGGTCTTTTTTGTGCCGGCCATGTGCCTTGCCTCTCGCTGGTCTGGGATCTGCGCCCCATATAGCCTCACGCGGGGCGCGGTGAAACCCCTTGCAAACCGGGGTTGCTTCCCCTGCGAATGCTGCGGTATGACGCGCAACGATCTTGCGCAGCTACGAAAGATTGTTGCGCGCATTGGCGCGGTTGATATAACAATCGCGAAATTGAATGAGAGTTGAGGCAGTATGGCCACCACCCGTCTGGACCCGATCGACCGCAAGATTTTGGCCGAGCTTCAGGCCGATGGCCGCATGACCAATGTCGAACTTGCCAAGCGCGTCGGTATTTCCGCCCCGCCCTGCCTGCGCCGTGTGCGCACATTGGAGGAGGCGGGCTATATTCGCGGCTATCACGCCGATGTCGACCCGCGCGAGCTGGGCTTTGAAGTGCAGGTCTTTGCCAATGTCGGCCTGCAAAGCCAGGCCGAATCCGATCTGAGCGCCTTCGAGGCGCGCTGTCGTGACTGGCCGCTGGTGCGCGAGTGCCACATGCTGAACGGCGAGGTGGATTTCATCCTGAAATGCGTGGCGCCCGACCTCAGCACATTCCAGCGATTCCTGACCGAAGAGCTGACGGCGGCGGCCAACGTGGCCAGCGTCAAGACCGCGCTGGTGATCCGCGGCGCCAAGGATCAGCCCGGTGTGCCATTCGAAGTGCTGGAAGAGCGGCTGGCGCGCGACGCCTGATCCTCAGGCGATTGCCCGCCCCCCAGTGCCGAGGGGCGCGCGCGGATGCGCGAGGCCGCCGAAATCGCTGGGTCGCATCAGGTGCGGGAAAAGGCTGATGAAGAGGCCAAGCTGGCGCTGCGTCAGCTGCGTCTCGAAGCCCGGGCCGGGGTGATAGGTCTCGAAACCGAGGCCTGCCGCCGTGATCGTTGCATGGCGGCGAAGCGCGATATGATAAAGTTCCAGATCGCCCGGAGGGCTGAGCGCGATGACATGCATGCCGTCGGTCATCTCGTGCAGCGGGCGCATGATCTGGTCGGTATGGGCCGCACCGGTATTGCCATCGCGGCGCTGCGCAATCCGCGCGCCGGGGCCAACGACGACATCGGCCAGGGGCCGCCCAAGTCCAAGTGCGCCGGTCTGGATGCGCGTCAGTCGGGCGCGGCTTGCGCCGGGGTCGATCCCGTCACTCGGCTGAGGCCACGTCATGCAGCCGATCCACAAAACAGGCGAGGGACCCCGCTCGTTCGTGACGACCTTCATGCCCGGGTCCAGATCCTCGATCGCGACCGGGCCGCGCGTCGTGGCGATCAGCGTGCCGCGCGCAAAGGCGGAAAAAGCACTGTCGAACACCGGATGGGCGGGCACCGAAGGGCGGGCCGTGCCAATGGTGCCATCGCCGCGCAGATAGGAAATCTCGCACGGGCGCACGGGTTCGGCCGGGTTGCCCAGGTCCATCCCATCGCGGCCGCGCGGGCGCAGATCATCCGCATCGCCGATATTGGCCCGCAGCGCACTGCCGAGCGTGAGGGCGGACGGGGTATAGACCATGATGCGGCGTGCCTTCCTTTTCGGGCCCGTAAACGGGAGGAATCAGGCGCTGCGCAGCGTGCGCGGGCGCAGGCGGAACAGGCCCGTGCGCTGCGAAAACGATTTGCGCTGTCCGCGCTGGAACGGCAGGGCCGGCATGTCGCCCGCAGCGGTCTTGAGGGCCGATGTCATCCAACGCCTTTGCGGTTTGCTGGTCGTGCTCATCTGAAATCTCCTTGTCATGCCCGCCAAGCGGGTCTGATTGTGTGCTCATTGGTCAAACTGCCAGCGATTTGCGGCAGGGATTAGGCCGCTCCGTGACAATGGGTGCGGCACCAGCTTTTTTCGACGGGGTTGCCGTATCGGGCACAATCCACCTGATTTCATGGGCGTTGTCTTGCCTCGCAGGCCGCCTGTTCTGGTTCGGCGGCAGGAGGCGGCGCACAAACTTGGGCAATCCTGGGGCAATTGCGCCCCAGATGCGCTGCGGCCTAGAGCCGGATCGCAGCGATCAGCCTGCCGTAATCCGCCTCGCTGCGGTGGGTGGTGCGGCGATAGGAATAGAATCGGTCCTCGTCGCCATAGGTGCAATGGCCCGTCCACTCGGCATGGCCGATCCCCGCCGCACGCAACCGCGATAGGCCGAAGGCGGGCAGGTCGAACTGCATCCGGCCCTCGGTGCCAGGGGTGAAGAAACGCGCGTGATCGGCATTCTCGGTTATGAAGGCGGCCATGAAATCCGGTCCGACCTCGTATGCATCTTGGCTGATCGAGGGGCCGATGACGGCGCTGATCCGCTCGCGCGCAGCCCCGAGTGCGACCATCGCGTCCACTGTCGCCTCCAAGACGCCGCCGAGCGCGCCGCGCCAACCCGCATGGGCCGCAGCGATCACGCCCGCCTCGGCATCGGCAAAGAGAACTGGTTGGCAATCCGCGGTCAGCACGGCGATGGCGAGGCCCGGCGTGCGGGTGATCAGCCCGTCGGCGCAGGGCCGCTCGGGCAGGGGGGCGTCCAGCGTGATCACATCCGCCGAATGCACCTGGTTCACGTTTTGCAGATGCTCGGACGGCACGCCCATCGCGTCGGCCACGCGGGCACGGTTGATCGCGACGATTTCCTGCTGATCGCTGGAGCCGTGGCCGCAATTCAGCCCCGCGAATATCCCCGATGACGCGCCGCCCCGCCGGGTGAAGAACCCGTGGCGCATGGGTGAAAGACTATCGGCGGTCAGGATTTCGAGGGTCATGGCACCTTTCTTATCCGAGCAAGCCTGGCGGCGGTACGGCGCCTTCGGGATAAAGGGCCATCACCTTGAAGAGCGTTCCCATTTCCGAGGGATGCGTCAAGCGCCGATGTGCCGCGACATGCGCGCTTAGCGCCTCGCCGCTTAGCGCCGCCGCCAGTTTTTGCGCGCGCTGGGTGATGCCCAGCCGTTCGAGAAAGACGCCTTGCGCAGTCAGGCGGGTATGGCGGGCAGGCGCCGCGGCCAGCGCCAGTGCCTCGAAATCGACATGCGCGGTCAGGTCGGCATCGCCGGGCGCATCAAAGGGATCGGAGGGCGCATGGGCGCGCAGCGCCTGGAATGTATCGCCGAGGGCGCGCCAGTCGCCGTAATCGACGATCAGGGCCGTGCCGCCCTTGTTCGCGATGCGCCTGCCCAGTTCCGCCGCGATGCGCGTGGTAACGGGGCTAAACTCCACGATGTCTCCTTCTTCCGTATCCTCCAGCCGGTGCGTCAGCATTGGCAAGAGCGTGGGCGCGCTGAGCGCGGAGGTCAGGCGGTCCGCCTGCCGCGTCACCATGCGCTCGCGCCAGCTGTCGCCGCTGCGCTGCGCCTGCCGGATCGGCAGCGCGTCGAAAAACTCGTTGGCGACGGCAAAGAGCGGCAGGTCCGGCAGAGTTTCGACGCTGGCATGCCATTCGGGCGCATGTCCCTCCAGCGTGCGGGCCTGCACGCCGCGCAATGTGGGCGAGGTTTCAACCAGATGCACCTCCGCGGCCGCGTGAAAGCCGGGCACGGCACGGGTGGCGCGCAGGATATCGGCCATCAGAGTGCCGCGGCCCGGCCCCAGCTCGGCCAGTGCGAAGGGGGTGGGCGCGCCTTGATCCAGCCACGTCTGGGCAAGGGCGAGGCCCATCAATTCGCCGAACATCTGGCTGATCTCGGGCGCGGTGGTAAAATCGCCCGCCGCGCCCAGGGGATCACGCGTGGCATAGTAGCCGTGCTGCGGATGCATCAGGCAGGCGGACATGTAGTCGGCCAGCGTCATCGGCCCGTCCGCGTCGATCTGCGCGATCAAAAGGCGGGCAAGATCGCTCATCGAGGCTTGCGTCGCACCTGCATCGCCAAGAGGAGCAGGCCGAACGCGATCATCGGCAGCGACAAAAGCTGGCCCATCGTCAGGCCATATCCGCCGCCGAATTGCAGCGCATGGCCCAGCGGATTTTCCGGCGACCAGAATTGCGCATCGGCCTGGCGCACGAATTCCACCGCAAAGCGCGCCGCGCCGTAGCCAATGAAGAAGCAGCCCGAGATCCAGCCCGGCGATTTCAACGCACCGCGCCGGTAGGCCAGCCAAATCAGGACCGCGCCCAGCAGGACGCCTTCCAGAAGCGCCTCGTAGAGTTGCGACGGATGGCGCGCGCAGAGGCCCGTGATGTCGCCGCAATCCTGCGCCGCCGCGCCCGGAAAGATCACGCCCCAGGGCAGATCGGTTTGCCGGCCCCAAAGCTCGGCATTGATGAAATTCGCGATCCGCCCCAGCGCCAGACCGATGGGCGCGGCCATGGCCAGCAAATCGCCGACCGACAGCATCCGCAGCCCGTGGCGCATCGAAAAGGCAACACAGGCGATGAGCACGCCCAACATGCCGCCGTGAAACGACATGCCGCCCTGCCAGACCTGCAGGATCTCCGCCGGGTTCGACAGGTAATAGCCCGACTGGTAGAAGAGCACAAAGCCCAGCCGTCCGCCCAGAATGACGCCCAGAATGGCCCAGAACAGCAGATCCTCGACCTGCTTGGCAGTCATCACGGGGCCGTCCTTGCCCCATAGGGCAGGGCGCCTTACCGCGCCCAGCACGAGGCGCCAGCCAATCAGGATGCCGGCGATATAGGCCAGCGCATACCAGCGCAGCGCGAACTCCATGCCGAAGATGGAGATCGAGAACAGCTCGGGCGAGATGTCGGGGAAGGGGATGGCTGCTATCATGGCGATGTCATGACCGCGCGCGAGGGGGGAAGTCAACGGGGTGCGCGCATCTTGTGATCGGAGCGTGCGCGGCCCATATTGGGGATAACAGGCGGCAGTGCCGCAACGCCACAGGAGACAGCTATGCAAACCCGCAACAAAGTGATGGACGACATCTCGCAACTGATGACCAACGCGATGGGCGTGGCCCAAGGCGCGCGTCAGGAGGCCGAGACGGCGATGTCCTCGATGATCGACCGCTGGCTGGCCGATCGCGATTTCGTCACGCGCGAAGAGTTCGACGCAGTGCGCGCCATGGCGCAGAAGGCCCGCGAGGAAAATGAGGCGCTGAAGGCGCGTCTTGACGCTATGGAAGCCTCCAAAGACCGCCGCTAAACGGTTCTCAGCGCCGGTTTCAGGCGCTGGGTATCCACGATCCGGCCCAGATGACGCGGCCCAGCGGGGTGATCCGGTCCAGTGCGGGGCCTGTCACGATGCGAGGCGCCTCTGCCGGATCAGCCCCGGCAAAGAGGAGCATTCCCGGCTCGGGGCGACCCACATGGCTGATGGTGATCCGGTCACCCTCCAGGCAGGCCCAGAGCGCATGTGCGCCGGGCCAGGATATCTTGCAGTCCAGAAGACATAGCGCCCCCTCAGGCACGAGGCTCCTTTCAGGTGCGATGACGGCGCGCAGATCTTCGCTATTCCAGCCATGTTGCAGCAGCCATCCGGCATCGACCGCGATAGGGGAATACGTTTCGTCTTTGGCCCCAAGCGGCTGCGCCAGCGGGTGATAAGCGATGCGGGCCATCTCTGTAGCCGCGGCCTCGTCAGAGCCGCGCGCGCCGCGTTGCGGGCTGACGGGCTCCATCGTGAGTGTCATGTCCATCGCGGCGATGATCCGGATCAGCTTCGATATCTGCATGTCACGGCCATCACGGAGGCTGCGCATGGTGCTGACATCCAGCCCCAGCTTGCGCGCATAGCCGCGCAGCCCGTGGCGAGCGATCCCTTCGTTGGCGACATCGCGCAGTGTTTGCAAATCGAAGTGTGACATGCGCGCGATAATGCACGTTCGAAACTTATTGACTAGTCGGTTAAAATTTTACACGCTGTGCGAATGTTTCCACGTTTTCCGTGGGTTACCAGTATAGAGTGTGTTCTACCGGGGGGTTCTCCCATGGGGTGTGTTGCGTTGGGGCGCCCGCGGAATTTTTTGTCGAAACGGGCCAGCCCGTCGGACCGTGCCGTGCGGGCTGGCAACCTCGCCGGGCGTGCCGGATGAGCGACCGCGCAGCAAGCCATGTGCGCGCGATCCAGGACCGTCTTGCCCGTCTTCGCATGCTGCGACAGATCACACGTGACGCTCCTGATCGTCTGCGCCGCGACGCGGCGATCGTTGCCTATACCCGCACGGTCGACAGCCTGGTCGAGGATCTGATGGCCCTTGACGAGATGGGGCTGCTGACGGCCTGCATCCGGCGTCTGGGCATGCGCAATCGGCCTGAGCGGAGCGAGTAGCGCCCACTACCTGCTTTGTGGTCCCCGTGATCTAGCGGCGCGGGGCATTCCGTCCACAACTTATTGCGGTTATCCCCAACAAATTGCTTTACAGAACGCTGCAGGTGGCGCACCATATCTGGTAATAGGAAGGGGCTAAACCCCATCCACTTGAGCAGTCATCCAGTGTTTGGGGGCGCCAGATCCCCTCCGCCGGAGCGAACCCAAAGGTGACGACATGGCATTGTCCGAGCAATTTTTGACAGACGATATTCACCCTATCGACATGGTCGAGAACCTTGCCGAACATAATGACTGGCAATTCGATCGCGTTGGCGATGACCAGATCGCGATGGCGGTCGAGGGTCAGTGGCGCACCTATTCGATCACGCTGGCCTGGTCAGCTTATGACGAAACGCTGCGCATGGTCTGTACCTTCGAACTGGACCCTCCCGGCGAAAAGCTGCCGGTACTCTACGAGGCGCTGAACGAGGTCAACGACCAGTGCTGGGCTGGCGCATTTACCTACTGGAGCGAGCAGAAACTGATGGTCTATCGCTATGGCCTGCTGATGTCTGGCGGGCAGGTCGCGTCGCCCGAGCAGATCGACAGCATCATTACAGCCGCAGTTCTCAACGCCGAGCGCTACTACCCCGCCTTCCAACTGGTGCTGTGGGGTGATCGTACTCCGCGCGATGCCATGCAGGTTGCCATTGCAGAGGCGTATGGCCGCGCGTAACCTCACGCCCTGAACCTGAAAACAGGCGAAAGGGACGAGATATGGATATGGATTTTGTGGCCGAAAAAGGCCTCGTGCTGCTGGGCTGCGGCAAGATGGGCGGCGCCATGCTGGAAGGCTGGCTAAATGGCGGATTGCCGGCCTCCTCGGTCTGGGTGATCGACCCCAAGCCGTCCGACTGGCTGAAATCGACCGGTGTCACCATCAACGGTGATCTGCCCGAAGCGCCCGGCATCGTGCTGATCGCGGTCAAGCCGCAGATGATGGGCGACGCGCTCCCCTCCCTGAAGGAAATGGGCAACGGAACGACGCTCTTCATCTCTGTCGCCGCAGGTACGCCGATTTCCGCCTTCGAGGACGCGCTGGGCGCGCAAAGCCCGATCATCCGCGCCATGCCAAATACGCCCGCGGCCGTGGGCCGGGGGATCACCGCGATCATCGGCAATGTCCACGCCAGCAGCGCCCAACTGGATCTGGCCGAGACGCTGCTGACCGCCGTGGGGCAGGTCGTGCGGCTTGAGACCGAGGACCAGATGGATGCCGTGACCGGCGTTTCCGGCTCGGGCCCCGCGTATGTTTTTCACATGATCGAATGCATGGCCAAGGCTGGCGAGGCTGAAGGGCTGGCCCCCGAACTGGCGATGCAACTGGCGCAGGCGACCGTCGCAGGCGCAGGCGCGCTGGCCGAAAATGCCAAAGAGACGCCGTCCGAGCTGCGTGTCAACGTGACCAGTCCCAATGGCACCACGCAGGCAGGGCTGGAGGTGCTGATGGACGAGCATAACGGCCTGCCGGATCTCATGCGCCGCACGGTGGGGGCCGCCGCAAACCGGTCGCGGGAACTCAAGAATGGCTGAGATCACCTTCGACGACTTTCTCAAGGTGGATATCCGCGTGGGCCGCGTCATCCGGGCCGAGCCCTTTCCCGAGGCGCGCAAGCCCGCGATCAAGATGTGGATCGACTTCGGCGACGAGATCGGCGAGCGCAAGACGTCGGCGCAAGTGACCAAGCATTACACGCCGGAGGCCTTGACGGGCCGCATGGTGATGGGCGTCGTCAACTTCCCGCCGCGCCAGATCGGTCCCTTCATGTCCGAGGTGTTGGTTCTGGGTGTCGCGGACGCGGAGGGTGAGATTGTACTGCTGTCCCCGGATCAGGATGTGCCCATCGGAGGGCGGATGCATTGAGCCGCATTTTCCTGACCCGCCCCCTGCCTGCAAGCGTCATCGCCGCCGCCGAGGCGCATTTCGACGTCGAGGTGCGCGAAAGCACGTTGCCGATGAAACCTGCCGAGATGCGGGCGGCGCTGGCTCTTTATGATGGTGTTCTGCCGACGCTGCGTGACAATTTCGATGCCGATGTCTTCGAGGATGGCGGCCACCGCTGCAAGGTGCTGGCCAATTTCGGCGTGGGCTACAACCATATCGACGTGGACGCCGCGCGCGCCTGCGGCATCACCGTCACCAACACGCCGGGCGCCGTGACCGACGCGACTGCGGATATCGCCATGACCCTCATGTTGATGAGCGCGCGCCGCGCGGGCGAGGGCGAGCGGATGGTGCGCAGCGGCACGTGGGAGGGGTGGCACCCGACCCAGATGCTGGGCCTGCACCTGGGCGGCAAGACGGTGGGCATCGTCGGTATGGGCCGCATCGGCCAGGCGATCGCCAGGCGCTGCCATCATGGCTTTGGCATGAAGGTGATCTATCAGAACCGGTCCCGGAAATCGCTGGACCTGCCTGCCGAGCAGATGGACAGCATCGAGGCGCTGGCCGCGCGGGCCGATGTGGTCATTACCTGCGTGCCGGGCGGGGCCGAGACGCATCACCTCATCGGGGCCGAAGCCTTTGCCGCGATGCAGGACCACGCGCATTTCATCAACATCTCACGCGGCGACGTGGTGGATGAGGCGGCGCTGATCGAGGCGCTGCAATCGGGCCAAATCGCTGGCGCGGGCCTTGATGTGTATGAGCATGAGCCGAAGGTGCCGGCCGAACTGATCGCGCTGGAGAATGCAGTGCTGCTGCCGCATCTGGGCACCGCCGCGCTGGAAGTGCGCGAAGCGATGGGGATGCTGGCAGTCGAGAACCTGCGCGCGTTTTTCGCGGGGGAGACACCGCCCAATGCGGTGACATGAGCCAGCCCGCCATCACCGGCAGCGGTGTCTTCACGCCGCCGCATGTCATTAAGAATGACGAGCTGGTGACGGCGTTCAACGCCTATGTGAATGGGTACAACGCCGATCACGCTGCGGAGATCGCGGCCGGCGACGTGCCCGCCAGGGCGCATTCCAGCAGCGCCTTCATCGTGAATGCCTCAGGCATCCATCAGCGCTACGTGATGGAGAAATCGGGCATCCTCGACCCCGAGGTCATGCATCCGCGCCTGCCGCCCCGCCGCGATGATCAGCCAGGTCTGATGGCGGAAATGGCGCTGGATGCCTGCCAAAAGGCGCTGGCAGAGGCCGATCGTAACGCGGCGGAGGTCGACCTGATCATCTGCGCCGCGTCGAACCACGAGCGGGCCTATCCGGCGATTGCGGTGGAAATTCAGGATCTTCTGGGCGCTCAAGGTTTTGCTTTCGACATGAACGTTGCCTGCTCCTCGGCGACGTTCGGGATCAAGGCGGCGGCGGACATGATGCGCGCGGGCGGCGCGCGCTGCGCCATCGTGGTCAGCCCCGAGATTTGCAGCGCACATCTGGAATGGCGTGACCGCGATTGCCATTTCATCTTCGGCGATGTCTGCACGGCAGTGGTGATCGAGCCCGAGGAACGTGCAAAGGGCGGGCATTTTCGCGTTCTCGGCACCCGCTGCGCGACGCAATTTTCCAACAATATCCGCAACAATGACGGTTTTTTGCGCCGCGCCCATGACCAGATGGAGGACCGGCGCGACATGCAGTTCATGCAGGAAGGGCGGCGCGTTTTCAAAGAGGTGCTGCCGCTGGTCTCGACCCATATCGCCGATCATCTGGTCGAGGCGGGGATCGCGCCGGATGCGCTGAGCCGTCTGTGGCTGCATCAGGCCAACAAGGCGATGAACGACTTCATCGGGCGCAAGGTTATGGGCCGCACGCCAACACCGCTGGAGCAGCCGAATATCCTGCAGGACTACGCCAACACGTCCTCGGCCGGATCCATCATCGCATTTTCAAAATACAGTAGCGACCTGCCGCCAGGCGCCAAGGGCATGATCTGCTCTTTCGGCGCGGGTTATTCGGTGGGGTCGGTCTTGGTCGAGCGGGCCTGATCATCGCGCGCTTGCCGCGCTGCGCGGATGCCTTGGACCGCGATCTGCGCACCGGGCCATGCGATGCTGAACGCCGCTACGATCGAAGCCAGCACAGCCCAGAACGATGTGTAACCCAGCGAGAAACATATGGCGATCAACGCGCCGGATATGGCCGTTCCGCTGAGGAGCGTCAGGAATACCAGTAGCTTGTCCATGGAATTTCCTCCTTGCCATTGTAACAACGTCTGGCTGTGGGCTGCCGTTCCGCGTTACCGCCGGCCTTGCGGCGGCCCGGCTCTCAGCGCGCCCGGGGCCGCGCCGTAGCGCTGGCGCATCGCCCGCGCCATGGCGGCGGGGGAATCGTAGCCGCAGCGCACGGCGATCTCGCCCACGGGCAGCACGGTGCTGTCCAGCAGCTTGCGCGCCTCGGACAGGCGCAGATGGCGATAGACTGTTCCCGGTGGCGCGCCCAGCGCACGGCGGAAATGCCGGTCCAGCGTGCGGGGCTGGCAATGCAGCTGCTGCGCTATGGCGGCAAGCGGAAGGGGCCGCTCGACATTGGCGCGCATCTGCGCGAGCGCGCCGCGCACAAGCGCATCATTTTGATACGCGTCGCCTTGCGGCAGGGCGGCTGAGGTATCGCTGCCATGCATGAACTGGTCCTCGACATCCAGGCGCACCGCCATACCGCCATGATGCGCGATCACCTCCATCATCAGATCCAGTGCGCTCATCGCGCCGGCGCAGGTGATGACCGGCCCGTCGCGCGTGACCCTGCTGCGCTCGACATCGACATCTAGGAACCGCTCGGCGAAGGCATCTTGCAGATCCCAATGCAGTGTTGCGCGCCGCCCCGAGAGGAGGCCTGCCGAGGCCATCAGCCACGGACCTGCATCCATACCGACGACGATCCGCGCCCGCCCGGCGGCGGTGCGCAGGGCCTTGCGCACGAGGGGTGTGTCGTGGCGGATGTGATCGTAACTTATCAGAATAAATAGATAATCACAGCGCTCCAAGCGCCCCAGCGCATCATGTGGCAGCACCTGCATCCCGCTGGAGCTGCGCGCAGGCTCACCCGTCAGAGTGGCGATGCGCCACTGGAAAAGATCTGCGCGACTGACCGAATTCGCGGCGCGCAGCGGCTCAAGGCAGTTGGCAAGGCAAAGGTTCGAAAACCTGTCGAAGAGCAGGAAGGCAATGGTCGTCGGGGCATCGCGCGGTTTTGTCCATTTCTGCATCATGGCTGTCTGATACTGCACGATAGCCGCTTGCGCCAGCGTTACGATGCTGGCCAAGCCCTGATTCAGAAATTCACCCGAAAGGATGCCGAATGCCTCTTATGATGAACCGCGACGTCTTTATCACCTGCGCCGTGACTGGCGGCGGCGGCACGCAGGACCGCAGCCCGCATGTGCCGCGCAGCCCCGAACAGATCGCCGAGAGTGCCATCGCGGCGGCCAAGGCTGGCGCCGCCATCGTGCATTGCCACGTCCGCGACCCCGAGACCGGCGCGCCCAGCCGCGATCCCAAGCTTTATCGCGAGCTGACCGAGCGCATCCGCGCCAGCGATACGGATGTCGTGCTGAACCTGACTGCCGGGATGGGCGGCGACATGATCTTTGGCACCCCGGAAAAACCCCTGCCGCTGAGCAACAGCAGCGACATGGTCGGCGCGTCAGAACGGGTGGAGCATGTGCTGGACTGCCTGCCCGAGATCTGCACGCTGGATTGCGGCACGATGAACTTCGCCGAGGCGGATTACGTGATGACGAACACGCCCGGCATGCTGCAGGCGATGGGCGGCATGATGACCGAGGCAGGCGTCAAGCCCGAGATCGAAGCCTTCGACACCGGCCACCTGTGGTATGCCAAGCAGCTGGTCAAGGACGGTATTCTTGAGGCGGACGCGCTGGTGCAGCTCTGCATGGGTGTGCCGTGGGGCGCGCCCAACGACATGAACACCTTTATGGCGATGGTGAACAACGTGCCCGCCGATTGGAACTGGTCGGCGTTCTCGTTGGGCCGCGACCAGATGCCTTTTGTAGCGGCCTCGGTTCTGGCAGGCGGCAACGTCCGCGTCGGCCTTGAGGATAATCTGATGCTCGATAAGGGCGTTTTGGCCGAGAATCACCAGCTGGTGACCCGCGCCCGCGAGATCATTGAGCGGATGGGCGCCAAGGTGATGTCGCCCGCCGATGTGCGCGACAAGCTGAACCTGAAAAAGCGCGCCCCGAAGTGAGCCAGCGCGTCCTCATCACCGGAGGTGGATCGGGCATCGGCTACGGCCTTGCCCGCCGCTTCGCCGCGCGCGGCGACAGAGTGGCGCTCTGCGATGCCAACGCGGGCGCCGTGGCGAGCGCCGCCGAGGCATTGCCGGGTGCGATTTGCCGCCAGGCCGACGTCACGGACGAGGCGCAGATGGCAGGTTTTCTGGGCGAGGTCGAAGAGGCATGGGGCGGCGTCGACGTGGTCTGCGCCAATGCTGGCACGGGTGGACCTGCGGGGCGGATCGAGGATCTGGACTATGCCGACTGGCAGGCCTGCATCGATGTGAACCTTGGCGGCGCATTCCTCACCTGCCGCTGGGCCGCGCGCATCATGCGGGCGCAGGGGGAGGGCTCGATCATCATCACCTCATCGACTTCGGGCCAATGGGGCCACCCCTACCGCTCGCCCTATGCGTCGGCGAAATGGGGTCTCGTCGGCCTCACGAAAACGCTGGCGATGGAGCTGGGCCCCGTGGGCGTGCGCGTCAACGCGATCTGCCCCGGTGCGGTCGAGGGCGAGCGGATGGACCGCGTCGTGGCGATGGAGGCCAAGGCCTCGATGCGCGATGAGGCGGATGTGCGCCAGCAATACGTGCGCGGCGTTTCCATGCGCACGTGGGTCACGGTGGACGATCTGGCCGATACGGTCCTCTTCCTCGCGTCCCCTGCCGCCAGCAAGATATCCGGCCAGATCATCGCGATCGACGGCCATACCGAAACCAACGCGCCCTGAGCGGCGCATGAGAGAATTGACATGACCAAGCAAATGACAGCCGCCATCATCGGCGGCGGCGTGATCGGCGGCGGATGGGCCGCGCGCTTCCTGCTGAACGGCTGGGACGTGCGCATCTTCGATCCCGACCCGGAAGCCGAGCGCAAGATAGGAGAAGTACTCGGCAATGCGCGCCACGCGCTGCCGATGCTCTACGATTACGCGATGCCCGCCGAGGGCCAGCTTACCTTTCACGACACGCTGGCCGAGACGGTGACCGGCGCCGACTGGATCCAGGAAAGCGTGCCCGAGCGGCTGGACATCAAGCACAAGGTCTATGCCGAGATCCAAGGCGCCTGCGATGCATCCGCCATCATCGGCTCGTCCACCAGCGGCTACAAGCCGAGCGAGCTGCAGGAGGGCGCCACGCGCCCCGGTCAGATCATGGTCTGCCATCCGTTCAATCCGGTCTACCTGCTGCCTTTGATCGAGGTGGTGGCCACCGAGGCCAGCGACACCGCAACCGTCGACCGCGCTGCCGAGATGCTGACCTCCGTCGGCCTCTATCCCCTGCGCGTGCGCAAGGAGATCGACGCGCATATCGCTGACCGTTTCCTCGAGGCGGTCTGGCGCGAGGCGCTCTGGCTGGTCAAGGACGGCATCGCCACGACCGAGGAGATCGACAACGCGATCCGCTACGGCTTTGGCATCCGCTGGGCGCAGATGGGGCTCTTCGAGACCTATCGCGTCGCGGGCGGTGAGGCCGGGATGAAGCATTTCATCGACCAGTTCGGCCCTTGCCTCAAGTGGCCCTGGACCAAGCTGATGGACGTGCCCGAACTGACTGATGAGCTGGCGCAGATGATTGCCGACCAGTCCGACGACCAGTCCGGCCACCTGACCATCCGCCAGCTGGAGCGCAAGCGCGACGGCAACCTGATCGCAATGATGCGGGCCTTGAAACAGCAGGGCAACGCGTCGGGGCGTCTGCTCAATGAACACGAAAAAACGATGCGCCCCACGTTAGAGGCCGGCACGCCGATGCTCAGCCTCAGCCGCACGATCCCCATCGACTGGACCGATGTGAACGGGCACATGAACGAGGGGCGCTACGGTCAGATTTTCTCGGACGCGTCCGAAGAGGTGATGGCCTATGTCGGCGCGGATGACGCCTATATCGCAGGTGGTCATAGCTATTTCACGGTCGAGACGACCACGAAATACCTGGCCGAGACCCATGCGGGCGAGGCCGTCGAGGTCTATAGCCGCGTCACCGAAGGCAAGGGCAAGAAGCTGCGCTGCCTGCACGAGATGCGCCGCACCTCGGATGGCGAGGTCATGGCGGCCTGCGACCAGTTCATGCTGCATGTCAGCTTAGAGACCCGCCGCACCTGCGAGCCTTCGCCCGAGGTTGCGCGCGCCGTCGAGGCGCTGGCTGCGGCCCATCAAGGAGCAGAGAAATGAATTTCGGACTGACCGACGAGCAGGAAATGATCGTCTCGACCGTGCGCAGCTTTGTCGAGAACGAGATCTACCCTCACGAGGCCGAGGTCGAGCGCACCGGCGAGGTGCCGCCCGAACTGGCACGGACGATCAAGCAGAAGACGATTGATCTGGGCTTCTACGCCTGCAATTTCCCCGAGGAAGTGGGCGGCGCGGGCCTCAGCCATCTCGAATTCGCGCTGGTCGAGCGCGAGCTGGGCCGCGGCTCAATGGCGCTGACGCATTTCTTCGGCCGGCCCCAGAACATCCTGATGGCCTGCAATGACGAGCAGCGCGAGCGCTACCTCTTGCCTGCCGTGCGCGGCGAGCGGATGGATGCGCTGGCGATGACCGAGCCGGGCGCCGGATCGGACGTGCGCGGCATGAAATGCACCGCAAAACGCGATGGCGGCGATTGGGTGATCAACGGGACCAAGCATTTCATCTCGGGCGCGGACCATGCCGATTTCATTATCGTCTTCATCGCGACGGGCGAGGACGACACGCCGAAGGGTCCCAAGAAACGCATTACGACCTTCCTCGTCGATCGCGGCACGCCGGGCTTCACCATTCGCGACGGCTACAAATCGGTCAGCCATCGCGGCTACAAGAACATGATCCTCGAATTCGACGATTGTCGCCTGCCGGACGCGCAGGTGCTGGGCGAGGTCGATGGCGGCTTCGAGGTGATGAATGAATGGCTCTACGCGACCCGGATCACCGTCGCCACCATGTCCGTGGGCCGCGCACGCCGCTGCTTCGATCTGGCGCTGAACTACGCGGCCGAGCGCAAGCAGTTCGGCCAGCCCATTGGCAAGAACCAGGGCGTCAGCTTCCAGATCGCGGACATGATCACCGAGATCGACGCTGCCGACTGGCTCACCCTCGCCTCGGCCTGGCGGCTGGACCAGGGCCTGCCCGCCAACCGCGAGATTGCATCGGCCAAGCTCTACGCGTCCGAGATGCTGGCGCTCGTTACGGATGCCACCTTGCAGATCTACGGCGGCATGGGCCTGATGGACGATTTCCCGATCGAGCGGTTCTGGCGCGACGCGCGGGTTGAACGCATCTGGGACGGCACGTCCGAGATCCAGCGCCACATCATCAGCCGCGATCTGCTGCGGCCTTTGGGCGCCTGAGCGGATGTCGCCCCAGAAGAGTTTCGCCTTCGGCGAGGATATTTGGGGCCAAAAGATGCAGGGGAGGGGTTTGCCCGCCTCCCCTGCGTGACACGCAAGTTTCCTTGCATCTCCTGGCACGGTCATCGGCGTCCCCGCCTGTACCGTGTGATCAAGATGCGCGGAAATGGTTAATAAAACGTTGTATCTTCTGGCGGAAAATATCCCCGCCGGAGGGGTATCCTGCAGCCATGCGGATTCGACCAGTTGGTGTCAGGACGTCTCAGGCTTTTAAACCTGCTTTAATTCCAGTGTGTTACGATTCCCAGCAGGCACCATCTGGGGCCGTAAATGGTTGTTACCTAGTGTTGACGGGAGGGTAGATATTATGCGCGTTGGGAACAAGTTGAAAGCTTTGGCAGTGAAGAGTGCTCCGCCGGGGAAGCACGGTGACGGGAATGGGCTTTGGCTGCTGAAGCGCGAAGACGGCGGGGGCCAGTGGAGCTTTCGCTACAGTCTTTGGGGGCGTCGGAAGGAAATGGGCCTGGGGTCGCTCAAGGAGGTCACGCTTCGTGACGCGCGTGACGCAGCCGAAGACGCGCGCCGCGACCTGCGGGAGGGGCTCGATCCCAAGAAACAACGAAGAATTCGCCTCGGACAAATCCGCCGGGTCAGTGATACGCTCGAAGCTGTCGCGGAAGACGCCTATGAGTCGCACAGGAAGACGTTGAAGCGCGATGACGGCCGCTGGTTCAGTCCGCTCCGAGTGCATGTGCTGCCTAAACTCGGAGAGAGGCCGATCGATCAGATCGATCAGCACGACATCCGCGATGCGCTCGCGCCACTTTGGCATTCGAAGAACGAAACTGCCCGCAAGGCGCTGTCTCGCCTCAAAACCGTCTTCGTTCATGCGCTGGCACTTGGCCTCGACGTCAAACTTCAAACTCTTGAGAACGCGAAAGTGCTCCTTGGCCGTGCCGAGGTCAGCTGTAGCCATATCGAAGCGATGCCTTGGGCGGACGTGCCAGAGTTTTATGGCACGCTCGGCGAGAGCCAAGCCGAATTGGCATTGCGTCTTCTGATCCTGACTGGCGTCCGAAGCGGGTCTGTCCTAAATTTCGACTTCGATCAAATCGAGAGCGGTGACTGGGTGATCCCCTCAGATCACCTTAAAGGCCGAAAGTCACAGAAGAAGACGTTCACTGTCCCCCTGTCACCCGAAGCTCTTAACGTCCTCGACCTTGTCCGCAAGCATCAGTCCAGCGCCCATGCTTTTTCGAACAGCCGCGGTGGCCGCATCGACAAAATGGCGATGAGGAAACTACTGGTCGAGCGTGGTCTCGCGGCGCGGCCGCACGGGTTCCGGTCATCGCTTCGGACATGGCTCGCGGAGGCGACGGACTGTCCAAATGACGTCGCCGAAGCCATGCTTGCACATGAGACCGGATCTGATGTCGAGCGCGCCTACAAGAGAACCGATTTTCTTGAGAAACGTCGTTCCTGGACCGATCTTTGGTCTAACTTCGTTACGGGGATCGAGGCCAATATCGCCAAGGCGGCCTGACGAGGACTGATCAGGAAGAGTGCAGAGCGGTCCTCCAGCATTAGGGCTCTCCAAACAAGGAGAGCCCTAATGCATTCCAGGTTCTTGAAATTTCCTTTGGCCCACCGCAGCACATGGATTTTCGAAAAATGAAACCTGACCTGCTGGCGACCACCTTTTCAGATTTTCGGGTCACGTTTCCTGAAATTCTCCAGAAAATAATCTCAGCCGAGCCGACTCCCCCCAGATTCTCATGAAATCATCCATCTTTCAGGAAAATTTCCAAGAAATCGGCCTGTGACGACCAACGCCTCCTAATGTGAGGGGCTTCAGCCGCCTTTTTCGTCCATACGCTGCTCCACAAGGCGTCTGATCATCTCCGGTCTCGTCGGCAGATCGTCTTCCGCGCGCCGCAGCGCATCTATCCGCTCGATCATTTTGACGGGCATACGCACAAGAACAGCTTGGGTATCTGTTTTCTCGTCATTTTTCTTAGATATCATGATATTCATCCTTGACGTAGATATATAGATATCGTAATATATAAGCAAGCCAAGGTCGGGCGGCAACCCAACCTTGGCTCTAAATCACAAACCGATCTGAGAAGGAGATCAATTCATGACCTACCAAGCCAATAACACAACCGCCGGGACCACAGAAGAGCCGCAAGACTTCGTCCACAGCCCGGTCTCCCGCGACTTTTCTCGGCTCCTGATCGCGCTTCGCGCGGCTGTCGAGGCCGAGATTGATACCCTCAAATGCGACGTGTTCGATGAGGAGTTCAAAGATCGGGCCTCGCGCGCCGAAAACGCGTGGATGGATGTCATCAATATTGCGCAGAAAATCCTGAGGAATGATGCGATGCGGGCCGAAGATGATGAGCTTCGTCATGTTGCCGCCCACATCAGCATCTCGACATATCTTGAGCATTCCGAAGATTGCCAGGCGTATCAAACACTTGTTCGCGACTATTCTCCGATCTTTCCCTGCAGTGCTGACACCGCGGTCGGAAGGCGCAGCGAACAGATGATCGCGATTGCGCGGGAATGGTTCAAAACACTCGATTGGGCGGTTCTGGGCAGGGATCCGCGGGCTGAGATGCAGGCCGCCGCAATGTGACGGCCACTCGCGCGGTCTAAGGGTCGCTCCTGGCCGCGCGCCGTCATCCTCTGTCTTCATCCATTCAATGGGAGGCCATCATGCCGTTCCAGCCCGAATTTCCCGGATTCTGTTCGATTGCGCGCTCAGCACCCACGCTTTCGAATGCTCTCGAGGCTTATCCCCATGTGTCGTCAAGAACGATCAGTCGATATGCCAAGCGCATCGGCCGCGCCGGTGAGCACCTCGTTGATAGTATACTCACTCGATATGGCGATCACATTCTCGCCGCGCCAGAGGATGAACCCTTCGACCGGCTCGTCAGGCGCGGTGATCGGCATGTCACGATCCAGGTCAAGACCTCGGCGCGCGCTGTCGACGGGTTCTATAAATTCTCGATGAAGCGCGGCTATAGCGGATCGCCCAAGGGCATCCGATCATATGGAGCAGGCGACTACGACATTGCCGCGCTCGTCGCTTTGCCGGAGAACGTCGTCTTCTTTTCAGCGGACCGGCGGGAGTCGTATCGCATAAGTCTCGACCAGATTGCAGGTCTGCGCGCGCATCCACGGGCGAGCTACCTTTGCGCGCTTGAAGAGATCGGGCTTCTCGAGCCCGGCATGTCTGAAGGCGCGCCCCCCTGAGCCGGGATTATCAGCCTTCTGAGCAGGTCGACCGGCGCCTCGCCTCTCGGGGCGGCGCCGCATCAGCTGCCTTCACTCGAAATCCCATCGGATCCGGTTTCCGGACCCGCCGTCCCCCTATTCCTGAAAGACACCTAATGACCCAATCAAACACCGAACCTAAGTGGCAACCGCTTGCCCAGCAGGCTCTGGAGCGCCTGCGCAGCCTGCCGGGCGGACCACGGCAGACCGAGGAGGATGATCCGTTCACCGAGCACGCTCTCCTGCTCGATGAAGAGCCGTTGCCGGAGGCGAAAGCCAAGCGGCGGGTCATCGCGAAGACCAGTCAAACGGATCAGGCTGGCAAATCCAAAAAGCGCATTCCGAAGCCGCGGCCGCACCCGCGAACGCAGCCGCGTGATCTCACCCTGCTTTTCCGCCTCTGTGCGACGTTTGGAACGCAATCCGACGTCGACAAGCTGCTGAACGCCGGCGCGCTGACATTGATCGAGGTCGGCGATGCGTCGATGAGTGCAATTCTCGAGCTCTTCGAGACTGCGCTTTTCGACCGAGAGGTGACGTTCGGGTCAGATACATACCTGCCGAAAGGCGCTCCAGGATCGACCCTCGTCGCACTCACATTGACGGAGCCGGAATATCGCAGAGACACCCGCGACCAGAGAAGCAAGATCATTGCTGCGCTGGAGTCACCACATCCAGTTCTTTTGCTCGCACCAAGCTTTGACCAGGTGCCGAGAGACATTCTGAACTGCCTGCCGCCCCCGCAGCGCCTTGCACCTGCCTCGCGGGATATTCTCTTGGCACTCACAAGACAGGTCTATTCACCATCCGCCTCCGAGGCGCGAAAGGTTCAACAGATGCTGCCCGATCCGGCGTCTGATCTCTCATGGCCGCGCCTGGCAGCCGCCTTGCGCGAACGGACTGCCGCATCATTCGCGGCGAAGGTGGTCTCTTTGACCACCCAAGATTCAAGAGACGGCCCGACTCTCGCAGACATCGAGGGCTTTGGGGCCGCGGAAGACGCGGCACAGCAAATGGTGTCCGACCTCCAGGACTGGCGTGCTGGTGATCTTGCGTGGTCCGAGGTTCAAAGATCCGTTCTGTTCCACGGCGCTCCAGGCACCGGCAAATCTTTCTTGGCTTCGGCTATGGGAAACAGCGCAGGCGTTTCGATGGTCCGCGGGAGCTTCGCCGCGTGGCAGGCCGCTGGCCATCTCGGAGACATGCTGAAGGCGATGCGCGAGACTTTCCAGAATGCGGTGCAAGCGCGACCCTCGATCCTAGTCATCGACGAAGTCGACGCGCTCGGCGATCGCGCAAGCCCGGAAAAGCATAATGCGAACTACACCCATCAAGTCATCAATGGCTTTCTTGAACTCATGGATGGTTTGAAAAATCTTGAGGGGCTCATGGTCGTCGGCACCTGTAACTTCCCTGATCGGATCGACGCTGCGGCGATGAGGCCCGGCCGGTTCGACCTCAAGGTCGAAGTGCCCTTGCCCGGTGCAGCGGCCATCCGCAGGATGCTCCGGGACGGGCTGCCCGAAGCCATTGTCGCGCCGGATCTCGAGCATCTGGTCTCTGCTGCCGCAGGCCGAAGCGCCGCCGAGATCGACGGTGCGCTCCGCGCCGCGCGCACCCGCGCGAGGTCGCAAGACCGAGCCCTTCAGGTAAGCGATCTGCTCACCCAGTTCGGCGCAGAAGCCCGCAATTCGGCGCTGGAATACCGGATCGCGATCCACGAATGTGGGCACGCCATCGTGCATCAGTTTCTGGGTATGGGGCGCGCCAACCGCGTCGCGCTGACGACGACTGGTGGCGGGACATGGGTCAGTTCCCCTCGCACCGAAGGCCTCATCGCAGATTGTGAGAACCAGCTGATCCACTTGCTTGCAGGCCGCGCGGCTGAGCGTGTTGTGCTCGGCGCTCCCACCGCCGGTGCAGGTGGCAGCGAAACATCGGATCTTGCCCAAGCGACCCGGAAGGCCGCGGAGATCGATACGAAGCTCGGGCTTGGCGCCGAAGGCCTTGCGTGGACCGATCTTGATCACAGCCTTTATCTGCATGATCCCGAGAATGCTGCAAGAGTTCGAGACCGCCTCGAGTCGGCCGAAGCGCGGGCGATCTCGATCCTGTCGGCGCATGAGGCCCTATTGAAAAATATGGGGAATGCATTGTTCAAGGCCAGGATGCTGGAAGGCGAAGCGCTTGAATACTGGATGCGAAAAATCGAAGCCGCCAACGACGGCAAGGGAGCTGGCCAAAAGCGACGAATGAGCGGGCCCGCGTTCATGCCGGATAATCCGACCTCAGGTTACCCATCCGGCTCCGGGCCGTGAGGATCATCAAACCGCGCCCCGGCGACCTGAAATGCGGTTGCCGGGACGCGAATTTGTGGATGGTAGCACCGGAAATCCGGGCCGTTACCAACGCGGCCTTCAGTATGCCCCACGTTCGGAGAGCCAAGCGCGTAGGGCGAGTTCGGACCAGCCGACACGCCGGGAGGACAGCTTCACGGTTTGTGGAAAATCACCCGCATACATGAGCCGATAGAGGCTCGATTTGCTGAGACCTGTGATCGCTTCGACTTCGCGGCGGTTATAGATTCTGTTCTCAATCGTCATATGAAATCCTTCCTTGAAATGACTAATGAGAACTTAACCGATGAAGGTTTCGGCAAGGTTTAACGATAAGTCACGCATCCGCGGGCGATTCACCGGAGGCTTGCCTCGAGGTCGATTCCGACGAAGTTCTGTTTTCACCCGCAATGGATGCAACGACTGACTGCAGTGTCTCGGCTCGCGTTCGCTGCTCCTCCGCATTGCGCTTCAGGCCCGTTATCGACACCTTTGCTGCCCGCAGACGTTCCTCAAGCTGCGCGATGCGCTCGGCTTGGGTTTCGGCATCCGTTTCCATTTGTTTGATCACGTCCAGCCGCTCGCACGAGAGCGCCTCGGCTTCGTCGCGATTCCGTTCAAGTAGCGTTCTGTCAGCCTCGAAACTGCGCGTCGCTTCAGACATCGCCACCGTCCACACGTAGTCGTGGAGGTGTGAAAGTTCGTCGGTAACTTCGTCCGGTGCGCGGAGAAGCGCCTCGTTTTCTGCACGCATTTCGGACATCAGACGTGTCGCGGTGGTGTAAGAGCCAACCCCCGCGCGGTCACAGATCGTCTTCGCGCTGATTTTGGCCCCCTCTTTTTCGAGGAGCGACTTCGTTTCTGCAAAAAGTTTTTTGGTAAGTAACTGCTGCGCCATTCTTTTTCTCCCAGCATTGTTCCGTGACATGAGATACTGAAGCGCGATTAAAGCCGGGTTTAAAATACGGTTACCGTAATGATTACGGTATCTGTTACGGTAATCATTACGGTGGCGCCCTGTCCGGACGTGCTCCGATGCTCGCCTGGCGTCAGAGGTGCGAAGGATGGCGGGTGGCTGAACCGAGCGCGTCAGCCGGACACAGCTGGACGGTCGAGACGGGCTACTTTGATCATACGGCGCACCCGGATCTCGCTTTGCGTCATCTACGGTTTCAGACGACCGCGCAAATCGAACGCATCGGGCATAAAGGACTTGGGCGAATGCAAAATGAACTGGAATATGTGGCCTTGATCAAACTGATCGAACACACTTATCACAATGATGCCGAAGCCATCAGCCGTTTTCTTGAGCGACCTCACGTGCTTCTGAACGGGCGCTCTCCAAGGGATGTCATGGACAGCGGCAGCACAGGCGCTAATGAAGTGCGGATCTTGTTGGAGCGCGCCAATGCAGGCATTGCAATCTAACCAATTTTGCACCTCACCATCGGTTTGGCCCTATCAAGAAAAGTTGCAGATTGACGTTACGGCTTCTTCGCATGATGGTGGGAACGAACGCAGAACAGCCAGGGCGATGAAATGCCAAAGAATATCCTGATTTTTTCGGATGGAACTGGCCAAGAAGGCGGCCTGCGGCCAGACCAGCGTCTATCGAACATCTACAAAATGTATCGAGCGATGCGTCCCGGACCGTCGTCACCAATCGATCCATGCGATCAGGTCTGTTTCTATGACGCCGGTCTAGGAGCAGGCGAGGTCGGTGGGCTAACGCTTCGACGCATCAGAAACAACCTCTCGGCCGCGGTTGGCACGGGCATTGATGAGAATGTCATCGATTGCTACGAGAAGATCATCTCATATTACGAACCCGGCGACCGGATCCTGCTGTTCGGGTTTTCTCGTGGGGCATACACTGTCAGGGCGGTCGCGAATGTAATGAACCTTTGCGGCATTCCAGCACGAATGCCCGATGGATCACTCGTGCCCCGCCATGGGCCACGCCTTAGAAAAATAGCGAGCGATTCGGTCAACTACGTTTACAACCACGGCAATGGGTATTCGCGTGGCCGGGAGCCGTATTACAGTCGACGTGAGGAACTCGGCCGTCGGTTTAGGCGCAAGTATTCCAGCTTTGTGCCTGACGCTGACGAGGACGTGCAAGGCAACGTGCAACCGACATTCATCGGCGTTTTCGATACGGTCGCGGCATTGGGCAACGGTCAAGTCACTCTCGCTGCCGGGATTGCTGTCACCATACTCTTGGCACTGTTCGTCGCTGCTTTGTGGTTTGGCTGGTCTTGGTATCTGTGGGGTCCGCTCCTCGCTCTCTTGGGGCTTATCGGGTTCTGGTATGGCAGGTTGAAGTGGTCTCAGTGGAAATACTTCTCTCCCAATGAGAAAAAGCCTTTGAGGCTGAGTAGGATATCGGACTGGCCGTCCATCTGGAAATACGGCCATTACGCGAAATGGAACCTGAAAAATTACGATAAATGGCTCGACTCCGACGTAGGTTTCGCTCGTCACGCGCTTGCGATCGATGAGCACCGGAAGAATTTTCCACGTGTGAAATGGGCTATGCCAGCCGAGGCCAAAAAAACCGTAGGGCGAAAACCGGAATGGTTGAAACAGGTCTGGTTTGCGGGATGTCACAGCGATGTTGGTGGAAGCTACCCCGAGCCGGAATCGAGGCTCAGCGACATCGCGTTGCAATGGATACTGGAAGAGCTGAAGGAATGCGTGCCGGAGGTAAAAATCAACTCGGAGAAGCTTTTCGTCATGCCTGATCCTACCGGCATGCAGCATGAAGAAACGCTCATGTTTTCATTCGGCCCTTTAAAAAGGCGCTGGCCATCGGAACCGAGGGATGTAGGCACGCTTTTTCCGCTACATCCAACTGTGATCGAACGCCTGAAGGCCGGGCCGGTTTCGCATTTGGGAGAGATGCAGCCATATCGGCCCGAGCAGCTTCGGAACCATCCCGATACCAAAGGTTACTATTGACGATATCCGCTAGGGCGTTTCGTTGTTGGCTCAACTGAAAGAGCTTCAAAAAGCCGGCCACATCTTCGCCGTGCTATTCTTTCAAAAAGTGATTCCACTGGGCTGCATTAACCCTTGAACCTCTAGTTACTAGAGGAACTAGATCGCGTGATGTGGGTTGAACACTCCAAGCGCAATGCGATCCATATCGAGGACATCATGCTGACAAGACGACATTTCATTCAGACGAGCGCGGCGCTTTTCTCGGCGCCCATATCTTCTCCACTTTTGGCCGACACTTGGCCGACCGAAGCGCAGAAAGCTGCGTGGGATGCCGAGGTTACACCCCCCGGCTACGACGCGGCCACGTCAAATCCATGGGGCTTGCATCCAAGATTTCTTCCGCAGCGAGTTGAAGCCAACGATGGGCTCGTTCCTGGCGATATACATGTCGATGCGGTGGCGAGATATATTTACCATATCGAACAAGGGGGGACGGCGATGCGTTATGGCGTCGCAATCGCGCGTGGCAAGCTATACGAGCCCGGCACCTACACGATCAAACGGAAGGTCGAGTGGCCTCATTGGCAGCCGACCCAGAATATGATCGATCGTGACCCGGAGCTATATGCTGACGTCGCCGATGGCATGGAACCTGGGCCGAAAAATGCCTTGGGATCGCGCGCTCTTTATCTCTATGTCGGGGACCGGGATACGTATCTGCGCATCCACGGCACGCCTCACGCAAGAAGCATTGGCGGCCGCGCAAGTTCCGGCTGCGTGCGTATGGTCATGGCGCATATCAACGATCTTTATCCTAATGTCGAAATCGGCTCGACGGCGCACCTCTATTCAGCTGACGACAGTGTCAGAACGAAAACGTAACCGGACTGGTGAGTTGAACCCACGTAAAGTGTTTGTTCAATTCCGAGTGATAGACCTCAGGTGCCCGTCGTCGCGCAGATCGGATTGCCTTGGGGGCTGCGAAGCGGCACCAAGGTCGTCTCGACCGGCCCGCGATGCTCATACCAGAAGCAGTTGTCTTCCGGCTTGAGGCGCGCAGTTGCGATATTCTGATCCGGGTCCGCCATGGCAATGACGTTTTCGGGGATGTCTCCAATCCGATCGTCCTCTTCGCTGATTTCGTTGGGTTGCACGGCGCAGCCGGCCACGAAGAAAAAGGTGGCCGCGACCAACATGTTTCGGGGTTCGATCATCGTCAGCATAAAAGGTTCCTTCCACTTTTATCGACGGCCGTTCCACCATGTCCAATCGTAGAAGCATGAAGGTTCTGACCAATGTTTTACTATTCGAAATTGATTGGAGTTACCAACCAACTTTGCTCTTGAAGCTCTAGCTACTGTAGGCTCTATCAGTGCCTGAACCACCCGAATCCCGAGGTCTGTTCATGCCATCCGATATCCATCGCCCCGATCACGCAAGCGACGCGACGCAGCCCCCGAGCGATTGTTGCGGAGGCTGTGGAGCCGACGGCAATGTCGCGATTTCCGCTCCCGCATCCTCCGGGGGCCGTAGCTTTCAGGTGTCCGGCCTTGATTGTGCCGAAGAGGTCGCGATCCTCAACAAGGTCATCGGTCCTGAAATCGGCGGGGCGGAACATCTGGCCTTCGATGTCATCAACGGGCGGATGACCATTCTGGATAGTGCCAGAAATGTTTCCGACGATAAGATCGCCGAGCTGGTTGCCAGCACTGGAATGACAGCCAAGCCTTGGGATTCCGAAAATGCATCTCAGGACCAGGCTGCGCATCTTGCCCGGCAAAAGCTTTTCACCGCGCTCAGCGGTAGTTTCTGGGCCGCCGGTTTTGTCTGGCACTTGGTGGAAACCGGCCTCGGCGGTGCCTTGGGTATCTTTTCCGGTCACGGAATGACCTCCATGCCAGTGCCCGAGGCAGGGCTCTTTGCGCTAGCAATCCTCTTCGGGGTATGGCTGGTCGCGCCCAAGGCATGGTCGTCGGCGCGGCGGCTGTCGCCAGACATGAACCTTCTGATGGTGGTCGCCGTCGCTGGCGCCCTTGGCCTTGGCGAGTTCTTCGAAGCCGCGACGGTCGCATTCTTCTTTTCGCTCTCGCTCTTTCTGGAAAGCTGGAGCGTCGGGCGCGCGCGCAATGCAGTGTCTGCGTTGTTGGATCTCGCGCCGCCGACTGCGCGGGTGATCTACAACGACGGCACAGAGGCAGACGTGCCGGCGGCCCAAGTGGCCGTGGGCGACCATTTCGTGGTGCGCGGCGGCGACCGCATTCCGCTTGACGGGGAGGTCACTGACGGCGCGGGCGCGGTCGATCAGGCACCGATCACGGGTGAAAGCGCACTGGTGCCCAAGGAGGCCGGAGACGAGGTTTACGCGGGCACGATCAACGGCGAGGGCACGCTATCCGTTCGGGCGACCAAGGCAGCCTCGGACACAGTGTTGGCCAAGATCATCCGAATGGTCGGTGACGCCCACGCGCGCCGCGCTCCGGTGGAGCAATGGGTGGCGAAATTCGCGCGCATCTACACACCTATCGTAATGCTTTTGGCCATCGCGATCGCAGTCCTTCCACCTCTCGTTCTGGGCGGCGCTTGGGATTACTGGTTCTACAATGCACTCGTGCTTCTCGTTATCGCCTGCCCCTGTGCGCTTGTGATCTCGACCCCGGTGTCCATCGTGGCGTCGCTGACCTCCTCGGCACGCTCCGGTGTTCTCATCAAAGGCGGTGCCTATGTCGAGGCTCCGAGCCGCACCACCGCGCTTGCGATGGACAAGACCGGCACAATCACCATGGGCGAGCCCGAAGTTGCCGCGGTGCATCCATTAGGTGGGGCGTCGGCCAAGGATCTCGTAGCCAGGGCCTCGGGCCTCGAGGCACGCTCGTCTCATCCGCTGGCGCGCGCCATTCTCGCACGAGCCGAGGTCGATGGCATCACGGTATCGGCCGCCGAGGATACCCGCACGGTTCCGGGCCGAGGCTTGGAAGGACGGGCAAACGGTCGGTCCATCTGGCTCGGCTCGGACCGTTTTGCCGAAGAGAAAGGATTTGGAGACTCAATTCCGAAAGATCTGCGTGAGCGGATCGAAGGCGCCGGCAACACGCTCGTTGCCGTGGGTGACGAGGGCGGTGTCACCGGCATCCTGGAGCTGCGCGATCGCGTCCGCCCCGAAGCTAAGAACGTCGTAGCGCAGCTTCATGCGCAGGGCGTGCGGACGATCGTCATGTTGACTGGAGACAACGAGCGCACGGCGCGCGCGGTCGCCGCCGAGGTCGGCATCGACGAGGTGCGCGCCGAGCTTCTCCCCGAAGACAAGGTGAAAGCCATCGAGGAGCTGGTCGAAACCCATGATATGGTCGCGATGATCGGCGACGGCGTGAACGATGCTCCAGCCATGGCGCGGGCGCATTACGCTATCGCGATGGGCGCAGTCGGCTCGGATGCTGCCATCGAGACGGCGGATATCGCTCTCATGACCGACGATATCGGCAAGGTGCCATGGCTCATCGGGCACTCTCGCAGGACCATGTCAGTCATCCGTCAAAATATTGCGATCTCCCTTGCTACGAAAGCTGCGTTCGTGGTCGCGACCGCCTTCGGTATGGCGTCGATGTGGGGCGCCATCGCAGCTGATGTCGGCGTATCGCTGCTGGTCGTCGCGAATGCCCTACGGCTTCTGAATGCGGGCGAGCGCAATTCGCCTCCGGCCGGTGGGGCGCCTGTGGGCGAGCAGTTAACCAAGGGTGCATTGGCGCATGGGCATTGAGCCCATCCGTCAAGCCAGCTAGAGTGAACCCTGATATAGACCTCGTCATAAAGGGGCATCGAGCAGTGAAGACCTACAAATGTGCACGCCGAACCGTTCTCTTGGGCGGTTTGGCGGCATTTCTCTCTGGCTGTGCGGGCGGCAGCAAGTTCCGCAGCTACAATGGGCCTGCGGTGACGCGTGTCCGGCTCTACAAGGGACAGAGGCTCCTCGTTCTCGACGGCGCCAGTTCGGTTCTGCGGACCTATCCGGTCGGCCTTGGGTTCGCGCCCGAGGGCCACAAGCAGTTCGAGGGTGATGGGCGCACGCCTGAAGGCTCATATCTGGTCGACCGGCGCAATCCGGAAAGCAGTTTTCACCTTTCGATCGGCATTTCTCACCCAAACGAGGCCGACATCGCCTTCGCAGAGGTTCAAGAAAAGTCTCCCGGAGGCGACATCTTCATCCATGGCGGACCTCGGCGCGGTATTGATCCTACGAACGTGCAAGACTGGACGGCGGGATGCATCGCGCTCACCGACCGTCAGATCGAAGATGTCTATGCAATGGTCAGAGACGGAACTCCTATCGACATCTACGCATGACAGCGTGACCCGGGCCCCCTCCTGACGGCTTTTTCGCCGATCAGCGCGAGAGCCCAGCTTGACGCGATGAGAGCGAGCAGCGCCCAGTCCCCGAGGCGACCGTAGGGTGTGGGCGGGCGGGCCGCTGGCAGGCCCGCGTCGAGAATACCCGTCTCTCCGGTGTCGAGGCGGGCCAGCACCTCTCCGCTGGCGTCAATAATCGCGGAAATGCCTGTATTCGCTGCGCGAACGATGGGCAGGCCCTCTTCGACAGCACGCATCCGCGCAGATGCCAAGTGCTGTTCGGGTCCGATGCTGGTGCCGAACCAGGCATCGTTTGTCGCGTTGAAGATCCAGTCGGGCCGAAAGAGGTCATCGACAACATGCCCCGGAAAGATAATTTCGTAGCAGATCGCCACACCAACCAATGGCGCGACCGGCAATGCCAGCGTGCGCGGTCCTGGTCCGGGCGTAAAATCCCCCATCCCCTGCGTCAGCCGCTCGATCGGCAGCCAACCGCGAAGCGGCACATATTCACCGAAAGGCACCAGATGGTGTTTCGCGTATCCGTCCAGGATTTTGGCGGTATCATCAAGCGCCTGGACAGTATTGAAATAAAATGTGCCGTCCTCGGTCGACACCCTGTCCGGAACGCCGGTCAACAATGCTGTGCCTTCGGGCAGCGCGTCCGCGATCCGCGCGCGCGCCTCGGCATCCTCGTCGAGAAATCCGGGAAAGGCGGTCTCCGGCCAGAGCAGCACATCGACATTGCCGGGCCGGGACGACATCTCGAGATAGCGCGCGAGGGTCGCTTCCCGGTTTTCGGGCGCCCATTTCTCCTTTTGCGGAACGTTGCCCTGCACTAAGCGCAGGTCGATGCCGGGCGGGGGCGGCACTTCCGTCTGAAAGCGCAGCGCGCCTGCGCCCCAAATAACCGCTAGACAGGCAAGGGCCCCGAGGAAGATAGCCCCTCTCTGCTTGCCCACTGCTATAAAGGCCGCGCCCGGCAGCGCGCTGACGAAGATGATCAGGAAGCTTAGCCCATAGCTGCCAACCCATGCGGCGGGCTGGCGTAGAGCAGCGTAATCTACAACCGCATATCCGGCGAGATTCCACGGAAGGCCAGTAAGAATATGGCCGCGCAGCCATTCGGCCAGCGTCCAGGAGGTCGCGAGCAGAAGGCAGGCAATGACACCGGTCAAGACCTTGCGCCGCGAGACCGCGGCAAAGAGAGACGCTGCGATGGCCGGGAAGATTGCCAAACCCGCCGACAGGCCCGCGACGGCAGGGATGGCAAGCGCGCCAAAACGATCAGCTTCCACATAGAAACTCTCGGAAATCCATGAAATCCCGAAGCCAAACTGTCCAAGCCCAAACGCCCAGCCGATAAGTAAGGCATGCCCGACGGAAACCTTGGCCAAAATTACAAAGAGCGCGGAATAAGCGACGGGAACCAGAGCCAGTATCGAGAAGGGCGGAAAGGTCAGCACAGTCAGCGCCCCGGCAACAAAGGCAAGTGCCATGCGCGCCAAAAGATGACGGCCTTGCGCAATGCGGTCGCGCCGTTCGGTCACGGCTTGATGGAGCGCCGCGCGCTGATCCAAGGCGCTAGGAGCATCAAGCCTACGCCGCAGACGATGAACACATCAGCCAAATTGAAAGCGGGCCAGTGCGCAGTTCCAACGTAAAAATCCAGAAAATCGGTCACCGCTCGATAGCGGACGCGATCAACGATATTGCCCAAAGCGCCCCCGAGGATTGAACCGAAAGCGACCGCCTCAATGCGGGTGGAGGTTCGCGTCAGCATGATTGCAAGCCAGACGCAGAATGCGAAGGCCAACAGAACGAGGCTCCACCAAGGCACACCGGCGAGAAGCCCGAAAGTCACACCGTCATTGCGCCCGAAGACGAGGTTGAAGCCGGGAAACACCGGCAGTCCGGCACTCAGCAGGGTGGCATTCTCGACAACGATCGCCTTGGTCAACTGATCCGCCGCAAGTGAGGTCAGCGCGACGATCACGCCAAGAAGCAAGGTCTTATTTCCATATTCCATGACCTTACCCCAGCCAGACATCGAGGAAGAGCATGAGAACCAGACCGATCGCGAGGCCGAGCGTTGCCTTGTTCTGATGGCCGCTGCGGTGCGTTTCGGGAATGATCTCGTGACTGATGACATATAGCATCGCACCAGCCGCGAAGGCCAAACCCCACGGCAAGAGAGGCTCCGAGAGCGTGATGATCCCGGCACCCAGGAGCCCGCCGATCGGCTCGACCATACCGGTCAGGGCGGCAATGCCCCAGGCGCGCACCTTTGGATAACCCTCGCCCAGCAGGGAGACCGCCACGGCCAGACCCTCGGGCGCGTTCTGAAGCCCAATTCCGATGGCAAGCGGCAGGCCGCCTTCCATGCCGCCCGAGCCGAAGCCGACGCCGACAGCCAGTCCTTCGGGGAAATTGTGGATCGTGATCGCGATGATGAACAGCCAGACCCGCCGCAGGGCGGCCGAGTCCGGTCCTTCGCGCCCTGTCTTGAAATGCTCGTGCGGCAGTTTTTCGTTCATCAGAGCGACGGCGCCCATGCCAAGCAGGATCGAGATGCACACGATCAAGGCGGGCATTGCGCCGCTCTCGAACATCGGCTCGGCTGCGTCCAGTGCCGGGATGATGAGCGAAAAGAACGAGGCG
Organism: Roseovarius maritimus; assembly: GCF_043355895.2. NCBI lineage: Bacteria > Pseudomonadati > Pseudomonadota > Alphaproteobacteria > Rhodobacterales > Roseobacteraceae > Roseovarius > Roseovarius maritimus. The sequence goes on from NZ_JBHFPF020000019.1 coordinate 33,705, forward strand.
GCGAGCATGACACCAGCTGCAAAACCCAGCGACATGTCGCGCGTGGCCCGCGAGGGAATGCGTCCGAAGAGGACAGGAATCGCCCCCACCGCAGTAAGTGATCCGGCGGCGAGGCTTCCCAGGAAGCCAAGCATTATGGGTGAAAGCGTTTCCATTCGAGGGCCAGATTATCCTTCGGCGTAGGTGGAAAAGACTTCGGTCGATCCATCTTCTCGGATGAGAAAGACCTCATATGCTTCGCGGTCGTCTTCCGGTCCCATGCCGGGCGAGCCATAGGGCATCCCCGGCACCGCGAGCCCGACCGCATCGGGGCGCTCTTCGAGCAATCGGCGGATGTCGGCGGCCGGAACATGTCCTTCGATGACGTAGCCTTCCACAAATGCGGTATGGCAGGAGATCATGCGCTGCGGCACACCGTTATCCAGCTTCAAGCGCACTAAGGTGCCGGCAAACATGTCCTCACCAGTTGCCGTGAATCCATTCTCCTCCAGATGCTTCATCCACGATAGGCAGCAGCCGCATCCATTGGTTTTTTGAACATTGATTGCGGTGCCCTCGGCAAGCGCCTGCGCTGCCGGAGAAAGAGCGAGGAGCAAAGTAAGGACCTTGGTCAAGGGTTTCATGTGTCAGAGCCTTTCGGTTGCTGTCAGAACAGTATCAGGGTCAAGTTTCCTTGCCAGAAGAGCGCGTGCGGCCAAGAGGCGAGCCAAGGTGACTGTGTCTTCCAGTTCACTCTCGGACGCCTCGGCAAGCCGTTCGTCAGCAAGAGGATCGGTCGGGCGGCCATCTACCAAGACCTCGTAGTGCAAGTTGGGCCCAGTCGCGGTGCCTGTGGCTCCCACGCGGCCGATAAGATCGCCAGCGGCCACGCGCTGTCCCCGCGAGAGACCGTCCGGCACTGCGCTGAGATGGGCGTAGCGGGTCATCGTGTCGGAGCCGTGAGATATCTCAACGACGCGGCCATAACCTCCACGCCGCCCGATGAAACTGATCCGTCCGGGTGCCGTTGCCTTTACCGGCGTGCCTTGCGCCGCCGCGAAATCGACGCCGGTATGCATTCGAACATTTCCATAGACCGGATGGGTTCGGCGGCCAAAAACCGAGCTCAGGCGCGCGCCATCCACCGGCTGCGCGAAAATACGAAGCAACTCGCCGCCGACATAGATCGTGGCTTGGCCGCTTCCATCTTCTGGCCAGACCACCTCATAGAGTGAGCCGCCCATATCAAGCGCAGCAAAGGCCAAGTCCGGCTCTGCAATCCGTTCACCGCCGACGCGCGCCTCGCGCCACATCAGACGGAGTATTTCTCCACCTGACATCTCGCGACGAAAATCAACCGTCCCGCCCAACATCTGCGCCAGATCAACGGCGAAACGGGCTGGAATACCTGCTTCTGCCAGCGCATTGAACAGAGAGCTTTTAATGACGGCTTCGCCGGCGAGCGTCACGATGTCCGGATCAGGAGTGACGACCTGCGTGGCCAATTCTTCACCAAAGGTCACCTCGATCCGCACGCCGTCCTCGACTTCGAGAGACACTTTACGCGGACGACCATTTGCCTCGGAGATGACAGTGATTGAGTGCCCGGGTCGAAGGCGCCGCAGATCATATTCCGTCCCAAGCGCAAGAGCGATCTCCGCGCGGTCGGGCGACGCGAGACCGGCCTCGGACAGAACCACATCCAGAGTTTCCCCGGGTGCGATGGCGCGCGACCAGTTTACGGCGGAAGGCTCGAACTCAGGCAGGCCCGCCTCTGGCGCGCTGACCGTCAGCAGCGGAAGAGATCTGGATTCCGGCGCCCGTTCTTTGCGCGTGGCCGTGGGGCGTATGAACTTGGCGTCCATGCTTCGGGGAGCTTTGGGAGACTCGGGTATCCAGGCGCTGGCGGCAGCCAACGCATCCGGTGCTGGCTCCTTCGGCGAAGCCGAATAAAAGAAGAGTGCCGCACCGGAAAGTGTGCTCGCAGTCGCCAAGCCTACAGCTACGTTTCTGATCCTCATGTCGAGCCCTCCGTCTCAAAGTCCAGTGCGCGCCGAATCTTTGGGAGCGCGAATTTCCGTGGCTCGTGATAGTCGATGTTGGTGACGAACTGCCCCTCCGCATCGAACAGAAAAACGCTGGCCGTGTGGTTCATCGTGTAATCGCCACCCTCGGCCGGCACTTTTTCATAGCTTGCGCGGAAGCCGCCGACAGCGCGCGCGAGCTCTCTTTCGGGTCCAGTCCAGCCCCTGATCGCCGGATGGAAATTGCTCACGTAGTCCGCCAGGGCCTCGACTGTGTCGCGCTCGGGATCAACCGTGATGAACACCACGTTCAGGCGATCGGCTTCTTCTCCCAACTCGTCCAGCCAGCCGGAAATGTCTGAAAGCGTCGTCGGGCAGACATCCGGACAATAGGTGAAGCCGAAGAAAACCATGCTCGGACGACCAATGAGTGCATCGGGGTCCACATTGTTGCTTTCATGATCGATGAGGTCGAACTCCATGGACGATAATGCCAAGGGCCGCTTCCCCGCCTGTTCGGGCGCGCCCGGCCCGTCTACCCGCCACCAACCAGTGAAGAGTGTCATGGCGATCGCTCCGGCGCCGATTGCACCATATCCCAAGATTTTTCTTCGTTTCATCAGCCTTCGGGTCCGCGCGATGCTACGCTCAGGATCGGGACATCGGCAGTTATCTCGCTGCCATCGCCGAAAAGCAGTTTTAGCGTAAATGTCTGCCCCTCCGTCATCGGCTCATTCAGACGCATCAGCATCGCGTGGAGGCCACCCGGTTCAAGCGACACGCTCTCGCCCGGGGCGATCGTGATTTCGCCTGCCGGGCTCATGGAACTGACGCCCTCGGCATTGGTCTTGGTTTCATGGATCTCGGGCTTCATGGCGAGCGGTGTTTCGAGGCCGGTCAGTGTGACGGGCTCGTCGCCGGTATTACGGATCGTCATGTAAGCCGCTCCGGGACGGTTCGTTCCGATGGATGCACGAGACCATGCGTTCTCAATGACGATATCCTCGGGTCCGGCCAGTGCGGGCGCCGAAAGCCCTCCAAGGGTCAGAAACGTCGACAGCGCTCCGGTCAAAATTATCTTTTTCATCGCTCTGGTCCTTATTTCATTCAGCTTTGAGTGGCGGCGACTTCCACAGCCACGAGACTGCGGAGTTCTGCCTCTCCAAACGGATCAAGGGGCTTGCCATTGACGAAGAATGTCGGCGTCTGGCGAATTCCCACCGTTTCGACGTCGGCGCGATCCTGATTGAGGATTGCCACGACATCGGGCGCCCGCATCTGGTCGCGCGCAGCGCTGGCGTCGAGACCTGCCGAAGCGGCTATCTGGAGAACAAGGCCAGGCTCTGGCGCGCCGTGTGACGCCCATTTCGGTTGCTCTCGCATGAGAGCTTCCAGCACCGGCTCGAATACGCTCTGCATACGCGCTGCCTCCAACACGCGGATCGCTTCTTCGGAGGCTTCGCCATGGAACGGCGTGTAACGGATCACGGTGCGAACGCTCCCGTCGTGCTCGGCCATGATTTCCTTGACCACTGGATAGAAGGCCCGGCAGGCCTCGCAGGCGGGATCGAAAAACTCGACGATGGTAACGGGCGCGTCTGGTGGCCCAAGAATGGGAGAATAGGCCCGGATCAGTGCATCGGCTTTTTCTGGTGCCAAAGCCTCTCCCTCGGCCACTGGGCCCGGGCGGGTCGCATACCATGTCGCACCGCCAAAGCCGGCAACGCCGAGGGCGAAAATGGACAAGATCAGTCCGCGTCGTTTCATGCTCGTGTCTCCTTGAGTGAGATGGCCGATAGCGCGCCGATCGTGGCGAACGCGACGAAGGCCATAAGCGGGATTGGAATGCCAAAGATCAGCTGGTTGTCATCCGTGCAGGAGGGTCCGGCTGCGGTGCATGGCTGGATGCGCTCCGGGATCACGCCTGCGTAAAGGCCCATGTGCCAAAGCGCGACAGCGCCGCCGCCAAGCGCTAGGGCGATACCGTATCGGCCCACGCGGGCATCCCCCCACCACAGGCCAAGCCCGAGGATGATCACCAGCGGAAACATGAAGGCACGCTGAAACCAGCATAGAACACACGGTGCCTGCCCCAGCACCTCACCGATGAATAGCACGGCAAGCGAGGCGGCAAGCGCGATGATCCACGCAAGCCCCAAGGCTATTTCTGCAGAGGGTCGGGCCATGACAGTCAGATCCTCTCTCGCAGATCCGCCAAGATCTCCTCAGCGCGGGTGCCATAGGGCCACGACTCGGCAAAACCGGCTTCGGGATCGAAGAAGAACAGGTGCGACGTGTGACCCATAGTGTAGCCTCCGGGGGCTGCGGCTTCTTCGATCCGTTCGTAAAAGATCGGAAACGTCTCGGATGTCTTGGCGATCTGACGGGGCGTTCCGGTAAGCCCGATGATGTTCGAGTTGAATAGCGGCACGAATTGGGACAGCGTCATGGGCGTATCGCGTTCGGGATCGATGGTAATGAAGATCGGTTGCACCTTCGCCGCTTCGTCCCCCAAGCCGTCCATCACTGCCGCGACCTCCGACAGTGTCGTCGGACAGACATCGGGGCAGTTGGTGAACCCAAAAAAGACCAGCATCCATTGCCCGGCAAAGTCGTCCTGCGTGCGGAGCATGCCTTGATGATCGGTCAACTCGAACTCGGCCGAAAAAGGCGGATCGGACTCAATGCCCGCAAGGTCGCCACGCTTATCCGCCCCGACCATCAGCCACGCGACAACAAAGGCCGCAATTCCGGTAAAAACCCAGAGAATTCTTCTAACCGTTTTGAGAGACAACCTAGTTCGCCTGCTTTTGATTCTTGTCTGTCATGGGCTCTACATCCTCTAGCTACTGGAGGTTCAAGCGCAAAGCGCTTGCTCCGGTCAATGTCACGTCCATGTGAATGCGGCCCTTGCCGGGACCGGCGACCAAACCTACATCAACTGTATCTTTTTAGGAGGTGAACATGCTGACGATCGGCAGCTTGGCGAAGAGAACCGGGACGAAGGTTCAGACCATCCGCTATTACGAGCAGATTGGCCTAATGCCGGAGCCGGGCCGGACCGAAGGTGGACAGAGGCGCTATGGCGAGGCTGAACTGGATCGGCTGTCATTTGTCCGGCATGCGCGGCAACTCGGCTTTTCGCTGGACGCGATCCGCGAGCTGCTCGATCTCAGCGACCATCCCAACCGCTCTTGCGAGGAGGCCGACGCGATCGCGCGCCGCCAACTCAAGCAGGTAGAGCAACGCATGGCCCGCTTGAAGGCCCTTCGCACGGAACTCAAGCGAATGGTTCAGGAGTGTAGTGGCGGGCAAACCGCGGACTGCCGGGTGCTTGAGGTGCTGCGCGATCATTCCGAATGCTTGACCGCACATGACGAGATCGGCGCCTGAAATGCCCGCCACCTTGGCCTATCCGCTGGCCGCCCTTGCGGAAATTGCCGGATGCTTCGCCATCTGGAGCTGGTGGCGTCTTGGTGCATCTTCGGCATGGCTCATCCCGGGGATTGTCGCGCTCGTGGCATTTGGATGGCTTTTGGCGCAGGTCGAAACGGTGGCAGCGGGTCGCGCTTTCGCCGCCTATGGCGGGGTCTATATCGCAGCGTCAGTTCTCTGGATGTGGCTTGCAGAGGGCCATAGACCTGACAAATGGGATGTTCTCGGGACTGCTATCTGTTTGCTGGGCGCAGCGTTGATCCTCGCGGCTCCTCGGAACACCTGAGTGTTCCGGCCATGACGGGCCGACATACTTGTCAGGAACCCGGATACATCCGGGGTGTTTCAGTCACGTAGCATTTGAGCATGGAAGCCAACATGAGCATCGGAAAAGACGTGGTTGAGAGGCGAACGCTCTGGATAGTTCTGGGTCTGAATATCTTTCTTGCCGCGAGCTTTTTCGTAACCGGCGCTGTGGGCGACTCTAGCGCCCTTGTCGCCAATGGGCTCGACAATCTTTCCGACAGTTTTGTCTATGTGATAAGTCTTTTCGCCCTGTCCCGGTCGGCAAGATGGAAACGCGGTGCCGCGAACATTTCAGGCGCATTGTTGATCTTGTTCGCGCTGGGCATTCTCTACGATGCGTGGCGCCGGTATGTTGGAGGCTCGGACCCACTGGGCATCATGATGGTTATAATGGCCCTGATCGCGGCTGCAGTAAACGCGGTTTGCGTCTGGTTGCTTGCCCGGCTCAAGGATCCGGACGTCAACATACGCGCAGCGAACACATTTAGCTGGAATGACTTTGCAGCCAATCTCGGGATCATTGTCGCGGGGGGACTCGTCGCTTGGCTTGGGGTAAATTGGCCTGATCTTGTCGTGGGAGTGATCGTCGCCATGATCGCGGCATGGGGCGGGGTCGGAATCTTGCGCGACGCACATGAGGAACATCACGAAGCCTCTCATGGTAACGAACAGGGTCGAGATTGAACGAACGGGGCAGCGTTGCTGGATCTCACGAAGACGACGAAGAAGTCCCTGCTGCAAACCCGCGACAGTGCAACCTGCCTGTGATATCTTGCTTTTTGTGATCAACAATGGCGAGGGATTTAGAGATGAAACCATATGGATTGCGAACCTTGGCAATTGGAGCCCTCATCGGCTTTGCGGCCGTCGCAGCTTCGGCTCAACAACAACGAGGGGACTGGTGGGGGCATGGCTCAATGGGGCCAGGGCACATGCGTTCCGGCCAGAGCGGCGGCTGGGGCATGGGCAGCATGGGTCCGGGGCAACAGCAGCGGATGCAGAGACATTGGACCTACATGAATGAAGGCGTGCCGACGGCTTACCGAGGCGCGAGGAGCAGCGTCCGCGCGACGCCTGAAGTTGTCTCCGAAGGGCGAAAGCTATACATGGATAACTGTGCGAGTTGCCATGGGTCCGATGGGCTCGGCGATGGTGATGCGGGCCGCTCACTTGAACCATCGCCGGCCATTCTTCGGTCGTTCGTTCAGATGCCTATGTCAGGAGACGAGTATCTGCTCTGGGCGATTTCCGAGGGTGGAGAGCGCTTCGAAACCGCGATGCCCGCCTTCAAAGAGAGTCTCAGCGAAGACGACATCTGGAAAATCATCGCATACATGCGGGCGGGATTTCCGTAACCTTGTTTAAGGCGAGCAGTCGACCGTCAATTGCGCCATCCCCCTTGAATCTACAGTAACTGTAGACACTACGTTGCTTCTCGAACGATTCGAGGAGACATGAAATGGGTGAAGTTGACCCGCTGCTTTTCGCCACGCGCCTACTGGACTACACTTCGCCCGATGTCACACGCCTCATCTTGCGTCGTGGCTGGCAGGGCCTTTCCCGGAACGAGAGAATTGGAGCGGCATATGAATTTGTCCGCAATGAGATCGCGTTTGGTTACAATCATGCGGATGATATTCCTTCCTCAAGAGTGCTGGCCGACGGCTATGGCCAATGCAACACGAAGGGCACTCTTCTCATGGCCCTCTTGCGTGGCCTTGGCATCGGTTGTCGGCTGCACGGCTTCACCATTCACAAAGAGCTTCAGCGCGGTATCGTGCCCGAGTCGGTTTTCCGGTTGGCACCGCGCGAGATCTTGCATTCATGGATTGAGGTGGAAACGCAAGGCGGTTGGATCAGCCTTGAAGGCTTCATTCTCAACGCACCCTTCCTGGCGGCACTTCAGCGCGCGTTCAGCGCTTCGGACGAATTATGCGGCTTCGGTGTTGGAACGACCAGCCTGAGTGCGCCGCCGGTCGCATGGACGGGCAAGGACACCTACATCCAAAGGACCGGCATAATCCGCGACCTCGGGACATATCATAGGCCCGATGAATTCTACGCGAACCATCGCCAGGAGCTTGGTGTTCTGCGCACTTGGCTTTACCGCCATGTCATCCGCCACCGGATGAACCAGCGTGTGCGCGCGATCCGGCGTGGCAAGATGCCAGGTATTATCGGCGCCGCCCTACCGAACCACCGACATGAGGAACCGCACCATGCCGCATGACCACGGTCACGCTCATATCGATCCCACATCCGGCGACCGGCGCGTATCCGTTGCCATCTGGGCCAACGCTATTCTGACCGTTGCGCAGATTGTCGGCGGCATCCTCTCGGGGAGCCTCGCGCTCATTGCGGATGCGCTGCATAACTTTTCCGACATGGCGTCGCTTGTCATCGCCTTCGTGGCGAGAAAGATTGCGCGACGACCGGCGGACTCGCGCATGACCTTCGGCTATGGCCGCATCGAGATCGTCGCTGCGCTGATTAACTATACCACGCTGATATTGATCGGGTTCTACCTGATCTACGAAGGCGGCATGCGCATGATTGATCCGCCCGAAGTGCAAGGCTGGACAGTCGTGATCCTGGGCGGTGTTGCGCTCGTTGTAGATACCCTCACTGCAGTGCTGACCTATTCGATGCAGAAAGGCAGCGTGAATATCCGCGCCCTCTTTTTGCATAACCTGTCAGATGCGCTTGCATCGGTAGCAGTCATCGTCGGCGGCTCGCTGATCATCCTATACGATATGCGATGGGTGGACCCTGCGATCACCATCGGCATCGCGCTCTACATTCTCTATCTTGCCCTTACCGAAATCGGTGGCCCAGTCCGCACCCTGATGCTGGGCAGCCCCCCGGATATCGATAGCCACGCCGTCATCAAGGCGATCCGCGGTGTCGAAGGCGTCGCGGACGTTCATCACGTGCATCTTTGGCAGATGCAGGAACATGAGGGGGCGCTAGACTGCCACGTCGTCGTCAGGTCCGACGCGTGGTCCCATATCGAAGCACTCAAGAGCCGCATCAAAACAGTGCTCGAGGAGCAATATGATATTGGCCATTCAAGCCTGGAATTTGAGCATGAAGACCGTGCCCATAAGAACGCCGATCTCTACGGCCACGAACAGTCCGATTAGGTAGAAGGACCAGCGCCGATTAAAACACGACCGTGCACAGCACACACTCCCTCCCGGCTTGAAAAGTTCACGAGAAGACTAGGGCTCTCTGGAGCGCAGGCCTCGGTCGTTTCTTGGGATGCGTCGCTGCGTCACGATTTGCAGCTGTAAAAGCCGCGATATCCAGCGGACAACCCAGCATCCAACTCGAGTAGGAGCGTCGCGTCGACCGGCGTTTCAGCGACATTCTCAAGGCTGCTTGAGCCATCTGCAGCGTTCAACTGCATCGTTGCACCGTCAGTCATAAAGGTTTGACCTTCCGCGTCGGCATCCAGACGCACCAGATCACCACTCAACTTGACCAGCGCTACACGGGCGCCATCCACGTTGCCAATGGCCAGCGAGGCCGGGCTTTTCGTCGTGTAATTGAAGGTGCAGGCCGCGCCGTCAGGGAACAACTGCTTGATTTCTTCATCCTTGAGAAACTCCGCATCGACCCTAGCCACCTTTGCGGTGGAAAGTGCTTCTTCCAGGCTGACAATCTGCGTCGGCGAATCGCCGCTCTCGTCGGTGGTCACGCCTGAGGCCTCGATATCGTTGATGAGGTAGCGCATCTCGGCGATTTCCTTGTCTTGCGCGAAGATGATCCCGTCGGCGAGCTTGCGCACGCGAGTATCCTCGATGTTAGCCCGACCCGAGGTCATGATGGCGATGGAATGGTGCGGGATCATCGCGCGCATGTAGCTGGTGTCACCCACGGTCGTCTGGCTGCGCACCAACCACAAGGAACCTGCGACAGCGACTGTCGCACCGATAAAGATGGCAGCGTTGATCGCCTTGCTGGAATACATCGCGAGCATGAAGGACAGCATGATGATCGCCATTACGCCCCCCATCAGGATCGCCATGTAGGCGCGCGTCTCGGACCAGAAGATATGCGTCCACAGAAACGTGTTGAGATAGTAAGCATCCGGCGTAGGCCGTGGCGAGGTCAACGCGCGCGGTCACGATCCATTGCGATGAACTCTTGCAGGTTTTC
>NZ_JBHFPF020000020.1:0-30891 GCF_043355895.2 Roseovarius maritimus
CCAAATTTATCAGGGGGGTCACTTTTGGACGCCGATCACCCCAATACAGGGGTCAAAGTTGCATGCTGATCCACAGCAACGAGAACACCAACGGCTTGTTCCGCCAATACTTCCCAAAGGGGACGGACCTCAGCCGACACGGCGCCGACGAAGTGAGGGCCGTTGCCCATGCGGTCAACACGCGACCACGCAAAACGCTGGCCTGGCAGACACCGGCGGAGGCTCTCGACCGGCTGCTCAAACAGGATATAATCGAGGCTGTTGCAACGGCCGGTTGAATCCGTCCAATACTGTTCGCACGACCATCAGAAGGTCCTACGTGAACACGGCCTGAAGGCGTCGATGAGCGGAAAAGGCAACTGCTATGACAATGCCGCCGTCGAGAGCTTCTTCAAGACGATCAAGGCTGAACTGATCTGGCGCAGGTCATGGGAGACACGCCGACAGGCTGAGACGGCCATCTTCCAATACACCAACGGCTTCTATAATCCGCGCCGTCGGCATTCAGCATTGGGAGGCAAAAGCCCTGTCACCTTCGAACGCCAAGTGGCATAAATGAGCACTTGGAGCGGCATCAAACCCTAACAGGTCCAATTCGTGGCCTTCAGATTTGTCGAGCCACCTCTGCCAGAAATTGCACGAAGCGGGACTTGGCAATCCACTGGATATTGCTGCTGCGCCAGTCATCCACCTGAAGTGGCCAAGCGCGATGTACGGATGGTGGTGAAGCATCAAGACGATTCTGACACTCAATCGGCCACGATCAAACCGGCCTCGCCTTAGATCAGTTCTGGCCCCCTGAGCGCCAGCAAGGCAGCGACAGGTCCGGTTAGAGCGACACGATATCAACATCCTGTTGCGCGGCCAGCGTCGATAGCGGGGATGGCAGCCGATCATCCGTCACAACGATGTCGATTTCGTGCAGGTCGCATAATTTTACCAGCCCGCCATTGCCGATCTTGTTCGAGGTCAGGGCCAGCACGATCTGCCGCGCTTGGGCCATGGCGGTGCGTACCCTTTGGACCTCGAAAGCGTCATCATCGCGCAGATGCCCCTGCATATCCAGGCCGCTTACGGCAAGGATGGCAAAATCGAAACTGAACTGGCGGATGAACTCTTCGGCGCCCGTGCCGATGATGGCGCCATCAATGTGGCGCACGACGCCGCCGGGGATGGCGACGGTGAAATCCTCGCGCCCGTCGAACAGCATTGCACTGCGGATGCTGTAGGTGACGATCTTGAGGTTGCGCCGCTCCAGCAGGGCCAGCGCGATCGCCTCGCAGGTTGTGCCGATGTCGAGAAACACCGTGGCCCCGTCCGGCACCAGGTCCGCGATGCGGTCGGCGATCACCTTCTTTTCCGCTGTTTGTGTTCGGCGGCGTTTCTGGTAAGCCCCCCGGTCAAGCGCGCCGGTGAAGGCGATGCCCCCATGCGTGCGCCGGGCGCGTCCTTGGCTCTCCAGTTCCAGCGCGTCGCGGCGGACGGTCTGCACCGACACTCCCAGATTTGCGGCGGCCTCGGCCAGGCTGATATGACCGTGTTCCTCGACGATTCGCGACAATGCGCGGCGGCGCTTTTTCTTCTTGTCCGGGGCGTGGTCCATGGGCGGTTATCCGATTCGCATCTGTTCGCGCACAGCCCAGGATGGCCCGGTGCGCCGACCCATCATATACCGGAAAACATGGCGATCTCCATAGATTTGGAAGAAAGTTTACATTTCCCTTGTTATATTTCTTACATTTTGTAGGCTGCTGTCAGCGAAACTACGAAACTCGAAACAACAATCGACGAGGACCGACAATGAAACTTTGTTCCATTTCCCTGATCGCCGCTCTGATGATGAGCACCGCCGCCACAGCGGGCGAACTGACGATCTATACCTCTTATGAAGAGGACGAGGCGGCGGCCTTCCTCGATCTGGCGCGCCAATCCATGCCGGATGTCGAATTGAACATGCTGCGCCTGTCGCAGGGCGATCTGGTCGCGCGCATCATCGCCGAAAAGGGCAATCCGCAGCATGACCTGCTGTGGGGCTTTGCCGCGTCGGCCATCGTCAACCCGCAAATCGAGGAAACGCTGGAGCCTTACGCGCCCGACGGGGTGAAGGCGATCCCGGCGCAGTTCCGTTCGCCCGAGGACAAATGGTTTGCCGTGTCGGGCTACATGGCCGCGTTTTGCGTCAACAACGAGCGGCTGAAGGACAAGGGCTTGGAAATGCCGACCTCCTGGGCCGACCTGACCGATCCCGCGTTCAAGGGCGAGGTGGTGATGCCGAACCCCGCGTCGTCCGGTACGGGCTATATCCAGATCAGTTCGCTTCTTCAGATAATGGGCGAAGAAGATGGCTGGGCCTTCCTCGACAAGCTGGATGAAAACGTCGCGCAATACATCAAGTCGGGCTCCAAGCCGTGCCATGCGGCCTCGGCCGGCGAATACGTAGTCGGCGCGTCCTACGACATGCGCGCGATCAAGAACATCGACGAGGGTTATCCGATCACGATGGTCATCCCCGCCGAGGGCTCGGGCAACGAGCTGGAGGCGAATGCGCTGGTCAAAACCTCGGACAACAAGGAGGATGCCAAGCGTTTCCTCGACTGGACCGTCACGCCCGAAGCGGCCACCGCCTATGGCAAGTGGAAGGCGATCGTGACCATGCCGGGCGGCGAGAAGCCGCAGCAATTCCTTGATGCGGGTCTGCCGCAGGACACGTCCGACGTGCTGCATCCGACCGATTTCAAGGCGGCAGCCGAAGAGCGCACCGCGATCATTAACGAGTGGCAGAAGCGGTACGAACGCTGATCGCTGTGTGACCAGCGGCGGCGGCAACATCGTCGCCGGCCCGCCTATGCCCCGCACCCTAGGTGGTGCGGGGCGTTTTGTTCAAAGAATTGAAGGCGCCTCATGGATCTCGACGTCCGAAACATCACCAAGACTTACGGCCCGGTCACCGCGCTGAACGATCTGTCGCTGACCATTCCGGCGGGCAGCCTGACCTGTTTTCTCGGCCCGTCCGGCTGTGGCAAGACCACGCTGCTCCGCGTCATCGCAGGGCTGGAGATGCCCGATTCAGGACGTGTGATGCTGGGGGATGAGGATCTGTCGGACACGCCGCCCTCCGAGAGGAATTTCGGCGTCGTCTTTCAATCTTATTCGCTGTTTCCCAACCTCAGCGCGATCCGCAACGTGCAATACGGGCTGGAATGTCGCGGCTGGAGCCGTGCGCGCCGCCGCGACCGCGCGCGCGAGATGCTGGAGCTTGTGGATCTGGGCGATCAGGCGGACAAGCTGCCCGAGCAAATGTCGGGCGGCCAGCAACAGCGCGTCGCGCTGGCCCGCGCACTAGCGCCCGAGCCGTCACTTTTGCTGCTGGACGAGCCTTTGTCGGCGCTCGACGCCAAGGTGCGCGCCGGCCTGCGCGGCGAGATCCGCCGTATTCAGCAGCGTTTCGGCATCACCACGGTGATGGTCACGCATGATCAGAACGAGGCGCTGGAAATGTCCGACCAGATCGCGCTGCTCCGACAGGGCGAGATCGAGCAGGTCGGCAGCGCCCGTGACCTTTATGCACATCCCCGAACCCGGTTCGTGGCGGACTTCATCGGCGCGATCAATCTCTTGCCGGTCAGCGCCGGTTCGGAGGGCACGGCACGATACGGCAGGGCCACGCTGCACTACGCGGGCGCGCTGGAAGGCGCAACCACGCTGGGCCTGCGCCCTGAGGCCATTACGCTTGGCAGCGGTGCAGGGGAGGGCGACAACGCCCTGCAATGCACGGTGACCGCATCGCGGTTCCTGGGCAATCTGCAACAGATCGACCTGCGGCCCGATTGCGCGCCCGATCAATCGCTCAGCGTCGAGATGAACGGCCTCACGGAAACGCCGCAGATCGGCGCGCAGGTCACGGCCCGCTTCGCGGCGCCTGCGCTTCAGGTGCTGCGCTGATGGCCGACGCATCCGTATCCCCGCGCCGACGCCTGTTGCCCAAGCTGAGCGGCAACACCGTGTCGCTGATCCTGTCGGCCCTCGTCATCATCGGGCTGGCGGTGTTCTTCATCGTACCCGTCTTTGCGATCCTCTGGCGCAGCTTCGATGTGGACGGGGCGGCCGGCTTCGGCAACTATGCCTCCACGCTGAGCGATCCGCGCATGTGGGAGCTGGTTGGCAACAGCCTTGGGATGGCGGCGTTGTCGGCGACCTGCGCGGTGACGCTGTCTTATTTCTACGCCTACGCGCTGCAACGCACGAACGTCGTTTGCAAATCCGTGCTGCGGATGGTGGTCATGCTGCCGCTTTTCGCGCCGTCGCTGATCCAGGCGCAGGGGCTGATTTTCCTCTTGGGGCGCAACGGCATTTTCAACCGCTTTCTCGGGTTCGAAATCGACATCTACGGATTCTGGGGCGTGGCGATCGCCAATTCGCTCTACACCTTTCCCTATGCCTTCCTGATCCTGTCGGCGGCGCTGGCCGTGGCCGATGCGCGCCTTTACGAGGGGGCGATCGTCATGGGCGCGAAGCCGTGGAAGATATTCCGTACCGTCACCCTGCCCTCGACACGCTACGGCATCGCGGCGGCGATGTTCGTCACGTTTTCGCTATCGATCACTGATTTCGGCAATGCCGTCGTCATCGGCGGCGATTTCAATGTGCTGGCGACCGAGATCTACAACAAGGTCATTGGCCAGGCGCAATTCCATCTCGGCGCGGTGATCGGGGTGATCCTGCTGGTGCCGGCGGCGCTGTCGAAGCTGATCGTGGGCTATATCTCCAAGCGGCAGCATTCGCAGGTCACGGATAAATCCGTCGCGTTACAGGTGCGGCCCAACCGGCGGCGCGACATGGCTTACGGCGCCTATGCCGGTGTCATCACGGTAATTTTTCTGTCCGTTCCGCTGATCGTGTTCTTTGCCAGCCTGGTGCAGCTCTGGCCCTACAAGATAGCTCTGACGCTGAAGCATTACGCCTTTGACGTGCAGAACGGGACCGAGCCGTTGTGGAATTCCATCGGCGTGGCACTGGCCACCGCGACCTTGGGCGTTGCCGCCGTGTTGGCTGCGTCGATCGTCACCATGAAGTTCCGCACGGTCCTGAGCGCGCCGATCTCGTTCCTGTCCACCTTGCCCGCGTCGATCCCCGGCATGGTACTGGGGCTGGGATATGTGCTGGCCTTCAACAGCCTGGCGAACCCGCTGAATTTCCTCTACGGCACATTTCCGCTGATCGTGCTGCTTTATATCTACTACAACCATGCGCAGGGATTCCTGATCACCACGACCAGCCTCAAGCAGATCAGCTCGACCTTCGACGAGGCGTCGACGATGCTGGGGGGCGGCGCGCTGCGCACTCTCTTCAAGGTGACGCTGCCGCTGATCTGGCCGACGCTGCTCGGGGTTGGCGTGTTCTTCTTCATGCGCGCCATGGTGTCGCTGTCAGCGGTGATCTTCCTGATCACGCCGCAAACGCAGGTGGCGGCGGTGTCGGTCTTGCAACTGGCCGATCGCGGCGCGACCAACCAGGCGGCGGCATTTTCGGTGTGCATCATGGCCATCGTGATGCTGATGTTGCTGATCGTGCGCGGCATCCTGTGGCTGTCCGGCGCGCGCGGCGTCACATTGATCCGGTAAAATGGTGCGGATATGACAATCAAGGCCATCCTTTTTGACAAGGACGGGACGCTGCTGGATTATCACGCGACCTGGACGCCGGTAAATTTGCAGGCGGCGCAGGTTGCGTCCGGCTGCGATGCGGCGTTGGCCGCACGCCTGCTGACCCTCGCGGATGCCGACCCCGAAACGGGCCGCGCCCATGCCGGCGGGCTGCTTGCCGCGGGCAACACGGCCGAGATCGCGGATGCCTGGATTTCCGGCGGCGCCGCGATGCCGCGTGCGGCGCTGATCAACCGGATAGACCGGATCTTCACCGACGCGATGCGCAGCGCCGTGCCGATAGAGGGCGGGTTTGAGGCCATTCGCGCGCTGCATGCGCGCGGCTACAAAATGGGCGTTGCCAGCAGCGACAGCGAAAAGGCGATCGGCGTCTTTCTGGACAGCGCCGGCCTGGCCCCATATTTCGATTTTATCGCGGGCTACGATTCCGGCCACGGGCACAAACCCGACCCCCGCGCCCTGCTGGCGTTCTGCCAGACCATGCGCATCGCCCCGGATGCAGCGGCAATGGTGGGCGACAATATCCAAGATCTTCAGCTCGCCCGTGCGGGCGGTGCCGGGCGCGCCGTGGGCGTGCTCAGCGGAACCGGCACGCAGACCGTGCTGAAGCCGCTGGCCGATATCGTCATTCCCGATATCAGCCAACTTGGCGCGGGCGGCGTGCTGTGAGCCCCCGGCGCAGCAGGGCGGCCGGTTTGCGAAGCCGGGGATTCGTGGCAGCCTTGGCCGGGCATAAGCGTCAGCTGGCCCCACCTGTTCCGGATCGGCCGTTTCTGAGAAGCCGTGTCTGTTTTGGAACAGGGATGGAGTTTCTCCATGGAAGATACGTTGGAGTTTTTCCGGTCGGGCGGAGTTGATGTCTCCACCGCGGGTCGACGGCGGTGGCCTGATGATCTGAAGGCCCGGATCGTCGCGGAGACCCTGGAGCCCGGAGTGACGGTTCGCGAGGTTGCCGGTAGGTATGGTGCGCGCGCGAACCGGATTTCGGAATGGCGGAGGCTTGCGAAGGACGGCAAGCTGGTTCTGCCGGCCGTTTCGGAACCTCCTGGATTTGCGCCGCTGATGCTTTGCGATGAGGAGCCTTTGTGTTCATCGCCGGAGACCACCTCGGCCCCGGAGGCGCCTTCGATCGAGATCATCGTTGGTGAAGTATCCATTCGCTTGAACGGGAACGCTTCGGCAGCGCAGATTGCCGAGATCGTCCACGCTGTGGGCTGCCGAACATGATGATGCCTTTAAACAGAGTGCGCATTCTGGTGGCGACGCAGCCGGTCGACTTCAGGAAGGGGCATGACGGACTCGCCGCACTGGTGCAATCGGTCCCAGGAGAGGACCCGTTCACCGGCACCGTGTTTTTGTTCCGGGCGAAGCGCGCCGACAGGCTGAAGATCCTGTTCTGGGATGGGAGCGGATTGGTGATGGCCTGCAAACGGCTCGAGGAGACCACCTTCACCTGGCCGGCGATCCGGAGTGGCGTGATGATGCTGAACCGGGCGCAGTTCGAGGCGCTGTTTGCCGGGTTGGACTGGCGCAAGGTGAAGGCGCTGGAGACCCGCCGTCCGGCTGCGGCAGAATGAATCAGGCGCATGAAAGGACGCGCATCCGACACCGGTTCGGGCTATCCTTGCGCCATGCCCGCCGCAGCGATCATCGACCTATCCGCCATCCCCGAGGCGCAGCGCGAAGCTGTCGCTGCGGTGCTGCGCGAGCGGGATGTGCTGAAGGAGGCCAACAAGCGCCTCGAGCATCTGGTCGCCGAGCTCAACCACGCGGTTCACGGCAAACGGTCGGAGAAGCTCGGCGAAGATGACCGGCAGCTGACCTTTGAGGACCTTGAGGTCGCGATCGCCGAGACCGAGGAGAAGCAGGAGGCGCAGGCGCCTTCCGAGCGCCGGCCCCGGCGTGCGGCCCGGCGCAACCGGGGCAACCTGCCCAAGGATCTGCCACGCATCGAGCGCGCGATCAAGCCGGACAATATGCAATGCCCCTGTGGCTGCGGTGAGATGCACAAGATCGGCGAAGATCGCATCGAGCGGCTGGATATCGTGCCCGCGCATCTGCGGGTGATCGTCACCGTTCGCCCCAAATACGCCTGTCGCGCCTGCACCGACGGTGTGATCCAGGCGCCGGCCCCGGCGCATCTCATCGAGGGCGGCCTGCCGACCGAGGGCGCCATCGCGCATGTGCTGGTGAGCAAATACGCCGATCATCTGCCATTGTATCGACAGAGCCGGATCCTCGCCCGATCCGGGATCGACATCCACCGCAGCACGTAGGCCGACTGGGTCGGCACCGCCGCCTTCCATCTCGGCCCCGTCGTCGACCGACTGGGCGACCATCTGGAGACATCAACCAAGCTGTTCATGGACGAGACCATCGCCCCGGTGCTGGATCCGGGGCGCGGCAGGACCAAGACCGGATATCTCCGGGCACTGGCTCGTGATGACCGGGGCTGCGGCGGGGATGATCCTCCGGGCGTGGTGTTCTTCTACGCCCCCGGCCGTGCCGGGGAGAACGTGGAGACATTCTTGCGGGGCTTCGACGGCATCCTGCAACTCGATGGCTATGACTCGCTTTGGACTTTCTGAGTTTTCTTTGCAGAAACCGCCATGGCTATTCCTGTTTCTAATTTCAGAGTGATGTGCTGGCACGAATGGCCAGCCTGATGATAAATCGAGCATGATTGATCAGGTGCCGACGCATTTCCGCACGCTATGGCTACGTACTTAGAAGCCGGAAGTTGATCGCACAGGGTCAGTTTACACAAACCGGCATCGCGACGTTGAGCTACCAGAACACCGCCAGTCTACTGGGCCTTCAAGATTGCGTATTGACCTCAATCAACGAAATTCGGAAGACTGGCTTTATGCTGCGCATGGTCGCCCTAGTTTTACCACCTGACAAAAGGCCTTGGGAAGATGTTTACCTATGTGCTGGACTGATTGCAGCGTGACACTTTTGTGGTCGGGGGCTGGTGGCTGACTCGATAATGACGTCCCGGAAGAGAACGTCGATCGGCCAGAGCATGGCAGTGAAACAATCCTTCTAACGTCGGTGGATCAGACGAATTTTCCTGCCAGAAAGCGACCTTATTCAGGCCCTTGATCCAGATCACTTCGAGACGTTTCCATACTTGGTACAATTATTCTGCTGATCAAGCAATCTCAGCGGTTTGCGAATGAATGTTCAAAAGGAAATCAACATGCATATCGAAGTCAGTACCGATAACAGCATCGAGGGGAGCGAAGCGCTTACCAACCTTATCAATGGTTTGGTTGAAAGTGAACTGGTTCACCTTGATGAACATCTCACCAGAATTGAGGTTCATCTTACCAAAGCGCGTAGTGGTCCGACGGGTCAGGAGGACATGCACTGCATGATCGAAGGGCGGCTGAAAGGACGGCAGCCCGTCGTCGCAAAGGATGCAGCCACTACACTGGAGAAGGCAGTCAAGGGCGCAGCGGGCAAGTTGAAAAGCTTGTTAGATAGCACGTTCGGAAAACTGTCGGATAGTCGGTAAGCTCTCGTGCAACAGCTTCCTCCGACGTGACCTAAGCTGCCTCGGCAAGACATCAAAAGTAAGGATATCAACCGTGAACGACGAAGACGACCTTTGGTCTCTCGAAGAACGGTTCTGGGCGGAAGGCGCTGATAGTGCGCGGCATATGACAGCAAAAGATGCAGTTTTTGTTTTCCCACACCCCGCTGGAATTCTTCAAGACGACTCTCGTTGGCAAGAGAGCGTCGTCGCGCAGAGATGGCGGTCCGTGTTAATGACAGAGCGCTACACTAAGCGAGCGAACGACGTCGCTGTACTAGCCTATCGCATTTCCGCAGAGCGAGAAGACACCCCTATCTATGAGGTCCTGTGTGAGCAGCCCCACTTTAGTGGTCCAATTTAAAAGTTAGTGCATGGTTGGCCTTTGATCCATCGGGATTATGGCGCTCTGGCGCAGGTGGGCGGTAGCCCAGAGCACTGTGCGGCCTGGCGGTGCTGTACAACTGAACATCAGAACACCCACGTTACCGACCGGCACGAGGTTCTTTATCGATGGCACCTTGGTTCGGGCGATCGGTTTATATCTATGAGACGAATGAGAAGGCTGGGGATTCTGTGTTTCGGTGCAATCTCACGAGTCGCCGATCGGACCGGCTTCTGGAAGTGCCCGTTTGGATGTTTGATCGGGCGGCATGTGCCGCCTGCCGCCGCGTTGATGTGGCGCATGTAGATCTGGCTGCCCTGAGGGCCCTTGCGGGGCTGATCTGCGAGGCTGGCCGGAGCTCGGAACCATATTTCCGTCTTCCGATTACTGGTAGGCGCAGCATTGGACTCTGAACACGAGATTCGGAGGTCGGCCAATACGCGACTGACCGGGCCTTCCGGCAGTATGATGCGTCGGACCCTGAGAACCGTCTGGTGACCGCCGAACTGGAAGCCCGGTGGAACCGGACGCTCCAACGGGTTCAGGAGACCGAGCACAAGCTTGCGCACCACGACGCGATCAACCCGAATGGGACAGTGCTGCCGGTGGAAGATCTGGCAGCTCTCGGGACCGATCTTGAACGCGTCTGGTTCGCGCCGGTCCCTGCGGCAACCGCCGTTGTGTAGACCGATGCTGGCCCAGAACACGGCAAATGCGACGCTCCGAAACGTTGATCTGGCTGCGGACCAGATCAATGCAGGCGCGCCGACGCGAGGGGCTCAGAAGTTTCCCCGTGCAGCCTCTGACAGGATCAGCTTATCCAACGTCAGATCCGATACGGCACGGCGAAGACGCTCGTTCTCCTTTTGGAGCCGCTTCAGTTCCTAAAGTTGCTCCGTGCCCATCCTGCCGTACTTCTTCTTCCAGCGGTAATACGTTTGCTCAGTCACACCGATCTGACGGATCGCATCCATCCGGGGCATGCCTTGCCCCATCAGAACTTCAACCTGCCGCAACTTCACGACAATCTCTTCCGGCTTGGGTTTCTTAATGGCCATCTATAGTTCCCCGCTTTCCTAATCATAGGGGCGGACCACTTCATTGGGGGAGCTCAGTTCCGATGATGTCGTGCTCAGGACCGTCGCTGGCATCCGTCAAGCACGCTTATGAGATGGGCACATCGGAATTGCACCGAACCAGCATCATGTTGGCAGCCAAGCGCTGACCACGGACCGAAGCATGTGCCCGAAGGACCTCATTACAGGGCGGCGTGAAGATCAGGCACTGACGCCAGAAAGTGTCGCTCTGCTGCTTCGGCGGGATCAGTCTTTTTTGCGCGAAATGCCTTGACTGGGACCGACCCGTTACCGAAGTCCGGAACGTAGCAATGTCGGTAACAACGACTCTACACCACCATATGAAGTGCGACACTGATGGCCATCCTCCTACTTCTCAGTGTTATCAAGTTTGGGCAAATTATTTGTTGCGTGCAATCCCGCAAGATAACCAAAAACCAAACTACTCCCGATCGAAAGGCCATGCGCGGGATAATGTCCATTTAGGAAGCTCGCTGAAGAAGATCCAACAGAGTATAAGTTTTCCCAAGGCACATCATTTTTTCTTAATACTCTGGAGTGCTGGTCGCAAGCCAAGCCGCCGTGCGTTGAAAATGCGGATAGACTATAGATACATAGGTAAAACTTGTCCCCCCTCAGCGGCTCCATCGAGCGAGATGGGGATTTATGATCTCTGTCTGGCTTCGGAAACCCAAGAACATCATATGCATTTGAACCTCGACCATACTCTGGATCATGGCCTTGACTTGCATACTGATTGAACCTGTGGAGGGTGTGAAGTAAGTTATCGGGAAATTCATCAGATAGTCTGAATTCCACTGCTTCTCTTTCAAACACTTTATCGACTTTGTCCCGAAGGTCAAAAAAATTATCACTTTCTAAAAGAAGTGATTGATCAAACGGCAAACTTATCCCAAAGCCCCAAGCGCGCTCCACAAACCTCTTGTCACAAACCAAGAAGAGGAACTCTTTGTCAGGATCTTCGAGGTGATACGAGGCTCTTTCATGATAGTTAAGCTTTTCGTTCATCAGACGTTTGCCACAACGGTCGACAACGAAAAAACTGTCTCCATACAAGAAAAACACAGGCTCGTGAGAAACGCCAGACCCTTTCTGTGCCAACTGGAAAACAGTTTGAGAGAGAAGGGGTTTTGGAGTCGTTTCAATCTTAACATCAAGATCATCGAATAGTTTTAACGCGCTACCGTCACTAGTTTCTGCGACACACGTTGATTTAATCGGCAGCTTGCTTGGGTGCTCTCCGCAAATCAATCTTTGCGTAAAGCAGCCAGTTCCAAAAATTGCCGCCTGTCCTACTGCGCAACGGATAGTTTCAGAACTACCAACTTCATTTAGTAGTACTGCGACAACTGTTTTGCCTTGCACCTCAATGCCCACGCAATCGTGCTCTAACAATATTTCTACGTCTGTTTTCTTTAAATGCCGGTGCAATTTTTCGGATAAGGTGAGTCCATGGCCCATGCCCCAGAATTTTGTCGGAAGCTTAACCAGCTGGTCCACCAGGGATGAGAAACTTCTGATTGAGAAGAACTGGTTAAATATATTCCTCCAGTGCTGTCTAATGCTCCTTCCAAAGTATTTAGCGGTCACTCGAAGATCAAAGTTTGCCCAAATATGCTTTCCATATGGGGTAATATTATAAGGGTTGTTCCACTTATAATCCCAAGATGCTACAGCAGCACTAGAAATTTCTCTTGGCGTTAGCTCGAAATCAAGGTCAGCCAGTGCTCTGGTAACCGCTGTTTCAGAGTCGGCTTTAGAGAAAAAGAATGCTCGGAAAATCTTCTCTAGTTGTGTGAATTTTAATACTCCACTCGTATCAAGATCTCGAATTACTTTTGAAGCCTGATCGATGTAAGTTTTTGTTCTATGGAACTCGTTTGGGTCAACACCACGCAGATCCAAGGAATGCTGATAGTTCGGCCAGCATTCACTTAGGAGAAAATCTAGTTCATTCTCTGGGGAGTGAAATATACCCTTTTTGTTCGCTAGGTGGTTGTTTGGAACCCAAATGCTTCCATTTGCGTATCGAGCAGTTCCTCCCAACAAAGGGGACTTTTCAATTAGCAGCACACTTTTCCCAGACCAAGCTGCGGCAGTGGCCGCACTCAATCCAGCGATACCTCCGCCAATAATTACAACATCTGCTCTTTTTTCTCGCTCCATTTTTTGCCCCCTGTCGGTTATCGTTGATACATAGAGTCCGTTAGTTTGCGATTGGTAGTCGGGTTGGCCGTTCTGGGCAAGCGCCGGGCGCGCTTCCAGGGGCGTGATGTTCCCGGGGTGATGAGTACGGTCTGACGACTTTTTAGTTATTTCGCCCGAGTTCCAATTGGAGCCGCGCATCGTCTAGTCACTCAACTGGTGGACGGAACGGAATTAGGTAACGATGATAGGCGGCTGCGGTATGGCTGTCTGCCCGATCTCGGTTCGTGAACCGTAGCGTCGTGCCGGGAGCCATCGTGAGACCAATCGGGTCGAACCAGTTCCTCTCTCCACGGGATGTGCCGGAGCATTTCGATCTCCACCCTGGTCTGTGCGAGTGCCAGGAAAGGGGTCCCGAGGGCGTCGGTGACGCCGCCCTCGAGGAGTACGATACGACTATTGATGTGGGTCATTGCGCAAGCCGTCCTTTTGCATCGGCGTCGTTGAAGAGCCCACAAGCGCATGCTGCTTCTCGACCCCCCGATGGCCGACGTTGTCGTAGATGTCTGCCGAGCTCACCTCGTGAAAGCTAATACCGAGGCCGCCGTATGCGACCTCTGCCTAATGTTCTTCCCACAGGTGCTGACGTTAGACATACCGATATTAAAAAGATGGCCCGTAAATCGAAAACCTGCTCACGTCTTATGACCGTCCCAGGTGTAGGGCCGATCACGGCACTGGCTTTTGCGGCCGCAATAGATGATCCGTCGAGTTTCCGACGATCGCGCGATGTCGGGCCTTACCTTCGGCTTGTCCAGCGGACGTTCAGCCGTGGTGGCGCCTTTTTCGATGCTGTTTTCTGGCACCACTTACCGTGGACAAAACTACACAATCCACAACCGCCGGCCCCGTTCCATGCCATTCCGCGCGGTTGGGCCGGGCCGCAACTGATCGCGATGATCGCCTTCGACAAGTATGGACAACATCAACCGTTGAACCGGCAATCCGAGCGCATTGCACGGGAGGGAGTTGATCTGAGCCTGTCCACCTTGGCTGATCTGATCGGCCATGCCTGTGTGGCGCTGACCCCCATTCATGCGTTAATCGCGCGCCACGTGCTGGATGCTGGCCGTTTGCATGGTGACGATACCACCGTGCCGCTACTGGCGCGTGGTGGCGCAAAGACGGCGCGACTGTGGACCTATGTGCGCGACGATCGACCGTGGGATGGGGGTGCGCCACCTGCCGCACTCTTCCACTTCTCAACAGATCGCCGGAAAGAACACCCGACACGGCATCTGGCCGAATGGCACGGTGTTCTTCAGTCGGACGTGTATGGCGGCTACAATGATTTGTATCTCGCAGATCGTAGTCCGGGCACAGTCCGTAGTGCGCTGTGTTGGAGCCACGCAAGACGCAAGTTCTTTGAACTGGCCGACATCAAGGCCATAGCCCGCAAGGGTAAAAAGGTAGCAAAAGAAATCTCGCCCATCGCGCTGGACGCTG
The DNA here is from genome assembly GCF_043355895.2 of Roseovarius maritimus. Classification (NCBI taxonomy): domain Bacteria; kingdom Pseudomonadati; phylum Pseudomonadota; class Alphaproteobacteria; order Rhodobacterales; family Roseobacteraceae; genus Roseovarius; species Roseovarius maritimus. Next base: position 14,335 of record NZ_JBHFPF020000020.1, read on the forward strand.
TGACGCGGATCGATGCGATCTTTGCGGCCGAGCGTGACATCACCGGCCTGTCAGATGCAGCGCGTCATGAAGCTCGCCAGCAGTGGGTAGCGCCGATGGTCAATGATCTGCATGATTGGATGCTGGCCGAGCGGGCTCGGATGTCAAAGCACAACTCTGTTGCCAAGGCGATCAACTACATGCTCGAGGGCACATGTCGCTGGGAGGCCTTCACCGCATTCCTTGATGACGGGCGCCTCTGCCTCACGAACAATGCCGCCGAACGGGCGCTCAGAGGGATCGCATTGGGCAGAAAGTCATGGCTTTTTGCAGGGTCTGAACGCGGTGGCGATAGGGCAGCCTTCATGTATACCCTCATCGTCACGGCAAAAATGAACGACATCGACCCGCAGGCATGGATGGCAGACGTCTTGGCGCGACTGCCCGATATGCCTGTGTCACGCTTGCCAGAGCTGTTGCCCTGGAATTGGAAGGCCGCCATGGAATTGAAGAGGATTGCTGCATGACGCTGGTCGCGCGCATCAAGGTCACATTGTCCGATGTCGAGCCTCAGGTGCTTCGACGCTTTGATGTGCCCCTCAAGATCAAGCTGAACCGCCTGCATGATGTGATCCAGGCTGCCATGGGATGGACCGACAGTCACCTGTATGAGTTCAGGGCCGGCGGCAGCGGCTGGGGTGTGCCAGATCCAGATGGTTTTTACGATGGCCCGATGCCCGCCAGCAAAACCAGCCTGCTTGACGTGATCGAAGATGTGGGAACCAAGACCATCCATTACATCTATGACTTTGGCGACAACTGGCACCACGTGATCAAGATCGAGAAAATCGATGGCTCTATCGCGGGCGCCGCATATCCACGCCTTGTTAGGGCCATCGGTGCTTGCCCTCCCGAGGACGTGGGTGGCTTCTCCGGCTACGCTGACTTCCTTGATGCCATAGCCGACCCCAAGCACGAAGAACACAGCCAGATGCTGGAATGGTATGGGGGGCAGTTCGACCCGGATGAGGCAGAGATCGGCCGCATCCTCGATAACTTCGAGCGTCTTGCCAAAAAATGGGCCCCGAAACCGCGTAAACCAAAAGCCGCACCCAAACGCCTCTGATCAATACGCCGCGCCCACGGCCTTCGCCGAATGCTTACGATTGACGTCTGGGTTGCCCTCGGGCTTCCCAGCGAGAAGGTCATGCGCTAATCCTGCAGCAAGGCCGCAAAGGTGATCCTCTATCCTTATGGTGGCAAGACCGCCGAGATGTGGTGGGACAAGGTCAAGAGCGGCTCCACCCGGTTTGAAAATCTGCAGGTCGTCAATTTTTCCGAGACCGATACGGCGGCGCTTGCCAGGATCGCAAACCGCGCGATGAAGGTTCAGGTCAATGTTCAGGACGGCGAAGTGATGGTCGGCGTCAATGAGAACGTCGTCTATGTCACGCCCGATATCTGGACGGGCCCGGCTTAGCCTGTCATCGCTGACAGCAAAGCTGGACCAAGGTTGTCCCAAACGGCGTTAGTCGAATCTGATGGCAATGATCTGTTCGGTAACGCTGCGTCGCGGCTTCGTGGCTGATTGCAAAACTCCGCCAAGGCACGACTAAGGCCCGCCCTCCGGGAAACAGGTGGGGCAATTCGCTGCGACGGACAGCGACTGACAGATCCGGCTCGCACCTTCGCCGACCCGAACCCCCTCCCCTCGTACACGGTCCTCGCCCTATCTGTGCGGTCCAGCCGCAGTAGCGGACACGCCTCTTCCGCGTGGTCTTGAAGCCGAGTGTCGCAACTTTCTCGGTCGAGGGGAACTGGCATCCTTTAGCGGTGAACCGGGCGGACGATCTCATTGGAACGGCGGCAAAGATGTAGATCTCGGCGCCCTCCAGACCCTTCTTGGGCTCGCACCGCGACGGCCGCCACATGCGTCGACGGCAAATGGCGGGTGTGCTTCGAGGCTCCGATCTTGAAGGCTTGGCGGGCAATAATCCGCCGTTTTTGGCTTGCGAAAGCGCATAAGGTATCTTTCTGCAGCGCAGCATGAAATTGAGCTCCCTTCAGCGCCCTCAGCGGCGCGCGCACCTGCAGCAGATGTGAGTCACTATGAGATATATTGCCGCCGCAACCACCGCCCTTCTTATCGCCCTTGCTCCACCAGCATTCGCCGATCGCGGATCCAAGCTTCCCAATACAAATCCGAAACCTTCCGCCGCCAGCGAGGCGCCGGAGACGCAAGCCGCGCCGATTACCATTCCCGAACAGCTGATCGCGAACCTGCAAAGGGACTTCGGACTGACACGTAGCCAGGCGGCAGGCATCACCGGAAACCTCGCTCATGAGTCCGGGAATTTCCGGATGCTCGCCGAGATCGATGGCGGCTGCTACGGCTATTCCCAGTGGTGCGGCCCCCGCAAGAGCCGGTTTCGCAGCTACGCCGCGCGCGTCGGCGGCCAAGAGAGCTTCGAGGCGAACTACGGCTACCTGCATTACGAGCTGAAGACCGAGTATGGCGCAATGATACAACGCATCCGCGCAACGGATGACGTGAGCCAGGTTGCCCGAATCTTCATGAAGACCTTCCTGCGCCCGCGGGCTTCCACGGCGAACCTGGAGAGGCGTGTGCGCTTCTCGAAGATGTATTTGGCCGAAAGGTTCGACGGAGCCGGCTGCTACTCGCATTTCCAGCTCGAGGCCAGAAACCGGCCTGCAGCCTGCCCCGAGAATACGTAAAGTCAGAACCGATTGAATTCGGTCGAGCGTCCCCACTAGCCGCTGCAAGGCGAAGCGGTGACATGTGTGACCGTAGCTTATCGAAAGATGCTGCACGCTTTAGCGACTGAGCGCTAGAGGACGTTACGCGATAGGATTCCGCTGCCGGCGCAAGCCTGATATGGGCCGTTCGCGCTCCTTCACCCTTACGCAGGGAAGGGTGTATTTTGTTGAAAAACCCTTGCTTGATCGAAGCGTAAGTTGCTGATTCAATTCTTCTGACCAACGGGAGATTTGAGCAATGTTGGGACCGAGACAGGAAACGCAGGCAGCACTTTTCTACGAGTTCTCGGTTGGCAGCCTCGCCCTGCGCCTTCGGCAGAGAAAAGGCAATGATCAGGGAGAGTGCCGTTGGAATCGCCAGAATGGCAAAAGTCAAGTTGTGGCCGAAGACGCCGACCAGCCAAGCGCCACCCAGGAGCGCCAGAATGGGGCCGAGCCGCTGGATCGCTTGTCTGACCCCCACGCGTGACCCGATGCCCCTGCGGTATTCGATGGCATAGGAGAGCGTGGCGAGCACCAGAACCGCGTAGGTGAGCCCCCAGAGAACCCGAGCGGCCAGCATGATCGCCGGACCCTGACCAAAGCCATAGATCGTCGCGGAGGCCGTCGCGGTAACGGCGGCCACCATGCACATGCGCCGCACGCCTACCGCCTGCGTCAGCCGCGCGAGCAGCCAATAGGCAAAGACCCGCACCATCGGTTGGCCGACAGCATGACCCCGACCCAAGGCAGCGTGAGACCGAGAGACTCGGCGTAGACCGGGAACACCGCGTAGAGCAACGCATCCCCGAGGAGCGCCAGCGACATGATCGAGGACGAGCCAATGATGGCGTGCCAGCCGCCATGCCGGGCTTGGGGGGTGTCTGTGGTCACCAGGAGTGGGTCCTTTACGGGGCGTAGAAACGGTCAGGGCTGCCCGGTCGTAGGGGCGATCTCAACGCTAAATCTCTGAGCGCCTGGAACCTCCCTTGGCGCATGGGTGAGCTCGGGTCGATCTTCCAGCCTTATGCGCTGCTACCTTCATCAAGGTCGGCTGTGCGCAGCAAGCTGCCTTTGCATTATCTGGGCAATTAGCATAGCGCGCTTACGTGGTCGCCCGCTGCTAGGATTTGCCTTGCGTAACCACCTTTGGGAAAGATCTGATCTCTGACGATGTGGGGTCGCGCAATTCCACACGGCTGATCGCGGCCTTGGACGCCCGATGAAAATTCAGCTTGTGCGTGGTTTTTAGGCGGAACGGTTCTCCTGCGGAAACTTGCAGCGAGATCGACTTGCGGCAGACATCGGGAAGGCTTCCGGCCTTCAGTCTCGCCTCAAGCGCCTGCTCCATAACGCTCACTTCTTGGACTGCTGAGTGCTCGCACGCGCAGAGCAGGATGCCGTTGCCGACTTGGGCGACGAAAACCTTCTGCGGCGCGAATTCCGCATGGATTGCGCCGGCGGCAGAATCTAGTAGTCCGAGGAATTCCCTCGCTGTGGTGTTCGCGAAGACCTCGTCGATCCGGTGTAGCTTGATCGCAAGCAGGGCCGTGTTGCAGGTGTCGGCGCTTGTCACCTGATCGAGGTAGTTCTGGAAAACGCCCAAGGACAGGATCTTGTCCTTGCTAACCTTGGACTCGGTCAATTCACGGGCGGCATCATCCTTGTCCTCGCAAGGCACAAGAGAGAGATGTGTGCCCCCTTTATCGCGCTTTCGCAACGTTAAGTAGCTGTCCAAGGCCGCCTGACGCTCCTGAACCAGCCTTTCCGCTACCCTGATGCGCGTCAGCACCTCGAAGAAGCCATAGGGCTTGGTGACATAGTCAGTGGCGCCGTTCGAGAAAGCCCTCTCGACCGCGGCATGATCGCGGTTCTGGGTGATCATGATGATCGGTGTGTTCTTGTATCGCGGCTGCTGCCGAATCTCCGCGCAGAGCTGGATGCCATCCTTGCCCGGCATCTCGATGTCCAGAAGGATGCAGTCATAGGCGATGGCAGTGTCATTTAGCTTTTTCACCACATTGGCTGGCGAAGACATCAGGGTCACATGCTCGTACCCCCCTTGCTGCAAGCATTCGCTGAGAAGATCCAGCGCAACCTGATCGTCATCGACAGCAATTATTTTCATGGTCCTCAGTCCTTATTGGTAGCGTCACCGCCTTAAGGTGGCAGATCGTAGGAGAAATCGCGCGCAGCGAAGCACGTTCTGACGGAGACCAAAGAGGATAAGTTGGGCTAAATTATGGACACCTCCCAAAGATGAGCAAACCTGCGCGCATTAAAATTCACGCACCTTCATCACTCAGGCCCTATCCGCCGCTCGACCGGTAAAGAATTGCGTCGGGATCGTGGCGCTAGGAACTTAAAATACGCTATCGACCGTCCCAAAACCGTCGTTGATCCATATATTTATAACGTCTGACATGATTTTGAATTATCTTCAGCAATTCCGAGAAATTGCCACAATTACGTTTTAGCACGGAGGGCGAACCACTCCCGCACTCACATCTATCATGGAGGCCGTCACGGTGAATATTCTTCTGGTCGATGACGATCCCACCTTCAGCGATATCATTGCCGCAAAGCTTGAGCAGCTCGGCCATGTCTCGCTGACGCTTGCATCGTCGGCCGAGCATGCATTGCAGTTGGTCGACGCGACATCCGCCCCTTTTGATTGTTTCATTCTGGACATCATGATGGGTGAAATCGACGGGATAGAGCTTTGCCGCCGTCTTCGCCAACAGAGCAGATACAAGACGACTCCGATAATTATGGTGACAGCGAGCTTGGAAACCCCGCTGATGGATCAGGCCTTTCACGCAGGGGCTACTGATTTCCTAAGAAAGCCGCTCGACGAGGTAGAACTGGCCGGGCGGATCACGACTGCGATGCTGTTGGTCGACGCCTTGAAGCGCGAGAAGGCGGGGCGCGACGTTTTGCATTCCGTCCTAACGTCGCGTGGAGCGCCAAATGGTTTTGACATCTCCAAGCGCATCTGCTTTTACGACGTTCCCGGAATGATGGATTACCATGAGCTCGAAAATCGCTTGCTGCGGTTTCAAGACGGGCTCTATCAGATCAACGTTTTTCGTATCCTTATCCCGACCTTTCAGAAGGCGTGCCGTGATTACGACCACGCGGATGTCCTGCAACGCCTGCGCGCCGTCAGCGAAGCGGTCTCAGATGCCGTTCCAGGATCTTCACTTTTAATGTCCTATATTGGCAGAGGCCGGTTCATCTGCTGCATCCTGGGACGTGCGGGGCGCGTCTCGGCGATCTTTCAGAACAGCATTCAAGCCAATATCTGCTCGACCCTAAAAACTCTGAGCCTCAAGTTCAATGACAAGGTCGAGGTTTCCATCGATCAACTCAACGACCACCAGATCCTCAGCCGGGCCGCCGCAGCGGCCCTCGTTCGAAACGAGTATGAGATGGTTTCGTCATTCGCGTTGGAGAGCCCGCTACAGGTGGATGAAATCGAGGACAACATCTTTCTCGATACGGACTGGTTGGCCTGTGACGCTGTCGGGGATCACTGACGCGGCGTGAAATGGCGAGCTTCATCTGCTCCGCGTATGCCCCTATCTCCTGCCTCTGATTGAAGGACCGTCCCCCTTGCCAAGAGCTGGCATTCTAAAAACTGGCTCTGCAAATTGAGGCGAAATTATGAAATCCCGGTCGGCTAGGCGAGTTTGGCACGGCGAAACGCTCCTGAAATCCAATGCAGAGAGGCTCTTTGAATATTTTGCCTTAAAACTTGTTTTCTATCAAAATGTCATACTTTGGCCACTTGGTAATGGAGAATGGGCGCACGCATAACGGGAGTTGGAAACTTCCATGCCCCTGACCGCAAAGATGGAGAGTGGGATGAAAATCCTAGCTGTTGACGACGATCCGATCATTCTGGAACTTTTGACGGAAGTCCTGAAAGTTGCAGGTTTCACGAACCTGACGCTCTGCGAATCCGCGCATGATGCGTTGCAAGCTATTGAGCATGCGAGAGTTCCCTTTGACTGTCTGCTGCTCGACATCCAGATGCCGAAGATGGATGGCGTGCAACTGACATCTGCGGTGCGCAGACTACCGGGCTACGAGGTCGCGCCGATCCTAATGATAACAGCGATGACCGATCGCTCGTATGTCGACAGCGCCTTCGCGGCTGGTGCCACCGATTACATCACCAAGCCGTTCGAGATAGGCGAAGTCAATGCACGGCTGAACCTAATCCAGGATCTCGTCACGGAGCGCCGCCAGAAAACGGACCGCAACCCCGTCGAGGCAGTGAGCAAGTCAACGTACACCGTCAAGCCAGAGGATCTCGAGGCGCGTCTGACGCTTTCGGATATCGATGGCTTCATCGATTATCTCGCCCTCGAGAACTATTTGCTTCAGGTCTCCCGGATTTCACTCTTCGGCATGCAGGCCTTCGGCGTCGTCATTCCGGATGCTAAGCGGATGTTTCGGTCCAGTAGCCTTTACGAATATCACGCGGCTATTACCGATGTTGCCGAAGGAATCTCGGACTGCCTGAAGCCTCGAAGGTTTTTCATCTCACACGCAGGCGGCGGGCATTTCATCTGCGTCTTAATCGAAGGCGATTCAATAGATCCCACCGCGCTCGAGGCAGATCTGAATGATCGGCTCTGCGCGATGGATCTGCATTTGTGTGATGGCCGCCCCTTGCTGGTAACTCCGGTCGTGGGTGACCCGATGACTTTGCAGTTGAAATCGGGCCGTAGCGCAGTAAATACATTGGTGCGCGCGCTATCTCTGGCCGAGGCTGCGGCCCGGACACCGCGTGCCGCGGTCGCAACGCCCAGCTCGACGCTGACCAAACTCTTTGGCTTTTGACGCAGGTATCAAGGCACTGACATGTATCAGGAGGATCTCATTACATTTTCCACAGGCCTCCTGCGGATCCGCACGCGCTTCGTCGATGAGTTGGATGAAAAGCGCCTGCGCCTAGCCGAGCTGCGATTACAGATCCAAGGCCAAGCGCCGAGCCACGCGGCATTGAAAGAGATCGGGCAGATTTGCCACAAGATTGCGGGCACTGCCTTGACGCTCGGATTTCCCGACCTTGGGGCAAGTGCGTCAGCCATAGATGGCGCCATCGATCAGAAGGCTGCCGAGTTCATCATGCCCTCTTCAGATTTATTGCTCTGCATCGACGAAATGATTGCTGAATCCGTGCGCATTCTGGACGCTCAAAGCTGACGAGCCGCGCCCGCCGCATGCGGATGTGGTGGCACGATCAGGCTCAGTACCGGCTGTGTAAGCCGCACGCAAGCCAGGCTATCGACTTCGGTAAATGGTCGGTCCCAGTCAGTGCATTTTGCTCAAACAACTGGTCCCGCCGAACCAGGTGGTAGGTATCTTTTGTCGTTTGTGCCTGATCTTCACGCCACCCTTTATTGAAATCCTTTAGGCACATGCTTCGGTCCGTGGTGAGAGCTTGGCTAGGTGACTTCGCTCATCACTTTCTTTGTCTCACTGTGATGAGCGGGCAGGCCGGCCATGATCTTCGCAAAAATGCCGCTGTAGCTCGACCGCCTCCAACGATTGTATATCGCCTTGTGCGAACCATACTGTTTCGTCGCATCGCGCCACCCCAAGCCGTTGCGAATAATAAGTATGATACCGCTTAGGTCGCGCCGATCATCGAAGTAAGGCTCGCCATGCGGCGTTGCGAAACAGTACTCCGAGCGCGTCAGTCAGCGCGAAGAAATCCAACATGTCACCGGTCCGTTTTCGGAGCTGTGGATCACGCGACGGACGTGAACTTAATGGGTCCTGAGTCTTTAGTATCTCTGATTTGCTATTCTGACCCCGTCACCGACCGTGGTCGAGGTCGGTGACGGGAGGGTGTTTGGCGTCACTACATACGGACGTGTCGTCCTCAATTTCCCACGCTAACGCGAGCCCGCCTGTGTCGTTGCTGAGGCTGCCATACTTGGCTGCGTTCGTCGCCAGCACGTGCAAGGCCATGTTGAGCGTCTGGGCAATGGTAGGTGGCACCGTGACGCTCAGGCCACATAGCACGACACGGCTTCCGGTCGTCCCAAAATGATTGAGTTGGCTGCGCATGAGATCAGTAAGTTCAACTCGCTGCCCCCGGATATTCACTAGGTGTCTTGGTTCGCCGCGAGTGCCGCTGTCTGGCGCGCGATCACCTGCACGATTGTCAGAAAGTTCTTGCTAAGGTGATGGATCGCGCGCGCGAGCATATTGGCTATTCGACCGCCAAGCAGCGGCGGTGTGATGGGAAAGCCGCTCTAATTGGGAAACATCGTTGTACCATTCGTCATAGAAAAGCCTCGCTATTGCCTGAATACGCCAAGAAAGAACTGCCAAGCTCGCCTTCGAAGGCTAGGGGTCGCAAGGCATCGGTTGAGATCCACTCCTCTGAATTGGCATAGAGAACAAGCGTGGTTAGGACGAAAATGGGTCTCAACTTGGTGGTTAAAGCAATCTACCCAGAACCGACGGAAACACTGTTCGAAAAGGCTAGGAACTTTGCCGACATGATGGAAGTGTCGCGCCCGGTTTCTATCTATGATGGCCTTCCAGCCCAACTGATGCAGCCTGGGCGCACATACATAACAGACGTTACAGCGTTGGGATTTGCGAAATCATATGACTACCATATCCGAATAGACCAAGTCTGTCTCGAGACTAAGCGCATAGAAACCAGCGAGTGGGGCAAGGGCATCCACCACTGGCTGCATACGATACACGTTTTACCAAATAGCAATGGATCAATTTGGATCGACAGAATCAGCATAAATGCCGGTCTGACAACCCCGGTACTCGCTCTCTTTGCTCGACACATGTATCGACACCGCCATAAAAAACGCGGTGCCATCGAGCTTTCAGCCAGTTTGGGGCGCAGCCGCAGGCTGAGTGCCCGTGGCACTCCCATCTATCATCCAACCGAAAATTGATTGAGATGGTCCGGAGCGCATAGAGGCCTTCCTCAATGGGTCTCTGGAGTCATCCGTCGAGCTCTCTGACGAGATTGAGCTTCGGAGCATCTACACAGCCGAGGTCAGCAAAGAGCACAAGCGCTGCCGGGATCTCGAGCTTCAGATCGAGCTTGATGCCGAAAGATCATCTCCGGTCTTCGGCATGGGCTTTATATAACTCAGATTGACCGGCCCGGATTGGCTAATTTAGCTAAGTAGGCCGGAAGGCGATCATGGAATACAATATACACACAGCCAAAAGCCAGCTATCGAAGCTGATAGAAGCCGCGTTGGCTGGCGAGGAAGTTGTTATCTCAAAAGGCTCTAAGCCGGTTGTAAGGTTGACGGCAATCCCCCAGGGTGGCTTCAAATTCGGAACGCTGAAAGGCAAGATCAAAACGTCTCCAGACTTTCTTGGACCCATGTATGAAGATGAGATGGCAACTTGGGAATGAGTTCAGTCCTGCTCGACACCCATGCCTGGGATTGGGCTTTCACTGATGATGCCCAGCTCTATACGAATGCATGCTCAGTAATCGAGAATGCGGATGCCGTTTATGTGAGCCCGATCAGCTTTTTTTGAGATCGGGCAGAAAGTCAGGCTCGGCAAGTGGCCGGACATGCAGCCGTATGCAGAAGACTTGCCTGAAATTCTGCGGGGGCAGGGGGGGGGTTGACGGCCACTTTGACCCGTGAAATCTGTCTTCATGCCAGTCTGAGGAAGTGAGCACACCGGGATCCATTCGACCGATTCATAGCCTCGACGGCCGAGCTTTCGGGGCTGAACCTGGTTTCCAAGGATTCAATTTTTTCTGAAATTACTAGGCTCAAAGTGGTCTGGTAAGATAACTTTGTAAGGGCCTCTCTATTGACCTCATCAGCCAGGGATATTAGGTTCTCAGCATGAACGTGCACTCGATAATACCTGTCGACAGATAGCGTCCCGTTATTTTGCGGGCGGTCTCGACATGTGCCCGTGAGTTTCTAGAAAATCCCAGCATCTCGTGATCGCTCGCTTTGCAAAAAAGTGAAAGAGAACGACATGAAAAAATGGTATACAGCAGACCCCCATTTCGGCCATCGCAACATCATCGAGCATTGCAATCGACCGTTCGAGAGCGCGGACGAGATGGACGGGGTTCTGCTCAAAAACCTGCGGCAGGCAGTTGGACCGAGCGATCAGTTGTGGATCATCGGAGACTTTGCTTTTGGCCGGAAAGCCAAAGACAAAGCGTATGTGCGCTCCATCTTTGATCAGTTGCCAGGGGCAGAAAAGCACCTCGTGGTTGGCAACCATGACAAAGACAGTGTTCTAGAGCTGCCATGGACGTCGATTTCGGACACTGCAACGGTGCAAGACGGCTCTGAAAACAAGTGGCACACACTTTATCACTACCCATTGATCACCTGGAACGGGGCGAGGAGGGGGGCTCTGAACCTGTTCGGTCATGTGCATGATAACTGGTGCGGAAGCCGCAATTCAGTGAATGTCGGGGTCGATCTCTGGGATTTTAAACCCATGCTGTTCAAAGATATCGAAAACAGAGCTGCAAGCCTTCCAATCAATCCGATCTGGCCAGAAGTCGAGCCCGGAGCGGAGCTATGATCAGCTTGTACGTCAGATAAACTACCCATGCGCAGGAGGCCGCTAGATGACAGTGTCTGAGTGCAAAACATTCCTGTGAATTCGAAATACTGATTGAAAAGCAATTACCCCATTTGCTCGAGGTGGTAGTGAGATCGAATGGTTTCATAAGAAGACAAACAACGCCTGCCGCAAGAGATTTTGCGACTTGTAGAGTTGTGTAAACGCGACATGCAAGCAGCGGAAATTTGGCTGTTCGGCAGTCGTGCACGCGGTGATAATCGAGAGGACAGTGATTATGACATCCTCGTCGTCATCCCGGACGACGCCCCAAACGACCTAGACACGCCTCGCGCTGCGTTCCGTCTTCGCCGAAAGTCTGGAGCTCATGCCGATCTGTTGACGGCGCGCATGAGTGATTTTCTGGGAGCACGGATGACGGTCAACACGATCAGATACGCTGTCGCAATGGAGGGCATCCGCCTAGATAAAAATATGTAAATCCTCTAATCCGCTTCTCGAGAGCAGCCTGATCGGTGCGGAGGGATTTGTATTGAAACGTCGAGCGATCAAATCCGATGGCCCCACAGGCCGCCCTGATCGAAACCGCCCAATCGCTGCACACCCCGCGAACCAGTTCGCGCATCCGACCAGGTTTCAGAACTTTCGCCGGATGACGTTCTGCAACATCTCGCGGCCCAAGGTCAGGTCGGCCACGATCTTCTTCAGCCGGCCGTTCTCATTCTCGGGCTGCTTCAACCGCTTCATCTCGGTTGGCAGAACTCCGGCATACTTCTTCTTTCAGTTGAAGTAGGTCGCCTGTCTGATCCCGGCCTTGCGGCAGATCTCCGAGACAGGCGTGCCTTCGTCGCCCTGCTTGATGATGAACGCCTTCTGTGTGTCCGAAAACTTCGGTGTCGTCATGTGAACGATCGAGTTTGCGGGGATCAGATCAGTGTACGAGGGCATGAATAGCCGCACTACAACGACTTCTTTTATTCTTTAACACATAATTAAAAAATTCTTGTATTCTTCTTTAATCATTATAAAATCCAAAAATAAATTTAGTGCTTTGGAATATATTTTTAATTTGATTACGTATTGAGTGGGGTTTACTCTGAGGCGAATCAATTAACAAGAGATAATAGATACAGGGTAAGGGAGGCTGATTTTTAATGCAAAAGGTCGAGTATCAACTTATATTCCGCATTCCGCGGCCGATCCCACTTGATGATTTCACGGGTTGCGAGGAGCCAATCGCACTTTTTCTAAGAGATGTTGAATGTACCTATGTTCACTACGATCATCCAACTCTGCTTATTGAGTTTGAAGATAAGGTACGTGTGAACTCTAGTGCTCTTTCCAGACAAGAGTTCAGTAAAAAAGTGTTGGGAGACAGTATCATCACTCAATTGCTAAAAAGAGCCCAGAAGATCCTGCTAGCGTTGCCGAAGGGCGCACGATTGCATGAAGTTCGACCCCATTTTGTGTCACTCTCGGACATCGCAGAAGCTATAGGCAGATACCGTCGGTACGTGAAAGATAGCAATCTCCTGCCGCCACCAAACGAACACAATCTGTACGATGTATTAGAGATTTATGACGCGTTTGAGAGAAGCGAGTTTGAACTGGAGTCGCTTAAACCTTGGCTGGAAGGTGGTATCAGAGCCCGAGTAGTAAATGCTTGGTTGACCATTACGTGGGTAGACCCTGAGACTGGAAAGCCTACGTTTTTATAGGGGCTTAGCTGGAAAGGTGCTCCATTGCTCGCAATTGCGGACCGGTAGTTTACATAAGATTGATTATGCGTCATCTGGCTGTAGCCGGGGCACATTCTAAACTGGGTTGCGACAAATCCCCTATCTTGCTGGAAAGCAAGGAGAACGGAAGATGGCCCACACGGAGTTAGGTTTGCGTGAACGACGCACAATCGAAGACATGTTGAATGTAGGAATATCCGTCGACAAGATCGCCACTGAGATCGGGAGACACCGCTCGACCGTCTACCGCGAGATCAAGCGGAACCGATATACCGACGATGAGCTGCCCTATCTGGATGGCTACTACGGGATGACGGCGCAGAGATCAGCTAAGCAACGCCGTGCGCGCCGACGCAAACTGGTGCGGCTCGAGGATCTGAGGCGACACGTGATTAAGCAACTGGAGATCGGGTGGTCGCCCGAACAGATCGCAGGTCGATTGCAGTATGACGGTCAACCTGTGCGGGTCAGCCACGAAACGATCTATGCCTATGTTTACGGCCCTGATGGCCAATCCGAAGAATTGGCGCGCTATCTGCCGCATCGGCGCAAGAAACGCCAGCCACGACGCCGACGCACACCGCGTGGCCTTGTTTTTCCGCCGGATCGGTCGATCCATGAACGCCCGGACTACGTCAAAACGCGTGAGACATTTGGCCATTGGGAATGCGATCTGATGATGTTCCGCAAGGAGCATGGGAAGGTGAACGTAACGTCCCTTGTCGAGCGCGTCAGTCGCTATGCTGTGGTGATGCGCAACGAAGATCGGCAGCCCAAGCCGATCATGGAGGCACTGATCCAGAGTCTGGCACCCCTACCCGCTCACGCGCGCCAATCCATCACGTTCGACCGCGGCACCGAGTTCTCAGCCTGGCGGAACCTCAAAGCAGGGATCGGAGCGGATGCTTGGTTTTGTGATCCGCAAGCGCCGTATCAGAAAGGCACCGTTGAAAACACAAACAACAGGCTGCGCCGCTATCTTCCCAGATCAACAGCACCGACGGCGCTGACAAATCGATATTTGAGGTCGATTTGCCAGCGCCTCAATTCAACGCCGCGCAAGTGCTTGGGCTATCGCACGCCTGCGGAGGTCTTTGAAACCAAGCTGATGGAAATCCAGAACCGTTTGGAATAGAACGAGATATCAGAAATTGCGCTTCAGCGTGAGTTCACAGGAGGAGAGCTTCACTGTGACTAGCGATAGAGACGACAACAAAACACCCTACGCGGCCGATCCTGAAGCCATCAATGCGGCTCTCACGGCGATAGAAGAGACACTCGGCACAGTAACAGGTCTGTCCCCTGAACTCTTCGACATTATGCATTCACTCGTCGGCCATCTCGATGTCGATCTGGAAGCAGAAATAGACGGCGACGTCGGAATCTAGCCCCTTTTTCCTACCAGAGCAGCCCATTCCAGAGGCGTCTTCGGGCGCCTTTTTCTTTGCCCCGAAAGCCCCCTTTAAATTTCTAGTGCTAGTATACTAGAAAGTGCTTGCAATCGGGGTTTTATTGCGCACTTGAGAAATAACGGAGGCGATAAAGCATCCGGTGACAGCAAAGAATAGAAGGAAGGCAAAAGAATGTTAGATGTGAGTATGACGGAACTGGATTGGTTGGAGCGCAATGTCGAAGCGGTTCCCTCGTTTGATCAGTCAAAGCTGGCTCTAATGGACGCAATCGAGGCGGCGAAAGGTGTAGCAAGAAAAAAGCTCCATGATGGGACGATTGAAACAATCGAGACCATTCACGTGGGGCGGACCGTTAACGTCAATCGGACTCACAGTTGTGGCCCGCCGACATGGTTTGTTGTCATCACAGATAGGAGTGAATTTGGAATCTACGATGATAGAAGATTTCGAGAATTTGAGGTGAAGTATGGAAATGGTGCCTCAACGTCACTGGACAGTTTTGATGATGAAAAATTGGCAGAATGGCTTCTGCACTTCTGGGATCCAAATAATGACGGCATCAATGATAGCGGTCAATACCGGTATCAGAAGTGGGCCGGGTTGCAGGAAATCGATTTTCTCACAGATAGAAGCAACCCGTTTGCTTATCGCAGCCGGGATAGGATGGATCGTCTGGTGGTCGGTTTCTACATAGAGCAAATGAAGTTGACTAACCTGAGATTGACGCAACACGATCTGCTGAAGATGAAGCGGCATGGGGAGCTGTATGGAGACGATGGATATGGCTGATGAAAAGTGAGTGAAGCGAATGAAGGATCCATATACTCAACTCAATATCTCGATCCCGCTTTCACTCAAGAAAGAGATCGAGATGTTAAGTAAAGCCGAAAAAACCAGCAAAGCGAAGCTGATGACCGCAGCATTCAGGCTCTATAAGAGCACGAGGGATTAAGATAATAAAGGATTTATAACATGAGAGATGAAGCAAACCTGACTGATGAGACGGAAACCGGAGAAATCCAAATTACACTGCTGAACAATGGTTCCGATGGTGCCAGCGTTGAGTTCCATTATGATCTGAAGGACATGTTTCGGAAGGTTTTCAAGAATGCAAAATGGGATTCAGGAAACCAGCGCTGGACAGTCGGTAACCGGTCAGTCAATCGACTCAAAACATGGGTTGATGAGATGAATGCATCCGGACTGCCGCACAAAATAGCGATGAGTGACCGGGTTGATTTGACTGAAAGACAAGTTGAGAAGCTCCGTGACATGATCAAAGGGAAGGCAAATGAGATTGAGCGCGAACAGAAGGCTACTGCTGACTTGCAAGCGGAAGTGGAAAATTTAAAAAAGACAAAAGACCAGCTCAACGAGATCAAGGACGAGCTACAGAAAGCTAAAGATGATCGGAAGGCGTTGGAGGCCGAAGAGCGAAAGGCTCGCCAAGAGGTTAACGAAATCGTTGAAGGTGTCGTCTCCATTTCCGAAATCGAAGAGCTGCGCATGCGCATGCGGCAAGCTTGGAAAAGCCCGACATCGAAGAACCGAGATCTCTTCAATGCGAGCAAAGAAGATCTGATTGAGATCAGAGACATTCTCGAAGAGAACAAGATTGAGAGCGATGGTATCGATCTCGCGATCTCTGCGAACTACAACAGAAAAGATCGTGATTATGATGACCTTCTGGTCAAGCTTGATTTCTCTGTAATCGAAGTAGACTGACTGCGCAGAGCAGGATCAAAAAAGGTATCCGCCACAGCTAACAGGCGGCTGCCTCCTTTTTTGGGGCGTTAGCTGCATTATTCGTCTTCAGACTTCCGCTTGATCATGTCTTGAGTCCGCCTTTTGCCCTCCTCTCCCCCAAGGAATGACCCGTCCTGCCTCCGCTCCAGAAGCTTACTCAGCATCGCGTCTGTGTCGTCCGGCTCGACCAGTCCAGATAGCTTTCGATAGACCCCAGGCCGCTCTCTCAGGCTGTCCAGCCCGGCTTCTAAGAGCTTCGCCTGTTCAGGATCTCGGATTGTCAATCAGCATTCAAAATTGACCCCTTATCGGCGTCCAATACTGACCCCCTCTGGTTCTGAGCTGGCCCGCCG
>NZ_JBHFPF020000021.1:0-26248 GCF_043355895.2 Roseovarius maritimus
TCATGCCCCCATCAGTTCGGGAGCTTGAATCATGCAGCCATCATGACCTCAAGGCAATTAATGGGTCCTGAGCCTAGAGACGTCCGTTGCAATAATGCTGACCTTGGACAGGTTGAGGCGCTGCTGGTTGATTCTCATTATCTCTCCAACTAACAACGCTGCTAGTTTATAAGCCGCACCGATAATTGCAGTGGCTATCACGATGTAGGGGATACGCGTTACAAGGATCGAGAATATCCTCGCGTTCTCATATTCGTCGATTACGGTAGTGAGGTTTGCTGCATTGAAGACTAGCAGCCCGGCCATGATGACCAGAAGAATTATTGGAATCCAAGACAGCTGCCAATACGTCTTAGTATTTTGAGAAGCTTGCGAGACGAACCCGCTTATCTCTGTTGGGAACATGTTGATGTCATCTTGAAGTAATCGTAGTTCCTGTTTCTGCTCGGCAATCTCAGTGGCAAGCCCTGAACGCTCAGCATTTCGTTCCGCGATATGCTCTTTGATCGCCTCCGCTTGTTCTTCCAGAGTGACAGCGGTTTCTTCGCGTTTTTTGACGTCTGCAACCAGTCCATTTCGTTCCTCTGTCAGGCGGCCAATCTGATTGTTCAGGTCTGTAACAGTCCCTTTAGCTTCGGTTATTTTACCGTTCAGCTCATCGCGTTCTTGGCGCAAGGTATCGAGTTTGGCGTTTGCTTCTTCCGCACTTTTGATAGCGCGTTCACTATCCTTAACAATGTCTGATTTGAACCGGTCTAGACGTGTAACAAGACGAACAAACTCTTCTAATTCACCAGACTGGAAGCCTATTAGAGAGACGGAATTCAATTTAGCTGCTGTCCACCATTTCTTCGGCGGCCGGAATGAAACTGACCTAATCAACTGATTAACGTTGCAGCGGTATGTAGTGTCAGAATCCCTTGAGATTTCCTGTCTTATTTCACCACCTTGTGCCATTTCCCATTTTACTTCGAAAGTGTCGTAGGAGGTATAGTTCTCCATAACAATGACAATTTCACACAAGAAAACGGGTTCTGAAAACTCATAGTCGAACCAGCGGTTGGCGCCGTCCATTGGCTCTTTCGCACCAGAGTTTGCAGCCAGCTTTGTGGTCTTGTTGGTGCGTCTATTAAGTAGTTCGAACGGTAGATTGGTGGCAGACTCAACGCCACTTTCTCTAAGTTGGTTCAGCTTGTCATTGGCGCCACTCAGGTCGACTTTATCCATAATTAAGTATCTCTTTTCTTTACGATAACTTTGGCCTGCGCCTCAACTCTTACAAAATATAACGACACCACTGTTATCTTTGTAGTAAAATATGAAGGCGCATGCAGCCCGCCCCCAATTGGGAGCAACGGCGGGTTCGGGATGCTGCGTTCCAACAATTTAATTTGTCACCAAGGTCAGCAGAGGGTCGAAAACACCTCTCCCAACGTTTTCCGCGATGTCACGAAAGCGTTTTTTCAAAAGCGGGTGCGAGGCTGTCCGGTCCGCGTTTTACACGTAGTTGAGAGTGACCATCGCCAGCACGATGTAGCGCCCGCCTTTCGCGAAAGTCACGATGAGCACGAAGCGCCAGAATGGCTCTTTCAGCAGGCCCGCGGCCAGGGTCAACGGGTCTCCGACGATGGGCAACCAGCTGCCCAGCAGACTCCAGAACCCCCATTTTCGATACCAACCGGAGGCGCGCTCAATCTGCTTTGGAGACACCGGGAGCCAGCGCCGATCAGCAAAGTGAGCGAGGTATCGCCCGAAAATCCAATTGACTACAGAGCCGAGAACATTCCCGGCTGTGGCCACCAAAATCACCAGCCAGACGGGATGGCTGCCAGTCCAAAGTAGACCTGCCAGCACAGCCTCGGACTGGGCGGGGATCAGAGTGGCAGCGAGGAAGGCCGCTGAAAACAGGCCAAAGAGTGACAGCATGTCAGCCGCGCATGGGCCAATGGCGATGCAGATCGTCGATGATGATTTCGTGCCGGTGAACCTTGCCGACTTGCCCCTCAAGATGCGGATGATCAGGCGGCAGGTCCGGGTGCTCATGAGGCAGACTATCCAGCGCTTTGGCGGGCCAGAACCGAAGTGCCGCCCCGATGCCGATCGCCGCCAGACCGGCCAGCACCAAGAGCGCGGGCAACGTTCCGAACGCGGTCATCAACCAGCCGGACAGCGGATAGGTCAGCAGCCAGCAAGCATGGGACAGCGCAAATTGCGCGGCGAAGATCGCGGGGCGGTCCTCCGGGTGTGCAGAGCGGCGTAGGAGGCGGCCTGAGGGCGTCAGCACGGCCGAGTTGCCCAAGCCGATCAGCAGCCAGACAAACAGCAGAAGCGGCCAGCTCAACCCGAAGACCAGGATGACGCCTGCGATCCCCAGCAGCGCGGCGACCATGAGCCATGCGCCGGCCACCATCATCGGTCTGTCAGGCAACCTGTCGAGCAAGCGCGGCAGGGCAAGCGCCGAAATCATGCTTCCTGCCCCGAAGGCGAACATGGTCCAGGCCAGGGCGGTATCATCGAGCCCCAGTTGCCCTCGCACGAGAACCACGGAGTTGACGAGAACCATCGCGCCTGCGGAAGCGACAGCCAGATTCAGGCCCAGCAGTCCGCGCAGCCGCGGAGTGGCGAGGTAGATGCGGATGCCCCGGGTGGTCCGGTCATAGATCCCGCGCGGCTTCGTCGCCTTGGGACTGGGCAGGATGACCGACAGCACCAGCAGTGCAGAAGCAACAAAGCCCGCGACAGTGCCGAGAAACAGCGTGTTGTAACTCATCACCGCTAGCAGCATCGCGGCCAGGGCGGGCGAGACGATATTCTCCAGATCATAGGCCAGGCGCGACAGTGAGAGCGCACGGGTATAGCGCGCCTCGTCCGGCAGGACATCGGGGATCGTTGCCTGAAATGTGGGCGTGAAGGCGGCAGAGGCCGACTGCAGCAGGAAGATCAGAACATAGACCTGCCAGATTTCGGTGACGAAGGGCAGCGCCAGTGCCACCGCCGCCCGGATCAGATCCAGGGTGACCAGCATGGCGCGGCGCGGAAGGCGGTCGGCAAATGCGCCTGCGATCGGTGCGATGCCGACATAAGCCACCATCTTGATCGTGAAGACGGTGCCGAGCACGAGCGCGGCCCGGTCTCCCGCAAGATCAAAGGCCAAGAGGCCAAGCGCCATCGTCGCAAGGCCGGTGCCAAGGAGCGCCACGACCTGCGCCAGGAAAAGATGCCGGTAGGTTCGATCAGCGAGAATGGCCAGCATGGTGCGCTCACAGATAGCGGGTGATCGCCTTGAGTTCAGCACGATCGGTCTCTGATCCGTCGATATTGAGGCAGTGGTCAATATGCTCATGTATCAGCACGCGCTTGGCATTCGTCACGGCCTTCTCGACAGCCTGAAGCTGCTGGGCGACGTCGAGGCAGGGTTTGCCATCCTCCAACATCGCGATAACCGAGCGAAGGTGACCGTCGGCACGTTTCAGCCGGGCAATGAGCGCAGGATGACTTGCATGAGTGTGTGTGTCTGACATACTAGTGTCGTATCCTCCCAGGGGGGATAGAACAAGATAGCGCAGTGACGGCGCTGCAAACAAATAGAGCGGACAGGCAGGCTTGATGACAGCTTCACGTAGACTCGGAAAAGCCGCCTTCGCGACGCTTCTCTGCGTGGCCGTTCTTGTCTGGTCAATCATGCCCACGACGTCCCATGTCCCCACGGTGCTGGATGTGCTCCAGGAGCACTCGGAAACGATTGCAGAGCATGGGCATTCGCACGGACTCGAGGAAGACCTTGCTTGGGCCATGCACGGACACAGCCATGACAGCGTCGATCATGATCACAGTCAGGCACTGGTGCTTGCCCACGATCCTGCCGGTCAACCGCTGGATATCTACAAGGCAGCATGGCGGCTGAGTTCGGCCTTCGCTCATCCTCTGAGAATGGACCTGATCGAACGACCACCGCGCGTGTGATCGCCCGCGCCTCTCGGGCGCCATCGATCATTCCAACCATTCGCGGAGTTCAATCCATGAAAACAGTCCATCTGGGCTGGACCGATCCAGGTATGCGCCGGATCGTGGTCCTGTCCGCCATCACACTCTCATTGCTCTTTCTAAGCACGGGCCATGCGCTTGCCCATAACGTCACGCCCGGGGATGCGGGCTATATCCAGGAGATCTGGGGGGTGAACATCATTCCCTTCATGTATCTCGGGGCCAAACATATGGTTACCGGCTACGATCACATCCTGTTCCTGCTGGGTGTCGTCTTCTTTCTCTACAAGATGAAAGATGTCGGCATCTACGTCAGCATCTTCGCTGTCGGCCATTCAACGACAATGTTGGCGGGTGTCTGGTTTGGCTGGGGCATCAACGCCTACATCGTCGATGCGATCATCGGCCTCTCGGTCGTCTACAAGGCCCTCGACAATCTGGGTGCATACCAACGCTGGTTCGGGGTCCAGCCCAACACTAAGGCCGCGACACTGATCTTCGGTTTTTTCCACGGAACGGGCCTGGCTACCAAGATCCTCGACTACGATATCGCGTCGGAAGGGCTGCTGGCCAATCTTCTGGCGTTCAATGTGGGAGTCGAGCTGGGCCAACTAATGGCACTTGGCGTCATCCTCATCGTCATGGGCTACTGGCGGAAATCCCCGAATTTCTTCCGCCAGGCCTACACCGCCAACGTCGTCATGATGTCCATGGGGTTCATCCTCATGGGCCTTCAGATCACCGGCTATTTCGTAGCCACCTGAGAAATAGGAGACCCAAATGTTCAACGCAGAAAAACCAAGTCTTGAAGAGCTGCCGAGCTCCACGCAACTGCTCCGGTCTACCGCGATCGCCGCCGCCAGCGCGGCCGCAATCTTGATCACAGTGGTGCTTCCAGCCGAATACAACATCGATCCGACCGGGATCGGTGGTGTGCTCGGGTTGGCGGAGATGGGCGAGATCAAGGTCCAGCTGGCAGAAGAGGCCGAAGCCGACAGGCTGTTGGAGCTCGGCACAGAGGATCAGTCCAGCTTGATGGGTGACATCTTCGGGATTTTTGTCGGCAGCGCATATGCGCAAGAGGTCGAAGGCTGGCGCGATGAAACAAGCTTTACGCTTGCCCCCGGCGACTCAGCAGAGTGGAAACTCGTTATGGAAGAAGGCCAGAAGGTGGAATACCGAATGCTCGTCGAAGGCGGTCGCGTGAACTTCGACATGCATGGCCATGGTGGTGGGCAGTCGGTGACCTATGACAAGGGCCGCGGCTCCACCGGAGACGAAGGCGAACTTGTCGCCGAGTTCGACGGCGAACACGGTTGGTTCTGGCGCAACCGCGACAGCTCGGAGGCCACCGTCACTGTTCAGGTGCGCGGCGAATACGCCGAGTTCAAGGACGCCAGCTGAAGGCTGGGCTGCCGGTGCTTTGCTAGCGAGCACCGGCAGCCATTAGGCGCAGAAGCCAAGATTTTTGCACGCATCACAAATGTAGATGACCGGGAAATTCTTCGGCGAAGCGAGAAGCGTAGAATTCCTGTGCTCCGCCGAAGGACCGCCAATCGTTGGCGGTGAGGATCCGACGGAGCGCTGCCTCTGACGGGAGCGAAATTTTCTTAAGACCAGAACGGGTAAGCATGCAATCCACATGGCCCGCAGGCGCGCTCCATCGCGCCCTGTGGAGGTTCGGACGTTGGGGTATTTCGCACGCGTCATCCCCCTCATCGAAGAGCCCGGATCAGATGCGGGGTTCGTTCCCCCAATCGGTTTCCGAATTGGCAATCTGAGCGGGAAGAAGCCTCTTCCCGCCCTATCTGCGGGTTACCCGCTGGACTACTCAGGCATCATGCCGCCGATTGCATACATGCCATCGGCGCCCTTGATCAGCATGAGGGTCACTGTATCGCCCTCAGCGATGTCGCCCATCATTTGAGCGTCCTCTGTCACAGGCAGATCCATAGTCATAGCGGGCCAGCCGATTTCGGGGATCGGCTCATGGCTGACATTGGCCATGCCATCGCTCAGGGAGTTCAGCGTAGCCGTGGTGTGGACAGCGCCCCTCATTTGTTCTGCGCTCATGTTCATCTCCGAATGATCCATTTTAGTGTGGTCCATTTCGCTGCTGGTCTGGGCGATAGCAGGGCCAGTTAACATGCCAAGGGCGATCGTGAGGAGAAGAGGTTTCATGGGATATCCTTTCAGGTCAGGGAAGGGTCCGGCCTTCATTCGGCCGGGGTTTGCGCTGCATCCGGCGTGGCCGGTGTCAGCAATTCGCGGTTGACCCGTTTCAGGGCCAGCCGTTTCCAGATCACGAAGATCGACGGAATGACGAAGAGGGTGAGGAGGGTTGCGGTAGCCATGCCGCCCACCATCGGGGCGGCGATGCGCTGCATGATCTCCGAGCCTGTGCCAGTGCCATACATAATCGGGATCAGTCCAGCGAAGATGGTCGCAACGGTCATCACCTTGGGCCGCACGCGCAATAACGCCCCCTCGAAGACAACCTCCTCGACGTCCAGCGGTGTCATCTCGCGCCGCTCCTGCGAAGCCTCGCCTCTCCGCTTCTCCCAAGCGAGGTTGAGGTAGAGCAGCATCACGATCGCCGTCTCGACAGCTACGCCGGCCAGCGCGATGAAGCCGACCAATACGGCCACAGAGATGTCGAAGCTGAGATACCAAAGGAACCAGACGCCGCCCGCCAAAGCGACGGGCAGCGCGGCGAGGATGATGCCCACCTCGATCACCCGGTTGAAGGCCATGAACAGCATCAGCGTGATGATCAGCAGGGTGGCCGGGCCAACAAGTTTCAGCCGCTCCTGCATCCGCTCGATATATTCATACTGGCCTGACCATGTGATCGAATAGCCCGGCGGCAGGGTGACCTCTTCGGCCACCAACGCGCGTGCCTCCTGAACGTAACCTCCCAGATCGCGCCCCGCTATATCGACAAAAACAAAGCCGGTGCGCCGCGCGTTTTCCGAGCGGATCATGCCGGGGCCGTCTTCGATGCTGATCTCGGTCAGGGTGCCCAGCGGGATATGCGCGCCCTGCGGCGTGACGACGGGCAGATCGCGCAGCGCCTCGGGGCTGCTGCGCCAGTCCTGTGGGTAGCGTAGGTTGATGGGATAGCGCTCAAGGCCCTCGACGGATTCCGACACCTGCATGCCGCCGATAGCGGTCTGCACGATGTCCTGCACATCCCGCACACTCATCCCGTAGCGCGCGGCCGCGTCTCGGTCGGGGTTGATCTCGATGAAGCGCCCGCCGATGGGACGCTCGGCATAGGCCGAGGCGGTGCCTTTGATGCCGCCGACCACGCGCTCGACCTCGATCCCGATCTGCTCGATTACTTTCAGGTCCGCACCGGATATCTTGACGCCGACGGGTGTCTTGATGCCGGTCGCCAGCATGTCGATGCGGTTCTTGATGGGTTGGATCCAGACGTTTGTGACGCCGGGAATTTGCACCGCGCGGTCCAGTGCATCGCGAATGCGGTCCATCGTCATGCCCTCGCGCCATTCGGCTTCGGGCTTCAGCTGGATCGTCGTCTCGATCATCGTCAGCGGCGCAGGATCGGTGGCCGTGTCAGCGCGGCCCAGCTTGCCGTGGACAGTCTCGACTTCGGGAATGGTGGCGATCATCCGGTCGCTCTGTTGGAGCACCTCACGAGCCTTGCCGATGGAGACGCCCGGATAGAGCGTCGGCATGTAGAGGAAATCGCCCTCGTTCAGCTCGGGCATGAACTCGGTCCCGATCCTTTGCAGCGGCCACCACATGGACGCGACCAAAAGGCCCGCCAGAAGGGTCGTGGCCCAAGGCCACGCGACGGCCGCGTCAAGGAAGGGTCGGTAAATCCAGATGATCAGCCGGTTCAGCGGGTTCTTGCGCTCGGGGATGATGCGCCCGCGCACGAAATAGCCCATCAATACGGGCACCAGCGTGATCGACAGGATCGCGGCGGCGGCCATCGCATAGGTCTTGGTAAATGCGAGCGGCTTGAAGAGGCGCCCTTCCTGGCTCTCGAGCACGAAGACCGGCAGAAAACTGACCGTGATGATGGCCAGCGAATAAAAGAGAGCTGGCCCCACTTCTGAGGCGCACTCGCTGACGATACGCCACCTGTTCTCGGGTGTGATCTTCTCCTTCTCAAGCCGTCGGTGCATCGCCTCAATCATCACGATGGCGGCGTCCACCATGGCGCCAATGGCGATGGCGATGCCGCCCAGCGACATGATGTTGGCATTCACCCCTTGAAACTTCATCACGATGAAGGCCGCCGCGATACCAAGGGGCAGCGAGACGAGGATCACCAGGGACGAGCGGATGTGCAGCAGGAACGCTGCGCAGACGAGGATGACGACGATGAATTCCTCGGTCAGCTTCTTTTGTAGGTTTTCGATTGCCCGCTCAATCACGCCTGCGCGGTTGTAGGTCGTGACGATCTCGACGCCCTCGGGCAGGCTGCTGCGCAGTTCCTCCATCCGCGCCTCGACCGCCTTGATCGTGCTGAGCGCGTTGCCGCCCCAGCGCAGGATCACCACACCGCCCACGGCGTCGCCCTCGCCATTCAGCTCGCCTACGCCGCGGCGCATCTCAGGTCCAAGGCGAATATCGGCGATGTCGCCAATCGTCAGGGCCGCGCCCCGATCATTGACCATCAGCGGGGCCTTGGCGATATCGGCCAGCTCGTCGACATAGCCCGTCGAGCGGACCATGAACTCGGCCTCGCCCATTTCGATCACGCTGCCACCGGTTTCGCGGTTGGCGTTCTCTATGGCGGACCTGATCTGGCCCAGCGTCACGTCATAGGCACGCAGCTTGTCCGGATCGACGACGACTTGGTATTGCTTGACCATGCCGCCGATCGTGGCGACCTCGGAGACGCCCTCGACGGTCTGCAGTTCGTATTTCAGGAACCAGTCCTGCAGGCTGCGCAGCTCCGAGAGGTCATGCCCCCCGGTTCGGTCAATCAGCGCATACTGATAGATCCAGCCGACGCCGGTGGCATCGGGGCCCAGCTC
Organism: Roseovarius maritimus; assembly: GCF_043355895.2. Lineage (NCBI taxonomy): Bacteria > Pseudomonadati > Pseudomonadota > Alphaproteobacteria > Rhodobacterales > Roseobacteraceae > Roseovarius > Roseovarius maritimus. Next base: position 9,000 of record NZ_JBHFPF020000021.1, read on the forward strand.
GGGCGAGGCCCCCTCAGGCAGGTTCGACGTGATCTGCGCGAGATACTCCAAAACGCGGCTGCGCGCCCAGTAAAGGTCTGTGCCATCCTCGAAGACGACATAGACGTAGCTGTCGCCGAAAAAGGAAAAGCCGCGCACGTCGCGGGCGCCCGGAACGGCCAGCATGGCAGTGGCGATGGGATAGGTGATCTGGTCCTCGACCACCTGCGGCGCCTGGCCCGCATAGGGCGTGCGCACGATCACCTGCACGTCCGACAGATCGGGAATGGCGTCCACCGGAGTCGAGCGGATGGCCCACACGCCTACGACGCCCATCATGATCGCCAGCGCGAGGATGATGACGCGGTTGGCGATGGACGCCTTAATGATGGCGCGGATCATTCGCCTGCCCCCTCTGTGATGCCCACGAGGGTCATTGAGAAGTCAGGGTTGCGGCGCAGCTCCAGGGTAACATCCTCGCCCGTGGGGAGCGTTGCGGCATTGACCGAAGGATCAATCGCGAAATCCATGGTCATCCCCGGCATTCCGATCTCGGTCATCGGTCCGTGCGTGATGTTGGCCTGGCCCGTCACGGCGTCGACTGAATTGATCGTGCCGCTCACCTCCATTGGTGGAATGACGGGTTCGGCCTTATCCAGCACCATCGTCATGCCGTCCGGCCGCGCGAAGGTTAGGATCATGTCCTGACCGGTGACCAGGCTGCTCGTGTCCAGCGTCTTGGCCAAGCCAAAGTCCATCGTCATTCCGGGCATGCCGATCTCGCTAATGGGGCCATGGCTGATGGTCGCCTTACGCGCGCCCGCATCGACGGCGTCGATGGTGCCGGTGACGGTGATGGGCGGCACCTCCATGGCGCCCTTTATTTCGGAGTGGGACATATCCATTTCCTCGTCCATCCCCTCGGCGCGCACCGCGACGATGGTGAAGAGACCGTCCGCGCCCTTCGACAGATCGAACTCCACAGGCGCGTCGATGGGCACCGAACCCGGATCGAAACCCGCGACCGGCATGTCCATCTCCATCGCCGGCCAACCGAGGGCCGGAATGGGGTCGTGCGACAGCGCCAACTTGCCATCCGGTGTTACTGCCGTGACCCGGCCCGTGCCGGTCGCCGCAACACCGTCATCGGTGCCAAGCATGGTCAGCCCCAAGAGGCCATCCGCGCCGCGCACCGCGCGAAACGCGACCTCCTGCCCCACTTCCAGCCCGTCCAACGGGACATCAGCGCGCAGGGTGAAGTCGGTGGTCATCGTGGGCCAGTCCAGCGCCTCGAGCGCGCCGTGGCGGATCGTGGCCACGCGTGCCTCGGCATCGAGCGCGACGAGCGTGCCCGTGCCGGGGGCGGGCGCCGCCTCGGTCGGGGCCATGCGCATCATGCCTGCGTTCAGCGCGCTTTCGCTGTCGATCAGGAACTGCGCCGAGGCGACGACTTCTTCGCCGGGTGCAAGACCTTGCATAACCTCGGTGCGCCCGCCCTCGCCGAAGGCGTCGCGCAGACCGGTTGTCACGAGGCGCGGCTTGAAGGTGCCGTCACCCGTTTTCAAGACCACGCGCTCGGCCGAGCCGGTGCGGATAATCGCCTCGGACGGCACTGTCAGGGCCATCCGGTCGTCGCTGGGCATCAGGCTGATCTTGCTGAACATGCCGGGGCGCAGCGCGCCGTCGGAATTGTCGAATTTCAGTCGAACAGGCAGGGTGCGGGTTTCGGGGTCGAGTTCGGGATAGATGTAGTCGATCTGGCCTTCAAAGGCGCGTGTGGGCAGATGCTCGAATCGGGCGGCGGCGCGCATATCCTCGTTCAGTCGCGCGATATCGCGCTCGAACACATCTACGATTAGCCAGACGGCGCTGGGATCGCTTAGCGATACCGCGCGCGTGCCAGGCTGCAGATACATCCCCTCGGCGGCCTCGAGCGAGATCACGACACCGTCCTGTGGCGCAAGGACCTCGATATTACGGGCCAGGGTGCGGCTTTCCTCGATCTGGGTGATCTGCCGGTCAGACATGCCCTGACTGCGAAGCGCGTTGCGCGCTGCATCGATGATGCGCGAGTTTCCGGCCTCGAGCGCGCGGATCAGATCGCTGCTGGACGAGCCGATGACGGGCGAGAACATTTCGAAGAGAACGTCGCCTTTGGTCACCGGATCCCCGATGGCGCGCACGTTCATGACCTCAATCCAACCCTCGACACGGGTATGGACGTGACTGGTCAGATGCTCGTCATACTCGACAAATCCGACGGTCTCGACCTTGCGTGCCACGTTCTCGCGCCGGGCAAAGGCGGTGCGCACGCCGATCGCATTGATTTCGGCGCCCGAGAGCATCACCTCGGCGGGATCGCCCGCGGCTTCCTGACCGGCATAGACCGGGATCAGATCCATCCCCATAGGCGATTTGCCGGGGCCGGGTTGACGGAAGTTCGGATCCATGGGTGCGACCCAATAAAGAGCCTCTTCTCCACCCGCGCCCGCCTCATCAGACGGATTCAGGTGCAGTCTTTCAAGATAGATACCGCCCGCCGCGCCCGCGACGAGGGCAAGTGCGGCCAAAGCCGAATAACGTCCACGCATGTTTGCCTCTGATGCGATCACCCGTTGGGGTGCCGCCTAATTCGATCAAAATCGCGCGCAAGCCCTCCTGAGCTTGCACAGCTAAAGAGTGATCAGAGGGCTTGAGGAGGGCGGTCTTGAGTAGAAGATGCGCGTGAGGGCAGCGTGGAGGCTTCGATCGGCCAGCCGCCACTTTCCACCAAGGTGCCTACGAGGACGGGCGCCGCCATCTCTACCGAGGTGAGCGCAGTTCCGATCGCTGGCATGCAATGCATGGACGCATCTGGCGCGCCACCAGGCTCTGTCGCGTCCATTGACATGTGATCGAACTGATCGCTGTCGTCCATTTGCTTGGCACTCGTCATGCAATCAACGGGATGATGATCGGCCGACATAGCGACCTCGTGCTGGGCTTCCATCTGATTGCCGGGCAGGCAGATCATGTCATTCGCTGCGGCGGGCAGCATCGCAATCGCCAAGAGCATGACGCCCATGAGCACGGTATGTGCCAGTCGGACGACCAGTCTCGGCCTGCAATTGCGGAATGAAGCTACCATACCCTTGAGTTACGATTAATCATACGCAGGTCAAGTAAGAAGCGCGTGAACGCAAGCGAAGGGCAAACCGTGATGATCTGTGCTCAGCCATGTCATCAGAGCTTCTGCCGCCTCAATCTAAGTGCATTCGTAATGACTGAAACCGACGACAGGCTCATGGCGGCGGCTGCGATCATGGGTGAAAGCAAAATGCCTGTGAAGGGATAGAGGATGCCGGCGGCAATCGGCACTCCAGCCCCGTTGTAGATGAATGCAAAGAAAAGGTTCTGCTTGATGTTCCGAAGCGTAGCCTTGGCCAGCTTGCGTGCCCTGACAATACCGACAAGGTCGCCGCTCAGGAGCGTGATGCCGGCGCTTTCTACAGCAACATCCGCACCTGTGCCCATTGCGATGCCCACATCGGCGGCTGCGAGGGCCGGAGCGTCGTTGACCCCGTCGCCTGCCATGGCAATGGAGGCGCCTTTTGCGCGCAACTCTTCCACCAGCGCTTTCTTGTCCTCGGGCAGAACGCCAGCGCGAACTTCGTCGATGCCCAGTTGCCCGGCGACGGCTTCTGCGGTGCGCTGATTGTCGCCTGTCGCCATGATGACCCGAAGGCCGACCGCGTGAAGCTCGCGGATCGCGCTGGCGGTGGTTTCCTTGATAGGATCGGCAACAGCCACCAGCCCGGCGAGTGCGCCGTCCAGCGCAACATACATCGCGGTCTTGCCTTGAGCGCGTAACTCATCGGCGGCCTTGTCGGCTTCTTGCGTATCGATGCCCAACTCGGTCATCATCGCCGGGTTGCCAAGGGCAACTTGTCTACCTCCGACCAGTCCTTGCACACCCTTCCCGGTCACAGACTCGAAATCCGACGCCTTCTCAATGACGATATCGCGGGTCCGGGCGCCCTCAACGATTGCTTCGGCCAAGGGATGCTCCGATCCACGCTCCAGCGCGGCGGCCAGCCCAAGAAGGGTCTCGTCAATGATATCAGCCATGGCCACGACATCGGTAAGCTTGGGGCGTCCTTCGGTTAGCGTTCCTGTCTTATCCACGATCAGCGTGTCGACCCGCGCCATGCGCTCCAACGCTTCGGCATCCTTGATCAAAACGCCGGCTTGCGCCCCGCGCCCGGCGGCAGTCGTGATCGAGATCGGCGTGGCAAGGCCCAAGGCACAGGGGCAAGCGATGATTAGCACGGAAACCGCAGAGGCAATGGCGAAAGCCAATGCTGGATCTGGACCGATCCAGAGCCAGACAGCGAAAGAGGTCAGCGCAATGGCCACGACGGTCGGGACGAAGATCGACGAAACCCTGTCGGCCATGCCCTGGATCGGCGCCCGGGAGCGGCGCGCACCGGCGACCATCTCGACGATCTGGGCCAACATCGTGTCTGCGCCGACCTGGGTGGCCCGGATCGCCAATGTGCCGTTCTTGTTAATCGTGCCCCCGGTCACGCGATCACCCTCCCGTTTCTCTACGGGCAGCGGTTCGCCGGTGATCATGCTTTCATCGATGCTTGAATGTCCCTCGACGACCTCCGCATCCACCGGGACGCTGTCACCAGGCCGAACGCGCAGAAGATCGTCTTCACGGATGTTTTCGAGGGGGGCCTCATATTCATCGCCATTTGGAAGGATGCGCCGGGCTGTCTTCGGCGCCAGATCGAGCAGCGCCTTGATTGCGTCACCTGTTTTCTCGCGCGCTCGCAACTCCAGCACCTGACCTACGAAAATCAGCGTGATGATGACAACCGCGGCCTCGTAATACGTGCCGACGCTTTCACCCATCCTGTATTCGGCGGGAAAAACGCCCGGCAGAAAGGTCGCGAAAAGTGAGTAGAGATATGCCGCGCCGACACCGAGCGCGATCAACGTCCACATGTTGGGCGAAACATTGCGGATCGACTCCCAGCCTCTGCGGAAAAATGGCGCCGCGGCCCAGAGCACGATAGGCGTCGCCAGAACGAACTCGATATAGATGGCCAGTTGGTGACCCAGCCAGTCCCTGACCGGCAGGCCGACAAGCTCGCCCATAGTCAGGATCACCAGCGGCACCGCCGCCACCGCGCTGATCCACATGCGCCGCGTGAAATCGACCAGTTCCTCGCTGGGTTCATCCGTGGGCAGAAGCGGCTCAAGCGCCATGCCACAGATCGGGCACGCGCCAGGCTCATCGCGGATGACTTCGGGATGCATCGGGCATGTGTATTGCGTTCCGGGGGTCGCCGCGACAGCGGCTTCCCTGCTGCGGCCAGAAGCGTAATACCATGGGTCGCTCTGGAATGTCGCTTGGCAGCCTTCGGAGCAGAAGTGAAATCGCTCCGAGCCGAAATCCTCGTGGCGGGTCTCTTCAGTGACGGCAACCGTCATGCCACAAACAGGATCCTGTGCGGACTTTGCACCCTCCGGCACGTTGTGTCCGACGCTGCCGTCATGGTGGTGTGGATGATTTTTTGTCATGACGTGCTCCGATTGCTTTGCAGTTCAGAAGATGGGCGTTCCAGCGGGGGGAGGGTCAAGTCATGATCCAGAACGCGTGCGCATCGCTTATTTCTGCATGTCTGAGTGAGGCTCAGCGTCGTTTTGGCTCCTTTTGCGCAGGAATAGCCACTCGAAGACAAAGACAGCCGCCATGAGCCCCAGCGATATGAAAACGATGAGCGGATCACTTTGCCATTTCATCCCGGTAAATGCCGCGAGAACGACGACATCAAGGGCGATGGCGCAAAGCATGACCCACCCCTTGGCCCCGATGTCTTCCTTCAGATGACGAAACACACCCCAATGGATGATCATGTCCATTACGAGGTAGAAGAACACGCCGAGAGATGCGATCCGGCTGAGATCGAAAAAGACCGTCAGCACGCCCGCGATGACGACCGTGTAGACCAGCGTGTGATCTCGGATTTTGCCCGTCATGCCGAAATGGCTATGAGGGATCAGCTTCATGTCGGTCAGCATGGCCAGCATGCGCGAGACCGCGAAGATGCTGGCGATCAGGCCCGACGAGGTGGCGACAATGGCCAGAAGGACAGTCAGGTAGAAGCCTGTCTGCCCTAGCGTTGGCCCGGCAGCTTCGGCCAGCGCATAGTCCTTGGCGGCCACGATCTCCTCCAGGCTCAGGCTGGATCCGACGGCGAAGGCGACCAGTAGATAGACGATCACGCAGATGCCAATGGATGCGATGATCGCCCGTCCGACATTGCGATGAGGGCTGGTGACCTCGGCCCCGCTATTGGTGATGGTGGTAAAGCCCTTGAACGCCAGGATGGACAGCGCGACGGAAGCGACGAAGCCAGTCGCCTGTGTCGATTGCTGATCAGAGGCGGCCTCGAATGAAATGCCGCCCGCCCAGAGTGCTGCCGCCCCGAAGAGCGCGATGCCACCCACCTTGATGACGGCCATCACGATGGAAAACAGCCCGACGGATTTGTTGCCAGCAGCGTTGATCAGGTAGGCAAAGACTATGAGGCTAACGCCAAGCGCGGGCACCAGCCACGAGGACTGATCCATACCGAGGCCACGTAGTAAATAGGTTGCAAAGGTTCGCGCTACGAGGCTCTCGTTGATGACCATGGACAAGGCCATCAGCAGGGCCGCGCCTGCGGCTATGGTCGTCGGCCCGTAGGCTTTTTGCAGGATCATCGCGATGCCGCCCGCCGAGGGGTAAGCGTTCGACACCTTGATATAGCTGTAAGCGCTGAACGCTGTGACAATGGCGCCAACGATGAACGACAACGGAAAGAGAGGTCCGGCAAGCTCGGCGATCTGACCGGTCAGTGCGAAGATCCCGGCGCCGATCATGACGCCTGTGCCCATCGCGATAGCGCCTGCGAGGGATATGCTGTTTTTCTGATACTCCGAGGTCACATCAATTTCCTTAAATTTCATTTGTTCTTGTCATTTGCCCCGCTCTCGCACGGCGATGGCAACCAATGGGATGAGCGTCACGATACCAAGGCCGATCGCGATCCACGTGGCAGAGCCTGGCTTGCCACTCACGGCCTCCATGCCGAAATGCGCCAGAAAAAAACTGGCCGGGATGATCCCGGCCAAGGTAGCCAGCGCGAAACGCCAGAAATGCAATCCGCTAAGCCCGGCCGCGTAACTGACCAGATCGAACGAGACGAAAGGCATGAGGCGACTGGCCAGCACTGCCCCGGTCAATGCGTTCTGCGAGCCGAGCCAGCCAAGATCCACCTTCTCGCCGAACCACTTCACCATGATGTCGCGACCCAGAAACCGCGCGAGCGCGAAAGCGATGAGCGCCCCGAGCTCGGCGCCGATGACGACGTAGACGGTGCCCGCCGTATGGCCATATGCCGCGCCCGCCGCCAAGGCGATGGGCGCGCTGGGGATCGGCGAGGCGACGATCGCGGCAGTCATGAGAAGCACGATCAGAAGCGGGCCCCAGAAACCGGCAGCCCTGAGCCAGGTTTCTATTCGCGCCCCGTTCAACTCATCGATCGGCAGCTCCCAAGGACCAAAAAGGATCGCCACGGCGGCGCCGAAGCCGAGAAGGACAACCACGACCGTGGTGCGTTGCCGCGACGATAATTCTCCGAGCATGCGTGGGGCCCTCGCCGATCATCCAGACCTCGGGTCTAACCGCTTCAGTCCTGTTTCTTGTGTGATCCGTGGCCCATACCACCTGCGCCAGAGTGCATCTTGGACATCATCTCGGCATGTGCGGCCATCTCATCGCTGCTGAGGGCGCCGTTGCCATCGGTGTCTAGTTGCGCGAACCGCTCGGTCAGGTGTTGCTGCATCATCTTGATGTGCATCGCTTCGAATTCGGCTGGGGACAGGCTTCCATCGCCGTCCGCGTCGTTTTCGGACAGCCTGGTCTGCATCATGTCGCGCATCTCATCAGCGCTGACGGCGCCGTCACCGTCCTTGTCGGCCATCTTCATCATGTCGGCCATCATGCCGCCCATCATGCCTTTGCCAGAATGCATGTTCCCCATCATGCCAGCAGGGCTTTTTTGGCTCGTGGCTGCATCGGTCGACGACTTGGTGCCATGGCCGTGGTCCGTTTGGGCCAGCGCCGCCGATCCTACGGCTGTCGATGCGGCTAAAGCGAGGATGAAAAGAGGGTGAGTAGACATGGTGATCTCCGTTCTTGAGGTTTCGAAAACATATAGCGAAAGCGCGATGATGAGGACGCGATGCCGTCCCTGCATTCATCACTGCGCTTGAGGGCAACATTTCAGGGCGCGGTCTGTTCCGATCCGCGGGCGCCACGCAGGTGCCTTGCAGATCGGTGGTCAGTCGACGGGTTTCAGCGGTCAGCGCCGGCTTCGGGCGGCAGCGGGCCGTCGATACCATCAGCGTTGGTCTTTGTATTGCGGGCGTGAACGGTATCAGCGTGAGTGTCTTCTCCCGGCTTCGCCATCAGAGTGCCATCGCTGTAGCGGTCAAGGTGCTGGACGTCGCCGGTGCTGAACGAGCCGTTGTTCTGGACGGATGTGTTTTCAGGCAGCTGGTGATGGCCGCTCATATGGCCTTGGTTGGCATAAGCCGCGCCGCCTGCGGAGATGGCGCCGATCAGGGCGAAAATCTGGATGGTGCTACGTTTCATGTTGAGGCTTCCTTCTGCTCTCGTTGTCGATGACTTCTACTTGAGCATTGCGAGGGTGGCTTCAACGGGGCTGAGAGGCGGGTTTGTATCACCATGTCACGACGCCGAACCACGATACCTTTCGTTACATTTTTCAGGCGTTTGGCGGATACATTCCGATACAAAATTCGGTAACGTCCTCCCATGGCAGATGCGCATCATATCCTTGTCGTCGACGACAGCCTCGAGATCCGGAACGCGGTGTCGCGCTATCTCATCAAGAACGGGATGCGCGTGACCAAGGCCGAGAATGCATCCGAGATGGATGCCGCGCTCGCCAAGAGCCGGTTCGACCTGATCGTGCTGGACGTGATGATGCCGGGCGAGGACGGGCTTTCGATCTGTCGTCGCCTCTCGTCAAGCGGCACGATCCCGATCCTCATGCTTACCGCACTTGGCGAGGAGATGGACCGCATCGTTGGCCTTGAAGTGGGCGCGGATGATTACTTGGCCAAGCCGTTCAATCCGCGCGAGCTATTGGCGCGGATCAAGGCGATTCTCCGACGCGCGGGCCGACCCGAGATGTTCGCCGGCTCCCTTGCGGGCCGACGAATCAGTTTCGGACACCAGACATTGAACACGGATACGCGGGTTCTGGTCGATGAGGACGGTGCGGAGGCGCAGCTCTCAGTGTCGGAATTCAAGCTGCTGACCGTTCTTCTGGAACGGCCGCGCCTTGTGCTGACGCGGGACGAACTGCTGGATCTCACTGCAGGCCGCACGGCGGGTCTCTTTGACCGGACAATCGACAATCAGGTCAGCCGGCTGCGCCGCAGGGTCGAAAAGGATCCGATGCGCCCGAAGCTGATCACGACGGTTCGGGGCGGGGGATACTGCCTGTCGGCAGATGTCGAGGACGCAACATGACGCGCCGGTTCCTTGGCAGCTTGCGGGGGCAGCTTGTGCTGCTGATCATCGGCGCGCTTTTGCTGGCCCAAGCCATCAGCCTATGGCTTTTCGTCGATGAGCGTGGCCTCGCTGTGCGCGCCGCGCTCGGATCCGAAGCCGCCGGCCGGGCGGCGAATGTCGCGCGCCTGATCGAGGAGGCGCCGACGGATTTGCAAGCGTCCATCTTGCGCGCCGCAGACTCGCCTCTTGTGCGGTTCAGCATAACGGAGCAGCCCGAGGTCGATCATCTCGATCATGAGGATGGCGGCAGCGTCGAGGCGCGGATGCGCGCGCTTCTCGGCCCGGACGACGATCGCCCCATCCGAGTGGAACTGCACGAGGCCGAGGGCAGTCTGACACCCATGTCGCATATCAATGCGGACGCCAGCACGATGCATCTGCAGATGATGCAAGGCGCATTGTCGACACTGGAGATGACCGTGTCGGTCGGGCTCGAAGATGGCCGCTGGCTGAATGTCGATACCCGGTTCAATCGCCCTCCGTTACAATGGCCCGTCATCTCGACACTGAGCTTCGGGATCACCGCCGCGTTTCTGTTGATTGCCGCGATCTGGTTCCTTCTGAGCCGTCTCACGGGGCCTTTGCGGCGCGTGGCCTCGGCAGCTGAGCGCTTTGGCAAAGGTGAAGCGCCCGGTGCCTTGCCCGCAACAGGCCCGCGCGAAGTGCGCGACCTGACAGTGGCCTTTAACGAGATGCAGGATCGGCTGACACGCCATATCGCGGATCGCACTAGGGTGCTTGCGGCCTTAGGGCACGACCTGCGCTCGCCTCTGACGGCGCTGCGTGTGCATGCGGAACTGGTGGATGAGGACGACATTCGCGACAGCATGGTTTCCTCGATCGAAGAGATGCAGGAGATGGTCGAGCAAACCCTAGCTTTCGCGCGCGGCATGGCCATGTCGGAAGAGGTGCAGACGCTGGATGTAGGCACGTTTCTCGAGAAGCTGCGGCAGGACATGGCGGGCGGTTTCGAGATGCGTGATGTGCCGGCTCTCCAGATCCGAATGCGACCCAACGCAATCCGCCGCGCCCTGCGGAACCTTGTCGAGAACGCGGAACGCTACGGCGGTGGCGCTTTCGTGACAGTGCGGGCGAATGATGGCAGCCTTGCCATCGAGGTATTGGACGAGGGCCCCGGCGTTCCCGAGGCAGAGCTTGAGCGCGTGTTCGAGCCCTATTTCCGGCTGGAGCAGTCACGGTCACGCAATACTGGCGGCACCGGTCTGGGTCTGTCGATTGCCCGGACGATCGCGCGGGCGCATGGCGGTGACGTCATCCTGGAAAATCGGTCCGCAGGCGGCCTGAGGGCGACGCTGATCCTGCCGCGGGAGAACAGCGTCTGACTTGCTGTTTCGAATAGGAATGGCCCCCCGCAAGTGTCTTGCGAGGGGCGTGCTCAATCTTGCCTAAAACATGATCCGCGTGCCCACGACGACCGAGAAGGCATCCTTGTCCTCGCCCGCTGCGCGCAGCATGTCCGATGTGTCGCCAAAGGCCCGCTCGTAATTGATGCCGACATAGGGCGATACCGCGCGATCGATCAGATCATAGCTGATGCGTGCCCCGATCTCGACTGTCGGGCCCCAGGCGCCCTGATTGGCCGCCGTGTCGTCCTTGAAGGGCAAGGTCATCTCGACGCTGGGCACCAGGATCAGCCGGTTTGTCAGAAGCGCCTCATACTCGGCCTCAGCCCGAAAAAACGGGTGATCCGAGACATAGAGATCGGCATCGACCTCGAACCATTGCGGGGCAAGACCCTTGACGCCGAATACGGCGTTGTAGCGATCCGGACCGCCGTCGGGTGTGCTTGCCTGGATGCCGACGACCGAGTCGAAGAAGTCCGAAATAGGCATCTGCAGGCGGAGCTGATTCTCCAGCCCCTCGAACTCGCCCGAGGACTCTCCCAGCTCGCCCTCGCTGCGCCAGACGAAGCGCAACTCATCGGTGCCGGCAAGTGCGTCGAAATCCCACACCACGGCATCCTCGCCATCGTTGAAGCGATATTCGAGTTGCTCGGCCTGAAACCCCCAGATGGGCTTCTCGGCCGCTGCCGGTGCGCCGAGAAGGGCGGTGAGCGCTGCGGCAAATGAGGTCAGATAGATAGGTTTCATAGGATTGATTCCTTTCCTGATAGGGCCGCTCATGACGGACCGCCTTCAACGATCACCTTGCGGAACATGCCCGCCTCGGCGTGATAGGACAGGTGGCAGTGGAACGCCCATTGGCCGGTCGCGTCGACCTCGGTCTCGGTGTAGACGGTGGTGCCTGGTGCGATGCTGACCGTGTGCTTGATCGGATCCCATTTGCCCTTGCCGGTATCGAGGATCGTCCACATACCGTGCAGGTGCATCGGGTGGCTCATCATCGTCTCGTTGACGAACTTGAAGCGCACGCGTTCGCCGTATTTCAGGCGGATCGGGTCGGCGTCCTCCAACTTCTTGCCGTTGATCGACCAGATGTAGCGCTCCATGTTGCCGGTCAGGCGCAGCTCGATCGTGCGGGTCGCCGGGCGATCCCGGTAGAGCGGTCTGGCCGCCTTCAGGTCGTTGTAGGACAGGAACTTGCCACCATTCGCCGCACTGGGGATCAGGCCGCTGCCCGGCGCGTAGAACTCGCCGACCCTGCTGTCACGGGCACTGTGGTTCATGCCCGGCATCGCCATCTGGCTATGGTCCATGGTCTGCGTGCTACCGGACATATCCATCTTGCTGTGGTCCATGGCCTGCGTGCCACCGGACATATCCATATTGCTATGGTCCATGCCCTCCATGTCGTCGGACATGTCCATCTTGCTGTGATCCATGCCCTCCATGCTGCCCGACATATCCATCTGACTATGGTCGATACCCTCCGGCATCGTCGTGCCCTGCGAGGACATCGTCATGCCGCTATGATCCATGCCACCCATGTCCATCGACATGCCGTCCATCATGCCGCCCATATCGGCCATGGTCAGCAGTGGTTGCGGACGCATGCGCGGGATGAGCCCGGCATAGCCTTGCTTGGGCGAGAGCGACCCGCGCACCATGGCGGTCCGGCCCATCGACTCAGCGATGATGCCGTAAGCCTTGGCCTCGCGGGGCTGGACGATCACGTCATAGGTTTCTGCCACCGAGATACGCAGCTCGTCCACCGTCACCGGCTTGACGTCGTTGCCGTCAGCCTGAACGACCGTCATCTTCAGTCCCGGAATGCGGACATCGAAATAGGTCATGGCGGAGGAGTTGATGAGGCGCAGGCGCACCTTCTCGCCGGGCTTGAACAGGCCGGTCCAGTTCTGTTCCGTGCTCATACCGTTGATGAGCGGCTCGAAGCCTTGGACATCTTCGATATCCGTGGGCATCATGCGCATCTTGCCCCACATCGCCCGATTTTGAAGAGCCTGCTTGAAGCCATCCTCGCGGGAATCGCGCACCAAGTCCTCGAGCGTGCGCTGAGAGCGGTTGTAGTAATCGGCAGACATCTTGAGATTGCGGAAAATGCGATCGCCGCTATGGGGATGTTTATCCGTCAGCTGCACCACGTAGTCGCGGTCGGCGCGGACCGTCTCGCCGCCCTTCGGCTCGATTACGATGGCGCCATATGCTCCGTCGGGCTCCTGAAAACCGGAGTGACTGTGGAACCAGTAGGTGCCAGCCTGTTCGATCGGGAACTGGTAGGTGAATGTCTCGCCCGGTTTGATCCCGTTATAGCTGATGCCCGGAACACCGTCCTGGTGGAAGGGTAGGATCAGGCCGTGCCAGTGGATCGAGGTGCTTTCGCGCAGGTTGTTCTTGACGTTGATCGTGACCTGCTCGCCTTCCTTGAAGCGCAGGACGGTCGGGGTCTGGCTGCGGTTATAGCCAATGCCGGTCTTCTTGAACGTTCCGGTGTCGATGCGGATCTTGTCGACGCTGACATTGTAGGTGCCTGCCATCGTCATGCCGCCGGACAGGGCGAGGGCCGCGGCTAGAATGGCCGTTTTGAAAAGGGGGATGGGTTTCATCTCCGGTCCTTTCGGAATTGTTTTGGGAATAGCGCTGAAATGCGCGCGCATTGCCACGAACAGGAGAGACACGCGAAGTGCTGCTGCGGATCGTCTCGCCCTATTCAGGCAGAAATATTGGGTGACCTCACCCTCGTGGAGGAGGCGTGTCACCAAAGAATGCGAGAACGTCCCACCCTGCAGTGCCGAAGGCGTAATAAGTCGGGAGCTGAAGCGCCATCAGCCGAGGTATTGCGGAGGGTTGCGGCAGCACTGTTGCACAATGCGCCATCATGGCTGCACAGCCGTCCGACTGGTGGTGATCCATACTGTCCGGGAGACAAACGGCATGAGCCCGTCCATCATCGGCCATCTTAGTCGCTTGCGAGGAGCGAGGGGTCTCGTTCGCAGCCGCCATATGGGGAGTGATCGCCGAAACCATCACGGCCAAGGCAAGAAGCCATCCCCCCAAAAATCTGCGCAGCTGTGCCATCTTATCCAGACTTGTCCGCTTCTAAAGATCCTCCAAAAAAATCTGTCATATCCGCTGAAACTGCAAGCTTACACTTCGTTACAATAAAGCCCGCGATGTGCGCTTGACCCTCCCGCGCAGGAATCCTTTTCTTTGTCAAACTGAGGCGGACACGGCTTTCAAAGGCGGTGGTTGCCCACTTCGTATTCAGTATCCAACCAAGGAAGCGCGATGACATTTTTCAGATCCATAGGGGCCGTTACGGGTCTTATTCTTTTTGCAGGCTCCGCTGTGGCGAGTCCGGGGCATGGCTCCTCCATCGGCGAGGCGGGCGATCCGGCAAAGGTCGATCGCATTATCGAGGTCAGCATGTCCGAGATGAAATACGAGCCCGCAACCATCAGCGTCTCTGAAGGTGAGACGATAAAGTTCGTGGTGCGCAACGATGGCAAGCTCGTCCATGAGTTCAATCTGGGCACCAAGGAGACCTGGGGAGGGCATAAGTCCGAGATGCAGAAGATGATGACATCGGGGATGATGACGATGAACAAGCTCGATCATGCCAAGATGATGCAAGGCGGCATGATGCACAATGATCCGAATGCCGCACTCCTTGATCCAGGGCAGAGCGCCGAACTCGTGTGGACTTTCACAGAAGCTACTGAGATGGGCTTTGCCTGCAACGTGCCCGGGCACCTTGAAGGCGGAATGGTCGGCGACATCGAGTTTTCGGGTCACTAGCGGGACAGGCCCGAGGGGACGCCCCCTCGGGCGAGTCGGTCTTGCCTGAAGAGGCCCCCTGCACGGTAGATCGACAAGCGCGATCTAGCCGCAAGACAAGGAATCTTGAGGATCCATGAACACCAAACGATTATCACTTTTGGCGCTTTTGGCTATCGGCGCGGCGGCCACCTACTGGGGGGTGATGCCGCAAGCGCCGCAGACAGCGGGGCGCTCCATGGCGCCCTCGGACAGCAACGACATCGGACAGGGCGCGCTAATCGCCGATGTGACTGTGCCAGCTAAATTGACGGCGGATGCGCAGATCGGCAAGCGGGCCTATGAGGCAAAATGTGCCGAGTGCCACGGGACCAACGCCGCCGGGCAGAACGGCATCGCGCCCCCTCTCGTTCACAAGATTTATGAGCCCAGCCACCATTCGGATATGGCGTTTGTCATGGCGGCCAAGAACGGTGTGCGCGCGCATCACTGGCAATTCGGAAATATGGCCCCGGTTGGCGGTGTGACCGACGCCGAAGTCAAACTAATCACCCGTTATGTGCGCGAATTACAGCGAGAAAATGGGGTTTTTTGATCCAAAGCGTGAACTCAGCCTTTCGGGCGGGCCGCTTGGGATGTGCTTCTTATGCTAGGAGCTTTTGGCGAAAACATGGACAAAGTCGCTAGAAAAAGATGGATGCTAGGCTGCCCTATCGGTCTCATCTCAGCCATTTTGCTTATCTGGTTTCTGACGCTTGGCGAACAGGCGAGGATGCCACCTCCGGCAAAATTCGATTTGACTGAAGGTTCGGATCTCTACCAGGGTTATTGCGCGGATTGTCACGGTGCTGAGCTAGAAGGCCAGCCCGACTGGCAGTCACCTGGAACAGACGATGTTTTCCCGGCGCCGCCCCACGATGAAACGGGTCATACTTGGCATCACTCTGACGCAACCCTTTTCGACTATACGAAATGGGGTGGCGCGGAAACACTTGCCCGACAGGGCGTCGACTTTGCCAGCGGGATGCCGGGGTTTGGCGATGACCTGACAGATGATCAGATCAGAAACATCTTGGCGTTCATCAAATCAACATGGCCGCAGGAGAAGCAAAACGCGCAAGCCCGGAGAAGTGCCAAAGATACTGAGGCGAGCGGTTTGTGAGGTTGCGCAACCTCACCAAAAACGGAGACACCGCGAAGCTCTAGCCACTTGCCAAGGCGTTCTGTGGTAATTCGAAAATGTTGGTCAGGCACCCGCCATCACTTGAACATCATATCCCGCGCCTTGGATCACCCCGAGGAGCGCTGGAGCGTCCAGAACGCTTTCGACTTCGATCATCCGCGATCCCGTGTCGCAACTCATTCGTGCAGCAGGGTCGGCTGCCTTGATCGCTTTCTCGATGGTCGAGGTGCAATGGCCGCAGCTCATGCCGGGAACCTTAAATTGTTTCATGGTCATCTCCTTTGTGCATCTACTTTTCTTTCCCTGCGAGATGGGGTGCTCCTGCGCTGGAAGGTCAAGAGATGGGGCGAAACTTTCCGCCGCTCCTCAAAGTTCAATCATCGACCTCGCCACTTGAAAGGTGCTCGGCTCTGCGCCCCGCATCGCCTAGTGCAGGAAAGATCTAGGATGACGAACAACAGCTCTTCGCCTCGACCGCGTGGCGCAAATGGTATCGTGCATTGCCGTGCGGTTATCCGTCGCTCGAGGTTTTACAGAGTAAAGGCCTGCAACTCAGATGTTGGTGGCCTTGTTTGGTTTGCGTGCAGCCCGAGGAGCAGATGGAAATGGTGATAGCGGCGGGATTGGCCGTTTTGCTCTTCGGCCTTTGCGGGGTGGTGCATGCGCACGCGATGTCCTTTGTCATGCGACTGACCGAGCGCAGGAACGTCACAGGCATGCGAGGGCTTCTAGTGGCTCTCTACGTGCTCGCCATGGCCCATGTCGCCGAAGCTGGCCTCTATGCACTTGGGTTTGCCCTTGGCGAACAAATGGGAGTAGGCGGCTTCAAAGCCGGCAACGTCACTTCCTTTATGGATGTCTTCTATTTCTCGGTGGTCAATTACACCTCACTCGGGCTCGGGGACATCTACCCTACCGGGCACCTGCGCTTTCTCGCGGGTGTCGAGGCGCTGAATGGTTTTCTCCTGATCAGCTGCTCGGCGTCAACGATCTTCCTGGTCACGACGCACGACAAGCGGCGACCCTGAGAATGCGAGGAAATTCTTTTTTTTCGGAACCCTCCAGCGCTGGAGCATGGTTTTATCCTCATTCAAAAGGCCGAAACCGAGGTTTCGAGCATCCTTATGCAAAAGGGGAAAAGCCATGCCCTACTGGAGATTTGCCGCCATGATCGCGACATCAACAGTCGTGATGTTCATCCTGATGTATCTCAAGTAAGCCTCCGGGGGTGGCCGTCTGATCTCGGGATCGATCCGATGGTAAGTCCGACCTTATGTCCGACTTTATCAAC
>NZ_JBHFPF020000022.1:0-16630 GCF_043355895.2 Roseovarius maritimus
GGCGGGCCAGCTCAGAACCAGAGGGGGTCAGTATTGGACGCCGATAAGGGGTCAATTTTGAATGCTGATTGACAATCGACATCTCGCACGGCAATCAAGCGGGGAGGTAGAACGGTAGGGTCTTGGGGGCTACCTGTGCGACCGCCCAAGAGAAGGATGGTCACTGGCTCACCTGAGGACAGAAGGCAAAGTTCGGCTCCCCAGAGACCACGAGGGTTTGCGTTCAGGACCCGGTCCAGAACGTCAGCCGGCAACACACGCCGAAGAGCTTCAAGCTGATCAAAGTAGTTGTTGCGGCGGAGTATACGCGGCTTCTTGACCTGTTCGAGAACAAGATCGGTCAGATCACCTGCAGAAAACTCTACCAGCTCTGATGGTAGGTCTTCCGCGCCGACACCTGACAGAAGGGCAATGCTAGCGACACGAGCCCGCGCCTTGTGATCTGACGACAGAACCAGACCGGGAAGGTCGAAGGTGTAGTAGTGGATACGGGAATTGGGACTGTCGATCCGGTCGATCCGGCCCAACCCTTGGATGAGGCTTTTGACGTCCGATGTGACGCCAATGATCCCAAGCGCAGAGGCGATTTGGAGGTTGATCCCTTCCGCCATCTGGAATGTGAGGAACATGGCCCGTGGCTTTAGCGGGTCGACATGTTTCCCGTCGATGCCAAAGTACTCCTGCGCATCCGCGCCAGATCGGATGTGATGCAGCTTCTTTCCGGTTTTGATCCGTGCACCAGGCGCGACCACGAAGACCTCGGGTCCTCGACCGCGTTGTCCTGCAAGAAGCCTTGCATAAACCTCGAGCACGCCGACCCGCTCAGCAAGGAAAATGGCATGACCATGTTTTCGAAGGATGTCTCGCATGACATCGGCCCTGGCTTCATCAATGCTGCCGAGGCTGGGATGGTTCAGAAGCCTGCTGATCCGGCTGCAAATCGGTGTTTCGCTCTCGTCGGCTTCGACATCAACTTCCTCGGCCAACGCGCCTTCCGGCATGGCTATGCCACGGGCGTTCTGCTTCTCGGCGCGTCTTAGGTTTTCTCCGATTGATGCCCGCCCTCGCTGATCGGCTTCGCTGTCGCGTTCGCGGGCCCATTCTTCGCGTGCAAAAGTTATCGACGCGCGTAGCAGTGCGAGAAAGTTCCGAATGTGGATGCGCGATTTGTCATGGAATTTGATTTCGGTGTGGGCTGCGCGTTGGGGATCCGCAGACACAAGGGTGACTCCAGTCGTGATGCACTCCGCCAAGGCCTTGATCCGCTCAATGATTTGGCGCTGCTGATCGCTTAGTGCGGTATCTTCCCTGTGGCTTCGGATCGTTGGATAAACGAAAGCTCCTGTTTTTCGAGCCGCGCTCTCCCCAATGCAATCCCGTTGGCGCCGCACAACATATGGTGCGAGGGCGTCGGCCAAGCCTTCCTGAAGGGCACTGATCTGCAGGCCGCCGGACTCTAGCTGGCGTTCGACATTGTTCACCTCATTCTGTAGCGCTTCCGCGCTGTCGAATAGATCGTCCTGTACCCTTTGATCTTCGATCCGGCGGTTCATCTGGTCGAGGTGGCGCACGAGCTCTCCACGCTTTCGAACCTTAGCCATGTGTTGGTTGATCTGCTCCGTAATGGGAGGCGGCACATAGATCGAGGCGCGCTTCTCATGGAATGCGAGCAAGCCATCCAGACCCTGGTTTCCCATGAGCGTGGCCGACAAACAGGCGGTCCAGATCGCCGGGCTGCGTTCGAAGACAAGCGAACGTGCAGAAGGTGCAAGGTATCGCGAGCTCAGCCGGTGGCTTTCATCAACGATCATTGATGCAGAGGAACGGACCGCGCGGTTTATCTCCTCGAGTTCCGCGGTCTCCTCCTTGCCCCTGCGTGAAAGGTGGCTGTGCTTGATAGGTTTGAAGTTGGCGGGCGCATTGGTCGTCCAGTTCTTCAGAACGCTGGCAGGTATCAAGGCAAGCGATCCAAGCCGTTGTTGATCGGCGCGCTCTCCCCAGGAAAAGACCGTCTGCCCATGGCTGACCGGCAGAACCGTAGCCAGGTGTTTTCCGATGTCGGTCTTGCCGGCGCCGGTCGGCGCTTCGACAAAAGCAAAGCCGTGCTCATAGACCGTGCCTGCGGCCTCATACACAAGATCGGCTTGGAAGGGTTGAGGTGGACGTCCGGCGCTGGTTTCGCCCGCGACACGCCAAGGCGTAAAGGTCGTGGCTTCGTGGACCATTCTGGCCACAGCTTCTTCGGGTGAGACAAGGCGGATGAGCGCTCGCAGGATTTCCAACGCTGTTTCAGTCCAATCACGCCCCACGTCCCAATACTGCTCAGCGGCCGCGCGACGCGCAGTCGCAAGTTCGGGCCAGGCATCGGCGTCGTCCATGAATTCCAGATTGCGGCGCAGACCGTTGATGGAGAAATTGGCACTTCCCGAAAGTGCCTTGTCCCCACCTACAAAAAGCTTCGCGTGAAGCATTGGTGGACGGCGCCCTAGTTTTTCTTCTGCCAGAACGGGATCGAAAATGCGGAACTTGATAATTCCGCGCTCGATTGCATCCATTGCAAGAACTGCGCGCAAATCGGCTAGATCAACAATCGAGAAACCCCTTGCGCCAAGGAAATGCTGGCGCGCTTCATCTGCTACTGATCGGCCGCTGCCACCTAAAGCCTGTCGTGTTTCGGAGTTGGAGCCAAAGACAATGCGAATGCTGCCCTCTGGGCGTTCGCTAAGGTTATCGACTGTTTCGAGCAAGATGGTCAGAGAAGACAGGAAGTCCTGATAACCTGTGACAATCAAACAACTCGGTTGCCTTAAAACAGTTTTGACCAGCTCACTCACAGGGCGCGTTGCATTATCGCCCCAGGCCCCGTGTCGAGACGCAGGAGCCCCTTCAGTCGTGCGCTCATCTCGATCAAAGTCGCTTCCGCGTGAGAAAAACCGCGAAATCAGTCCCTGCCGCTCTGTGGTTGCCATGTGCCGTTGTCTTCCTATGCCGCTGGGGGCAACGCTAAATTGGTTTTGTCTAAGCCATCAGTCTTGATTTGGAATTCCGAGCTCCGCCCAAAGCTCGCGCGGTGCTGGCGAAACTAATTCCCACTGTACTTCAATTGGCTTCTCGCCCTCCCATCCGGCGAACCTGGGCTGCCCGCAATAGATGAACGGATTGACCTTGCCGTTCACCTTGTTCCCGCGGCGGATGAACAGGTGTACCTCATGACCTTCCTCGCCGCTGATTACCCGGCCATGCTTGCTGTCCTGCCGCGTCTGGTTCTGGCTGAACCATTTCAGGCGTGACGGGCTAAGGAATGCGTTTTCGTAGGTCAGGTCCTGGGTCGAGACATTGGCTAGAAGGATCATGATCTTCTTCTCCGCGAGCGGCTTCATCCCGGTGCGCCAGACGTTTTGCTTGTACTCTTCGCCAAAGAACTCGGCGATGTCCGGCACGTAGTAGCGCTGCCAAAGCTCCAGAGTCTGTGGCTTGCCGACAAAGGTCGCGGATGCCTCGGCGGCCTCACGAACGATGGGCGTTTCCGCCAAACGCCATTCGACCAACTCGTGCACAAGCGGTTCCAACTCGCCGGAGGCGTCAGGGCGGGCCAGCCGAAAGCCGTCGCTGCCCTGCACTAGGTGCGGGTTGAAGGCGAGCTCTGACGCGCCGTTGCTCGGCTGCCGTCCGGCTACAATGTCGCGCAAAACTGTCAAGGCGGATCGAGACAAACCCCTGGGCCTTTCCAATTCACCCAAGAGACGACCGTGAGTAGCGAAGGGACGTTCGGGCAAGGGATCGCCCATGTCTCGGACAAAGTCGAACCAGCCGCCATGACCCGATTCGCGGGGGTCGAAGCCGTTGCGGAAGACTTCGACAGCCGTGGGGCGGATGCCATTCCGGTCCCGGAAGTCGACATAGAAAGCTTCGAGCTCCGCCGCGCCTTCCTTCGCGCGGAGGAGGTTGCGCAGGATGTCGATGACCTCGAGCTCATAGGTGATCTCGCAGCCTTGGGGCATCTGAAATTCGCCGACCTGAAGCGCGTCCAGTTTGGTCGAGATCGAGCGATCGCCTGCGCCCGCCTGCAAAAGGGTTGCGACCTTCGTGAGGAAGCTGCGGTGGTTGCCGATATAGTCGATCACCTGCAGAACCTTGCCCTCGACGCGGCGCAGGCCGCGGCCGAGTTGCTGCAGCCAGATGATCGCGCTTTCGGTCGGGCGTAGCATCAAGACGGTGCCGATCTCGGGCACGTCCACGCCTTCGTTGAACATGTCGACCGCGAAGAGGATGTCGATCTCGCCGCGACCAAGCGCTGCGAGGGAGCTCGCCCGCGGTGCGGAGCCTTGGCCCGAATGGACGGCAACAGCCTTCAGACCAGCGTTGCGGAAGTAATCCGCCATGTAGTCGGCGTGGCGCATGGAACAGCAAAAGCCGATCGCGGGGCCGATTGCGCGTTTGCGGTACTGATCCAGCGCGTTTAAGGCTCGCGCCTCGGTGGCAAGTGCGGCGTCCAGCGCGGTGGGGTCGAACTGGCCGGAGCGCCAGGGGATCTGGGCGTAGTCCACGTCATCCGGCACGCCGAAGTAGTGGAAGGGTGACAGGTGCCCCGCATCGATCCCGCGAAACAGGTCGCATTCGTAGACGAGGTTTTCGCCGCAAAGGCCAAGCAAGTCGGCGCCATCCGTCCGGTCTGGCGTTGCGGTGAGGCCCAACAGGAAGCCGGGCGTGAAATGCTCGATCAGCTTCTGATAGGTGCGGGCGGCGGCGTGATGGAATTCATCGACCACGATGTAGTCGAAATGGTCCCGGTCGAACTGGCGCAAGTGACCGACGCGGCCCAGCGTCTGGACCGAGGCGAAGAGGATTTCCGCATCCGCCTCCTTTTCGGAGCCCGTGTAGCGGCCGAGCTTGGCTTCGGGGCGGACCTTGCGAAAGGCCGCCATCGCTTGGGTCAGAATTTCGTCGCGATGGGCGACGAAGAGGATGCGGCCCGCCTTAGCTCGGATGGTGTCGAAGGCGGCCAGCCAGGTCTTGCCCAGCCCGGTGGCCAGCACGACAAGCCCGGCGCGGTGGCCGTTGGATCGGCTCTGCGCGAGCGCTGCCATTGCCTCCTGCTGGATCGTGTGCGGCTCTGGCGGCGGACCTTCCTCGGCCACAACGCGGGCGGTAAACTCAGGCATCGGGCGCGCCCTGCGGCGTTTCGCATAGGCATCGATCCACCCCGCCGTCAGGGACTTGACCTCAGGGCGTGCTAGCAGGTCCTCGAAGGCTGCTCCGACGCTGTCTGCCACGTCTTCGGAATGCAGGTTCCATTCCACGCCATCGGTTAGCGCGGATTGGGACAGGTTCGAGCTGCCGACAATCGCCGCTCCGCGCGCATCGATGGCGCGGAATAGCCAAGCCTTGGGATGAAAGCTGAGGCCGCCGGTCTCGAACACAAACAGCTCTGCACCCTCCAGGTCGAGCAGGCGCGCCAACGCAGTTGGATCGGTCGTGTCGAGATAATCGCCCACCACGATCCTGAGTCGCCCTCCGCGCGCCAGCAACTCACGAAACCAGGGCTCAAGCAGGGCCACGCCACTGTCCATCGCAAAGGCAATTGCAAGGTCGACGGATTGCGCGGTGTCCAACCGCTCGGCGAGCAGCGGCAGAAGCGGATCACGGCCGCCAGTTGTCAGACGTGCGCCACTCGCTTCCCGCAGGTGGAAATGGCCGTGATCGGATGAGGCAACGAAACCAGCCGTCCCGCGACCAAGTGCGGAGCCAACCTCGGCCAACATCGCCATCTGTTCCGGGCCGGTCAGGTCATCCCACGCCGACACGTGCCGAGGAGCGGGGATCAATCCGGCCTCACGGTGCATGCAGATCGGGCAGGTGAGGCGCGGGTCAGTCACACTCGTCCAAATCGTTCTTGTCTACTCAAGCCATTGGTAAAGATCGCCGCTGTCTTGTCCAGGCGCTGGGACAACGCTGCGCCAGCGCGAGCAGTGATTTCCGGCCTTAATTCCCTTCAAAACGTGGGACACAAATCCGAAAAAACCCAATAAACATGGTGAAAGAAAAAAGTCCCACCGCCTCGTAACTTGTTGTAATAAAAACAACAGATTATGCCGCATCCGGGCGCCATTATAAGAAATTGAATTTGTTTAAGAATAAGCGGCGCCGTTCTTTGGTTGAAGTTCACTTTCTTAATCGGGGCGCACTGGGAACGTAAAAGATTTCACGCTCATCTTTTTTTGAGAGTATTATGGAATTTTCTGGGCGCCGCGCTGACAGGGCGCTCGGATCAGGGTTCTGCGTTACACGATAGGGCCGTCTCTGTAGATCGAGTTGAGTTAGCGTGTGGTCTGCGGACGCCGACCGCCATGCTCAGATCCGCGGTCCGAATATTATATGACTTACATGCCGTTTCACGGCGAAAGATCGAAGTCATCCTTATCCGGCTCCGGGTCCAGCTTATCAACATCGTGATCGTCCGGAAACCGATGCAAGGACTGCGCCAGATCGTCAAGCGCCTCGCGCGGCGACGACACTGCCCTGTCAGTCTGACCAAGCTCCGCTGGGCCATATTCGTGAGACAGCCTTTGCCGGGCCAGCAAACCTTCGGCCTGCGGGCTTGGGATTAGGAACTCCACATCCATGCCGGCGCAGAGTGCCCGGCCACCATCATCGAACGTGATCTCTGCCGTCAGCATGCCCAACTGGGACGACGGGCGCAGTCGAGTCATGCGCCAGATTGATGAACAATTCCTTGAGACACCGTTTTTTGGCGTGCCTCAGATGACTTGGCATCTGCGCAACGCGGGCCATCTAGCCAACGAGAACCGGCTCAGACGCTTAATGCGATTGATGGGCCTGATGCCGGTTTACCAGAAGCCCAACACCCGCTGCCCGGCAGCAAATGCATAGCATGTGCGAGAGGGGGCAAGGCGGCGAAGGGGCACAAGATTTACTCCTATTTGCTACGCGGTTTGCGGGTGACCCGGCCCAATCAGGTCTGGTGCTCGGACATTACCTACCTGCCCGTGCAGCGCGGGTTCCTCTACCTCGTGGCGATCATGGATTGGCACACCCGCAAGGTTCTGGCTTGGCGCATCTCGAACACGCTGGAGGCCGACTTCTGTGTCAAGGCGCTGACTGAGGCCATCCACCGCTTCGGCCCGCCCGAGATAATGAATACCGATAGTCATATGATGGCCACCAGTTCTCGGGTGGTTTGACTCAAACACTGATCGACCGTTCGCTGGGTTGGTGCCGCTTGGCATTCGGGTTTGGTCTGACCCAAACAGCGACCGACCTGACACGTGTCTTTCCCTGGGCCTGTCGACCGCCCGGGAACGCCTTGCGGTGAGGCTTTGTCTCGAAGGTACCGCGTGACCCGAGAAGGGCCTGACCGCTTGGTCTCATGACTGTCCTGTCCGTGCATTCTTTCTGGCGAAGTTTGTCTGTTATCGCCGGAAAAGATGATCCAATGACTAAATCTATGCAAACGATACCAGTTGTCGGTGGGGTTGATACGCACAAAGACCTACACGTTGCCGCCGTTGTCGATGACAGCGACCAGGTGCTGGGAACGCAGAGCTTTGCCGCGACGCGGCAAGGCTACAAGCAGATGTTGACCTGGATGCGGTCATTTGGAGATTTGCAGCGGATCGGCGTGGAATGCACCGGCAGCTGTGGCGCAGGACTTCTACGATA
Organism: Roseovarius maritimus; assembly: GCF_043355895.2. NCBI lineage: Bacteria > Pseudomonadati > Pseudomonadota > Alphaproteobacteria > Rhodobacterales > Roseobacteraceae > Roseovarius > Roseovarius maritimus. The sequence goes on from NZ_JBHFPF020000022.1 coordinate 7,681, forward strand.
CACGCAGACCGCTGGCGTGGACGCCCTCGAGGTAACGGCACCGGACAAGCTGGACCGGAGACGGCGCGGTAAGAATGATAACTTCGATGCCCAAAGCGCTACCCACGCGGCCTTCGCCGAGCGGCGCACGGTGACTCCGCGCAGCCGGGATGGGATGGTGGAATCTCTTCGTGTGCTCAAGGTTTGCCGCAAAACTGCCGTCCAGGCACGTCGTTACCTCGAACTGCACGATGAAGTTGCCGACCTTGACGACATGATCGAGGGCATCATTAAGGAACTGGCACCAGAGCTGATCGCACGTAACGGAGTCGGGCTCAACAGCGCTGCACAATTGTTGCTGACCGCAGGTGACAACCCCGAGCGCCTGAGGTCAGAGGCGAGTTTTGCGGCCCTATGTGGCGTCAGCCCGGTCCCGGCATCATCCGGCAAAGCCACACGACATCGATTGAACCGAGGTGGCGACCGCGCAGCCAACAGCGCGCTCCACATCATCGCAATAGGACGGTTGCGGCTGGACCCGAAAACGAGGGAATACGTCGCTCGACGCATAGCAGAAGGCATTCCAAGCTCGAAGCGATCCGCTGCGTCAAGCGATACATCGCACGTGAGGTCTTCAACATCATTGCGCGTGGCCACAGACAGATCAATCGGGCTCAAATCGCTGCTTGACGCTTAGAAGGGCGTCAGTCATCGGCCCGGCGCGATCCGGGATAGTTAACACCATGCCCATCGCGTTCGTTTTCCGGGCGTTGCAAGCGCTCCGGGCGATCCCACACATCCAGAGCAGCAGAAGCGGATCCGGATCGAGGCACCATCCTCCGAACCTCCTCCAGCCACGCCTCGAGCCTTTCTTCCTCCAGCAGCTCAACCTCGGCAAGGTCCTCCGCCATCCGGGTCAGGAGATCGCGCCGCTCTTCGAGGATCCGGGTCGCCCGGGCTTCGGCGGCCTCGAGCCGGGCCCGGATCCGGGCGGCGTTGTCCGGGATCCGGAGATGGGCGGCAGAGGTCATGTCGAGCCAGACGGTCCCTCGGCGCCGAGACCGAACCGCAGATCGATATCCGTGGCGGTCTGCGTTTCACGCGCGAGATCCGACACCGCGTTACCGCCCGCGCCAGCGGCCACGGGGCCGAGAAACGGCCCCTCCGCTGCCCGGCCGGCCAGAGAGTAGGCCAGCTCGTCCTAGAGATCCGAGAGCACCGATTTGCCCGTGGCGTAGGACATCCAGATCTGCCCGTCATCACGGATCAGAACCACTCTGGCGAATTGCAATATCCGGTATATATCTCCATTTCCGTCAGCGAAGAGACGGCGCCGGCCATAGGCCGACGCCGCAGTCCTCAATCGTCGTTTGTGTCGTCAGCAGTGTTCATTCCGGACCCCATGCCCCGGCCACTGCCGGGCTGACCCTGCATCTGACCCATGCTGGACCGCATCTTCTGCATTCGCTCCATTTTCTTCGCGGGCGCAGTCATCTCGTCGCTGGTGATGGCGCCGTCTCCGTCGGCGTCGAGATGCTGGAACTTGTCGACCATCTTCTCGCGGATCATCGCACTGTGCAGCGTCTCAAACTCGGAGATCGACAATGTGCCGTCGCCATCGCCATCATACTCGGTCAGCTTGGCTTGCATCTGCTCGCGCATCTCCTGGGGCGTCACGTTGCCATCGCCATCGGCATCAAGCATCTGCATCATGGCGCCGCCCATCATGCCGCCCATACCACCCATCTTGTTGTCATGCATGCGATGCATTTTGTGCATATTCTGCATCATGCCAGACATGTCGCCCATCATACCGGGCCCGCCGCCCTTCATCATCGCACCGCAATCAGCGGTTTTTGTTTTCCCGCCGTAGCCTTGAGCGTTTTGTGCGTAGACAGCACCGCTGAGCGCGGTCGCAGCAGCCATCGAGAGGGCAAGAATGAAACGTTGTGACATGATAATCTCCTTTTCGATTGTCATGAGGTGAATCTAGGCATTTCAGACCGCGCTTGCACGGCATGGCGTTGACGCTTTTTGTAACATTTTGTAACGACGAAGTGAATTGATCGAGAAAGTTTCGCCCATCCGTCCCTTTGTCTCTGGCAGTACCGTATCTTGATGGCCTCGGAGCGTCAGACAAATGCACACCGCTATCGTTCGTGCCCTATCAGCCAGATGGAAAAGCGGCTTATCGATCTATCGTGACCGGCACCACGAAACCCCTTAACCTGATGTAGAGTCTGCTCACTGCTGGTCCGCTCACCAACTCTGGACCGCCAGAACGTAGAATTCCCCGGCTCTTTCGTGATAGAAAACCCGGCTCACTTCTGGGTGAAAATTTACAGTTCCTGTGCCAATATGACACGCTGATATACTATGGAATAATTGGGATGTGTTGTCGCATCACAACCAAGGAGCGAATGGATGATTAGGCGTTTTGCGATTCTTGGGATTTTATCAGGCGTGATATCCACGGTGAATCTGGCGCAGGCGGGCAGCCAGTCGATTGAACCGACGCAGATCACCGAATGGAAATCCGTCTATGGCGAGATCGAAACGCGCGACCGCGTGCCTGCCCGCGCCCGCATCGCTGGCACCATCGACACATTAGACGTAACCGAGGGAGACCGGGTCGAGGCCGGGCAGCAAATCGCGCTGGTCGAGGATACCAAGTTCGCGTTCCAGCTCGATTCAATCGACGCACAAATTCAGGCGTTGCGCGCCCGGCTTGCGACGGCGCAGGCGGATTTGGACCGCGGCGAAACCTTGCTGGAACGCGGGGTGATCACCAGCCAGCGTTTTGATCAGCTGCGTACCGAGGTCGATGTGATCGACGGCCAGATTCGCAGCCTTGAGGCCGAAAAGCTGGTTCTGCAGCAGCGGGTCACTGAGGGCGCCGTTCTGTCACCCCAGACAGGCATCGTCCTGGCGGTGCCAGTGGCGCGCGGATCGGTGGTCACTCCGGGCGAAGCGGTTGCCGAAATTGGCGGCGGCGGCGTGTTCCTGCGCCTCGCGCTGCCCGAACGCCATGCCGAGGCATTGTCCGAGGGCGATGAGATTGTGATCGGGTCCGAGGGTGATGGCCAGCGCACCGGCCGGTTGGCCAAGGTCTATCCACAGATTGAGGGTGGCCGCGTGCAGGCCGACGTCGAGGTTTCTGACCTTGATGCGCGCTTTGTCGGGCGCCGCGTGCCGGTGCGTCTGCCTATTGGCACGCGGCAGGCGATCCTTGTGCCTGCCGATGCAGTGTCAACTCGGAACGGGCTTGATTACGTCACCGTCGAAGGATCGGACGGCACCGTGGCGCGCGTCGTTGTGCCCGGTGACCTCATTCAGCGCGACGGCAAGGCATGGCGCGAAATCCTGACGGGGCTCAGCGCCGGGGACCGCGTGGTGACACCCGATGAGTGACGATTCAAGCAATCTGGGCATCGCCGGTCGGCTGACCCGCGCCTTCATCGCGTCGTCGCTGACGCCGCTTTTCCTGATCGCCTCGCTTGCCGTGGGACTGATTGCGCTGATCAGCCTGCCGCGCGAGGAGGAGCCGCAGATTTCCGTGCCGATGGTGGATATCCATGTGCAGGCCGACGGGCTGGCCGCGCAGGATGCGCTGAAACTGGTCACTGAACCATTGGAAACCATCGTCAAGGGCATCAGCGAGGTCGAGCATGTCTATTCCGACACCCGCGATGATCGCGTGATGGTGACGGCCCGGTTCGAGGTCGGGGTATCCTCGGACACTGCGGTCCTGCGGGTGCGGGACAAGATCCTTGCTAATCTCGACCGGATTCCCGTGGGTATTCCGCAACCTCTGGTCGTTGGCCGGGGCATTGATGACGTGGCCATCGTCGCGCTGACCTTTGCGCCGGCCTCGGGTCAGGAGGGCATCGGCGCCGATACGCTGACAAGCATTGCCCGTGAGGTCGCGGTCGAACTGGCCCGGATCGACGATGTCGGCCTGACCTATCTGGTGGGCGAAACCGATCAGGCGCTGCGCATCGCGCCCGATCCCGAACGTCTGGCGCTCTATGGCATCACGCTGCAACAACTGGCGGCCAAGGTCGAAGGGGCCAATCGCGCATCGCCCGCGGGCGATCTGCGCGACGGGGGCGAGCAGATCGGCCTTGTCATCGGGCAGACCCTGCGGGCCCCTGGCGAGATCGGCAATCTGGAATTGACCGCGCGTGACGGGCGCACCGTCTATGTGCGCGATGTGGCCGATGTTGCGTTTGTGTCCGACATGAACGAGGCGCATGTCGCCACGCTGGCCCGCGCTGAGGACGGGCAGATCCTGCGCCGTCCGACCGTCACGCTGGCGCTGGCCAAGCGCGCCGGCGCCAACGCCGTGATGGTGGCCGAGGAAATCCTGCACCGCGTCGACGCGATGCAGGGTGACCTGATTCCCGATAGTGTAAGCGTCGAGATCACCCGCGATTACGGCGAGACGGCCAGTGAAAAGGCCAACGAACTGCTGTTCCATCTGGGGCTGGCCACGCTGTCCATCGTAGCGCTGATCCTGTTGGCCATTGGTTGGCGAGAGGCGGTGGTGGTGGCGGTGGTGATCCCGGTGACGATCCTGCTGACGCTGTTTGCCGCGTGGATCATGGGATATACGCTGAACCGGGTGTCGCTGTTCGCGCTGATCTTTTCCATCGGCATCCTCGTAGATGATGCCATCGTGGTGATCGAGAATATCGCCCGCCACTGGGGTCTGAAGCCGGGGGACAAGAGCGCCCGGCAGGCCGCGATCGAAGCGGTGGCCGAGGTCGGCAACCCCACTATCGTCGCCACGCTGACCGTGGTCGTGGCGCTGCTGCCGATGCTGTTCGTGTCGGGCATGATGGGCCCCTATATGAGCCCGATTCCTGCCAACGCGTCAGCGGCGATGATTTTCTCCTTTTTTGTTGCGGTGACGATCACCCCCTGGCTGATGATGCGGTTCGCAAGCCCCGCCACCATCGCCCATGCGGGGGAGGGCATTGGGCATCCCGGTGGCAAGATGGGGCGATTTTATGCCACCATCGCGCGCCCTCTGCTGGCCGGAAAATGGCGCTCCGGCCTCTTTCTGCTGGTGGTAGCGATCTTGTCCTTTGGCTCGCTGGCGGCGCTCTATACCCGCGACGTGACGGTGAAACTGCTGCCGTTTGACAACAAATCCGAACTCTCGGTGATGATCGACATGCCCGAGGGCGCATCGGTCGAGGCGACGGACGCCGCCGCGCAGGCCATTGCGCGGATCGCGCTGGACCTGCCCGAAGTGCTGACCGCGCAGACTCATGCGGGCACGCCTGCGGCCTTCGATTTCAACGGTCTGGTGCGACATTACTACATCCGCTTCAGTCCCGAGCAGGGGCAGGTGCAGCTGAACCTTGCGGCCAAGGACCACCGCGACCGCAGCAGTCACGCCATCGCGCTGGATCTGCGCGACCGGCTGGCCGAGGCGCTGGATCTGCCGAAGGGCGCCGTCTTCAAGGTGGTCGAGCCTCCGCCGGGACCGCCCGTGCTCTCGACGCTTCTGGCCGAGATTTATGGACCCGACGCAGACACCCGCCGTGCGGTCGCGCAAAAGGTCCGCGCAGCATTTGAGGACACGCCGTTCATCGTCGATACCGACGACAGCGAAGGCGCCCGCCCGCGCCGCCTGCGGGCTGAGCTTAACCCCACCGACATGGATTTTTTCAAGGTGCAGGAAGGCGACGCGCTGCATACGCTCCGGTTGCTTAATTCTGCGACCACCATCGGCTATTCGCACCGGGGCGAGGGACGTCCGCCGATTCCCATCGTCATGGCCCGCGCCCGCGGCGACCGCGTGATGAATGAGACGGCACTATCCACGCCGATCCCGGCGGACGCATTACCGGGCGCGCGTGGGATTGTCGAATTGGGCGATGTCGTTCAGATCAGCGAAGAGCGCGCCTCCTATCCCATTTTTCGCCGCAACGGCCATACCATTGTCATGGTGATGGCCGAGCTGGCCGGTGAATTCGAGGCGCCGCTGTATGGTATGCTGGCCGTCTCGGACCGGCTGGACGCGATGGACTGGGGCGATACGCCCAAGCCTGAAATCCGTCTGAACGGCCAGCCTGCCGATACCAGCCACCCCGTCCTGCTGTGGGATGGCGAATGGGAGGTCACTTGGGTCACTTTCCGTGACATGGGGGCAGCCTTTGCGGTGGCGCTTCTGGGCATCTACATCCTCGTCGTTGCGCAGTTCGGATCGTTCCGCCTGCCGCTGGTGGTGCTGACGCCGGTGCCGCTGACCTTCCTTGGCATCATGCTGGGTCACTGGCTGTTCAACGCGCCGTTTTCGGCGCCGTCGATGATCGGCTTCATCGCGCTGGCGGGTATTATCGTGCGCAACTCCATCCTGCTGGTGGATTTCATCCGCCACGCTGACCCCGAAGGACGGATCACGGTCGAGATTCTGATCGAGGCGGGTGCCACCCGGTTCAAGCCGATCCTGCTGACCGCCATCGCGGCGATGATCGGCGCTGTCGTGATTCTGGCCGATCCGATCTTTCAGGGGTTGGCGTTGTCGCTGCTATTCGGGTTGCTGACATCCACAGCGTTGACGGTGCTGGTGATCCCGGCAATCTATCGGGTCTTTAAAACCTGAGCGGACCGGACACCAGCACGCGACAAGACCAAGACCCGTTCGCAATTATAGCGTTCGGGTCTGATGCCGGAGGAGAGTAATAGTACTCTTAGGCAGTTTGATCATGTTTTTGGTCAGCTGTACTCGCCGGTGAGAAGGATATCTGCCCACCTGAATGGTCAGATGAGTGCCAGAAGGTCGGGTGAGCAATCCAATGCAAAAATCAAACCGGGAACCCCGATGGATCCAGTCACGCTGTTTCAAGATCACCAGACCTCCAACTCCGCAATGGTGGGAGATATACGGGCAATGCCAAGCTGTTTGACGTAGATTGCAAGAGTGGTGATTTCTCGAAATCAGGCCCTCATCTCGGCGGCATAGCCGTCCCACAGGCCGAAGGCATCGGCTCTGGCATGACGGTAGGAGATGATGGAAAGTGGATAGTGGCGGGGGCGGAAGATGGTGCTGATCTGGTCGTGTGCAGCAAGGAACCTTTGCGCCTGCCTCGACGACTTGAAAAGTCCCATGATTTTTTCCCGGCGCCGCGTCGGCCTGTGTGACCCTTCGATCAGATTGTTGAGGCCTTTGTGCGCGCGATGATCCGCGCCCGGCGCAAGATCTTGGATCGGCTTGAAATAGCTGCGGTGTTTGTCAGTGATCACAATGCGCGGATTGCCAAATTCGGAGATAAGCCGCTTCAGGAAACGTCGCGCGCCTTTCGCGTTTCGCGGTGGCTGAACGAGAATGTCGAGCACAGCTCCGTCTGCGTCGATCGCCCGCCAAAGCCAGTACTTAACACCGTTGATCGGCACCAACACCTCGTCAAGATGTCACTTGTCTGCAGGTGCTGACCGATCCCTCGGGATGCAGTTGGCAAAATGGGGACCGAACCGCTTCACCCATAGCCGAATGGTCTCCCGGCTGACGATCACGCCGCGCTCGGCGAGCAGATCCTCGACATCGGCCGTGCTGAGCGCAAATCGATGGTAGGCCCAGACGGCATAGGAGGTGATCTCTCGGGAAAAGCGAAAGCCCTTCAGGCGCGGTATTGTCGGCGGAGTTCTCATGATGATCGCCATCCCCTCGGAAAGCGGCGAGCAACTTGGCAGTGCCCCATCATCACATGGTCAAGCGCCGCGGCGCTTGACCAGTCCAGTCATTCGCTATGCTCGCGAAACCTTGGGTAAGACGAACTAACCCTGCGGCGATAGAACGAGCCGTAGGCGTTATCGGTTTTTTTGTGAATTGACTTACTCGATTCTACTCGGCGCGTGGGGCGTTGTAGTCCTCGTCCGTGACATGCTCCATCCAGTCGGCAGTCTTGCCATCGACAGATGTCTGGACCGCCAGATGGGTCATGGCGCAGTCTGATGACGCGCCGTGCCAGTGTCGCTCCCCCGGCGCGAACCAGACCGTATCACCCGGACGCAGCACCTGCACCGGCTGTCCCTCGGACCCGGCCAACCCGGTACCCGACAGTATATGAAGCGTTTGACCGGCCGGATGGGTGTGCCACGCTGTCCGCGCGCCAGGCTCAAAAGTCACCGACAGGATTTTGACTGGTGAGGGATCTTCACCCGACACTACCGGATCAAACCGGACTGTTCCGGTGAAATACTCGCTGCTTGGGAATTGCGAAGGCCGGTCCCCGGCGCGGTGGATCATCATATCGAGCTCCTCTTGGCGTTGTACTGTGCGCAATAGCAGGACTCCGGCTGCAAACCCATGACCATGTCATTTACACTGTGCAGAACGTCGGAGATCCCAATACGTCTCTTGCGAAACTGGGCGATGAAATATGCACGCACTTATGTGCTACCGGACCTTCACCGAACTTGCGACGAACGTCAACTTCGAGCCCTGAGTGACTGATGCAGCGATTTGATAGAATGTTTGCTTTCAGAATTAAGGGCAGCACGGGCCGATGCTCAATTGCTACAGAAATTCGTCGTCGGATAAACAGCGTGCGATATGCAACTTCGTGCGTCACCGAAACGAGTGAGGCACCCGGCCATTCGTCCTCAGGTCAATCGCAGGCAAGGGCCGGTCATACAAAAAGCTATTGATATGGATCACTCATGTGGGGCTGCGGACTGTGCTATCATGAGTTTCTAGAGCCATCAGCGGGGAGGCTGCGATGAATTTCAATCTTGTGTGTCTGGCATGCGGTCAAGGCAACCGAATCCCGCAGGAAAAGCTCGCTGCAGGACCTAAATGCGCGGTTTGCGGCACTGCCCTGATCAAGACAGAGCCAACCGACGTCTCATTTGATGTTCTGCTGAAAGCCACGCGGATAGACAGTAAGCATCCGGCGTGGGCCGCGGTCAGGCGTCTCGGAGGCGCTCCGAGGATTGCCAATTCCATGGAAGCAGGGTC
>NZ_JBHFPF020000023.1:0-8968 GCF_043355895.2 Roseovarius maritimus
AATAATACATGTTGACAGAATGCGCCGTTTTACTGTCAAAATTGAAAGAAGGCCCTATTATATCCTTGATTAAATCCTTGGCTCGCGAGACCCTAAGAACTGTATTTCTCAGGTGGCATGATTGGTCCATTTCAGACGAGATCTGCAAAGCGCGTTCGAGATTGTGACGAGCTTTCGAGCAACTGCTGTGATGACAACCTTATGTGGTTTTCCGGCGACGCGAAGACGGTCAGCAAAGTTCTTCAAGACTGGGTTGTGATGGCTTGGCGACAAGGGCCGCCTGGAACACAACGTGTCGCAACCGGCGCCGTCCTCCTCCAATGGCGCGCTTGCCGCTCGAGACGCCGCTGTCATGTGCGATTGGAGCCAGACCCACGAGCGCGGCGGCCTGCTCACCCGAGAGTTGGTCGAGCTCGGGCATCTCGGCGATCAGCATAGTGCTGGTGACGGGCTCGATTCCGGGAGCGGGACGCAGGATTCCGGCAGTCGTAGCCAGTTCATCATCAGAGGCCATGGCCTGCTCAATCCGCACCTCCAACTCTGCAATCTGGCGATCGAGAAGGTCTTTCAACTTGGCGTCCATGGCATCAAACATATCCGCCGATCCCAGCTTCCCATGTGCCTTAATCTGCGCCAGAAGCCGTTTGCGGATCTCGACGAGCTGCCCATGCCTTGACGTCAAAACCCTGAGGAGGCGCAACTTTTCATGTGGCAATACGCGCCCGCATCAGGTCAAACATCATGAACCGCGCGATGAGCTCCGCGTCGCCCCGATCCGTCTTGGCCCGTGTGCCCCGGCTCGGGGCGAAAGACTTGATCTGGGCGAATGGCAATTTTCGGGCCGCGATCCCGGCAATGTCGAGGGTGGACCATAACCGCCATTCCTGCCCGCCAGTGGTCTCGAAGCAAACGAGTGCGTCCAGTTCGAGAGCGAGTTGAGCGACTTGCTCGTGACCTTCAACCTTAAACATGTCACGCTTTAGTGTCGTCCCAAATGCTCGTTTCTGGTCGCGGTGCGGTGTGCTTTGAGGTAGGTCGCGTCGATCATCACAGTCTTCTCTTCGCGGTGTTTGGCAGCGAGCCCAGCCATCATCCGCGCGAAGATGCCTTTCTCGCTCCAGCGCTTCCACCGACTATAGAGCGTCTTGTGCGGGCCATAGGCGACAGAAGCATAACGCCAGCGCAAGCCATTGCGGTGGATGAAGATTATTCCGCTCAACACACGCTTGTCGTCAATACACTGGCTTCCCGTGCGATTTCGGAACGAAGGGCTCCAGACATGCCATCCGCGCGTCGGTCAGCCAGAAGAGATCGCTCATATCACAGCTACGTTTTTAGAGCCGTGAACCACGCAGTGCGACCGAAATCAATGCATCCTGACCCTAAGTCTCACGAATTACGATGCCACGACACCTGGCGTCTAAGGCGAGATCGCCTTCGTAAACAAAATGTTCGGTGTGGCGGCCTGAAGGTCGCCCCAAGCCCCAAAGAAGCGTGCCGTCAAGATTAATGCAAGAGTGTCGTTCCAAGGCTCGGTCATTGGCAAAGCGATCACTGCAAGATCAATTGGCTCAGGACAATGCTAGCGTCTGCGACAGAGCCCGGTCCTTTACTGGTTTCGTGTTGTCTTTCGTTTGGTAACAAGTGGCAGCCGTATGAACAAGAGCGTCGCCATCAAGACAAATCCAACGGCATTTGCAGCCGCTGCCCATGTCCCCAAGGGGGCCGGTAGCAACAGCGCCGCGCCGGCAAGGCAGAATCCGGCGCGCCAAAGCGGGCTCAATGGTTCGGCAAGAAAGCCAACCGCGCCGATTGAAATGGAAGCGGTACCCATTATGGCAGTCAGTGCGGCAATAGTGACGTGAAATGTGTCGCCCTGCAGCAGAAGCGCCGGCGAAAAGGCGAACAAGATCGGAATAACATAGGCCACCCACGCCATGCCCACAGCACAAAAGCTGGTCCGCCAGATGCCCGCCCCGGCGATACGCGCAGCGGTGATTGACGCCAACGCCACGGGAGGTGTCAGCATCGACATCATGCCGAAATAGAGAATGAACAGATGCGCCTGAAGCCCGTTCAGACCGACCTCCATCAATGCGGGGGCCAACAACGTGGCCAGCACGACATAGACCGCGACGGTCGGCATCCCCATACCGAACACAATCGAAATCACGGCGACCAGCAACAGCAGCAGAAAGGTGTTGCCACCGCTTGCCTTGATAGCGTCGGACGCAACGGAAAAGCCCAGACCCGTCAGGCTTACCAGCCCGATTATCATGCCCGCTGCGGCGGTGATCAGCAAAAGCGGCGCGGCGGCTTTGCCGGTCTGCACCAGCGCCTCGATCAGATCGGCTGGGCGTAGGCGCTTGCCTTCATAACTGCGAAAGGTTGCCACGATGGCAAGGCACGCCAATGCGGCGAGAGCCGCCAGCTCGGGGCGCGTCTGGCTAGTAAACAGCACGGCGAACATCACAAGGAACGGAATTGCGAAATGCGCCCCTTCGGCCAGCACTCCGCGCAGAGGCGGCATGTCGGCGCGTTCCATCCCCTTTATCCCGTCGCGCGCGGCGAGCCGGTCCACCTGCATCATCAGAGCCGTGAAATACAGGATGGCAGGCAGTGCGGCGGCGGTCGCCACCTCAAGGTAGGGAATTCGCAAAAAATCGGCCATCACAAACGCTGCGGCACCCATGACCGGCGGCAACAATTGCCCGCCGGTCGAGGCGGCGGCTTCGAGAGCGCCGGCCACGGGCGGCTTCATACCCGTCCGCACCATCAGCGGAATGGTCACGATGCCGGTGCCCGCAACGTTCGACACCGCATTGCCGGAAATCGTGCCGAACAGGGCCGATGCGCCGACGGCGGCCTTGGCGCTGCCGCCACGATAGCGGCCAAAGGCGGCAAGGCTGAGACGAGTCATGTATTCCCCGCCACCTGACAGGCGCAGCAATTCGCCGAACAGAACGAACGGTATAACGATCTGAACAGCGACACGCAGCGGCAAGCCAAGAATGGAGTTGGCGTCCACCAGCATGTAGATGGCCCAGCGGTCGGGCTGGGTTGTGGGCAGACCCAACGCTGCGCCCCACATCGCCAGCGCCGAAAAGATCATTATGATAACTACAATCGCAATGCCCAGGGTGCGCCAGACCAGAAACATCAGACCCGCAATCACCGTCATTGCGACTACGATCAGCCACAGTGGGCGCATCATCGCCATAACCTGAAGCTGCGGGAACCGCCACGCGATCAGCGCCATCATGCCTAGCAAGGTCACCCCGACGATCAGCCCTATGGCCATCTGCGGAATGCCAGATCCGCAAATGGTCAATGCAGTCAAAGCCAGTGCTAGGCCAAGCGCAAGCGCAAGCGGCTGTTCGTCGAAAAGTGCCACCCCGAATTTCGCCGGAATATCGAGCACCCAAAGCAGCGATACCGCCACCAAGACCACGCCCAAAACAGCAGCCAGCCCGGCCAGCGCCTTGGAAAAGGCATCTTGTCCAGGCATGCTGTCAACTGTATTCGAACCGGTGTTCACGGCAGATTAGTGACCCAAAGCCGCGACGGCGGCCGGATGATACGGCAGATCGTATTTCCGCGTCATATTGTCCTCCGAAAGCTCTGACAGGACACTATGCTTGGCACCAATTTCACCCGCGTTTTCCCGTAGGATAGAGACGATTTCCGTTACCGTTTCATCGTCCAGACCCGCGCGCGAAACAAGCGCATAATCATAGGCCATGACATCGGTGTCACTGTCCATCCCGACAACGCCCGCATCCCCCGACATGGGCAAAACGTACGCTTCTGGCGCGATGGCCTGCATACGAGCAACCGCCTCGACTGACGAGTCCATCGGCAGCCACGCTATACCGTCCAGCGCCGCGTCCGCCTCGACTACCTTGCCGGCTCGCAGTGCAAACAGGGTCGCGTCGACCTTGCCATCGATCAGCGCGTCGACGCCAGCCCCCACGCTGGTCACCGGCACGGGCACGATATCGTCTTCGGTCAGACCGCCATTGGCCAGCGCGCCCATGACATAGGGTTGCAGACTGGCCTGCGCGGGCAGACCCCAAGCGACCTTACGCCCCTTGAGGTCGGCAACCGTCTCGATGCCGCTTTCCTTCGTGACCATCAGAGCAACGGGACTGGGCAGCAGGGGTGCAACGATCACCAGCTTGTCCTGTGCCATACCTTCGAACGGGCCACTCCCGCGCACTGCATCAGCTAGGTCGGGCATCACAACCGCCGCCATGTCGAGCTCTTGTGTCCCTAACAAGGGCAAATATGCGGTCGCGCCGCCAAATGATTGCACGCTCGCGTCAAATCCGCCCCGGTTGGACAATTCCACCGCCAATGCAGCATTGACACCGTAGTTTTGCGAGCCTTGCTGCCCGGCGCCAAAGCGCAACTCCTGCGCGAAAGCACCCGAACCGAGTATCACGCCCAAAGTGGCGATACCAAGAATTCTGTTCATTGCATTCATGTCGGTTTTCCCTGTCATGTGACCTTAATGATGCCCAGATCGCAGTCTGGATCTTCGATAATTGTAATAAGCTCCGTCGCGTTGGCCACCCCCTGTGGCACGACCTGTCCGAACTTGCTCAAATGCCCTCGAAGTGCATTGATGGCCTGAGTCCGGTGCCGGATCAGAAGCTCGCGCACGCGAAACACCATCGCCGCGTCCTGCGTCTCCTCGCTCTTAACAGGCACGAACCGCATCGTCGCTGCCTCGCAGATCGCCCCGGCATCGGCCGCATCGTTTTTCTGGCGCTTCACGAAAGGCTTCACGTAGGCAGGCGGGATGAGCCTCACCTCATGTCCAAGCTTGCCGATTTCCCGGCCCCAAAAATGGGAGCCGTCGCACGCTTCCGTCGCAACCACACAGCGCGGCAGTTGGCTGAAAAACTTCAGAACCTGCGCGCCGCAACTTCTTGCGCAGAACCGCTTGGCCTGCGTAGCCAGCTCCATGTATCTGGAATACATTTTTCGCAGATCGAGCCCGACCGTGATAATCTCCGACATGGCCGTCCTCCTATCTGGATAATCCCAGACCCACCTTGGCACATTGATGCCGTCGGGGAGCAATCACATCATCAAAGCCATTTACAGGCTCGATCTTGGCGCACCTTGTATTTTGAGTCTTTCCGGGAGGGAGGCCCGCCCGGAAAAGGCCTTACTCGGCGGGCGTCCAGACCAAACCTTCAAGGTCGATATCCGCCTCCAGCACGCCTTCTGACGCAGCAGCATCAACCCAGAACTGCATCTCGCTGGAATCAACTGCCGGATTCCAAGTGCCAAGCGGCATGACCTGCACGATCTCCGCAGGAATCTTAGTGTTCCCGGCAATGCTGTCGCGGGCGATTTGGGGATCGTCATTAAAGTCGGTAATCGCCTTGTTTATCGCTCCGACAAAGGCGCTCACAAGATCTTCGTTCTTCTCAATCCAAGGTGTCATGGCGACGACACCCGAGAGAACTGCGGGAGATTTCACTTCGGTGAAAAAATTGCCCAATACAGTGGCACCCTCGGCTTTAGCCAACGTCACGAAGGGTTCGACCGCGCCGACCACGGTGACTCCGCCAGAACGGGCAGAAGCGAGCATCTCGGGAAAAGGAATTTCCCGGAACTGAACTGTGTCGAGGTCAACACCTTCTTGCCGCAGCCATGCGCGCATCATGGTCCAATCGGTGTTGTAGCTCAGATTTGTGGCAACCGACTTCCCCTCAAGATCGGCGGCGCTCTTCACCTCGGGATCAAAGGTCAGTGCAGCATGGACTGGACTTTCCGATGTCTGGGCAAAGTTGAACGACACATAGGTGGCCGGAATGCCGGCATTGCGAGCGTTCAGCACACCAAGGGCGTCCGAGATTCCAAACTGGAGGCTACCCGACTGAAGCGCCGGGATGATCTCGCCGCCGCCAGCCATGGTCACGAGCTCAACCTCAAGGCCGGCCTCAGCGAAATATCCCGCGTCGCTTGCGTGCCATAAGTATGAATAAACGCCTACAGGGATATACCCCACGCGAATCTGGGTCAGATCCTGCGCTTCGGCGCGTTGCGGGGCGGCACCGAAGGTAGTCGCCGCGAGGGCTGCAGCTGCAGCCATAAGTTTCAGTGTCTTGATCATTGGAAGGCCTCTCTCTGTTGAATAATTTAGGAGATCTTTTCTTGGTATTAGAGACGGCCTAGACGGCCGCCCCAGCTTGCCGTCGCACCGATGTGTAGACGTGGTGGCGGAACTCGAGAAAACGGGGGCTTTCCTTGGTGGAAAGCTGATCGCGGGGTTTTGGAATATCAATATTGACTTCCTCGACGACGCGGGCGGGACGTGTCGAGAGCACGACCACCCGGTCGCCCATGAACACAGCTTCTTCGATGTCGTGTGTCACAAGTAGCGCTGAGATGCCGCGGTCAGCCACCAACCGCATCATCAGGTCCTGCAAGTCGATACGGGTCTGCGCATCGACCGAGGCGAAAGGCTCGTCGAGCAGCAAAAGCCTTGGCGAGGACACGAGCGACCGTGCCAGTGCGCAGCGTTGCTGCATTCCGCCAGAGATTTGCCAAGGATACAGGTCAGCTGCATGACTAAGGCCAACGGCCTCAATAATTTCGTCAACCATGTGGGCCTTCTGGCCTTTTTCCCGCTCGCGCAGGCCAAACCCTACATTTCCCCGCACCGTAAGCCAAGGAAAGAGGCTGCGGTTGTAGTCTTGAAACACGATCGACATCCAGTCAGGCGGACCGCTGAACTGTTGGCCGCTATGACTGACCGCGCCTTCATCAGGCAACATCAGCCCAGCAAGGCAGCGCAGCAGCGTGGTCTTGCCACAGCCCGAAGGCCCCACCACCGACAGGAATTCGCCTTCGCTCTGTACAAAGCTCACGCCTCCCAGAACGGGGGTCGCGGCGCTTGCATAGGCCTTGGTGAGACCTTCGGCATTCAGCAGCGGTGGTGTTGTCATGGCTGTCTCCGTCTTGATCAGCGCCCGTTTATTCATTTGTTCCCTGCCTCCATCCGACATGCCAAGCGAGCATTCGGCGCTCGACTTCGAGCAGCGCCAGCGTCAACAGCATGCTGACCGTTCCTATAGCCAGCACACCACCATAGACACGGGCGCTCTGAAACAGTCGCTGAGCGCGCAGCATGGCAAAGCCGATGCCGTTGTCAGCGGCCATCAGTTCCGAGATGATCATCATGATCAGCGCCATTCCTAATGCGATGCGCAGTCCGGTGAAGATCGCCGGAAGGGTGGCAGGCAGGATCACCCGAAGCGATACATTCCACGGGGCTAGGCGTTCGACCCGCGCCACGTCGAGAAACAACGGTTCAAGCCGC
Organism: Roseovarius maritimus; assembly: GCF_043355895.2. Classification (NCBI taxonomy): domain Bacteria; kingdom Pseudomonadati; phylum Pseudomonadota; class Alphaproteobacteria; order Rhodobacterales; family Roseobacteraceae; genus Roseovarius; species Roseovarius maritimus. Next base: position 7,340 of record NZ_JBHFPF020000023.1, read on the forward strand.
AGGATCCCGTCAAGCGTTGCCAGCAGCACAGGGAAGAACGCACCAAAGGCAATGACAAAGATCCGCATTCCATCGGTCGGGCCCAGCACCACCAGCGCGCCCGGCAGGATCGCCACGGCGGGAATGAAACGCAGGAACTCAAGCGTCGGCCGCGTCCACGGGATGAGTCCTTTGGCTTGTCCCAACATCAGGCCAATAAATGTACCGAGGCCTGCGCCAATGCAAAAACCCACAAGCAGTCGGTAGAGACTGGGCCAAAGCGCCTGCGACAGGAGCGGAGGCTTGAAATAGTCAATCCATGCATCGAGTATATGACCCACGCGCGGGAGATATGGGGCGGGGTAGGAGACAGCCGCCCATTGCCATAGCCCAATCAGAGACATGATGAAGAGGACTTGTACCAGCAGAGAGGCGAGACGAGCGCGGTCAAACATTGTGGTCGCCACTCCATGGAAACAGCCAACGCTCGCCGCGCAGGAAGATCATGTTGAGGCACTGCCCCATCAACCCCGCAGCAAAGACCACGGCCCACATCTCGGTGATCTGCCCCGAAAGCCGTGCTGATTGCAGAGCCCCCCCGAGGCCAGGGCGACCGGTTAACATCTCGACGGTGATCGACAACGCTAGGGCGATCGCAGCCCCAATGCGCGTACCCGTTGCAATAGACGGCAGCGCCGCGGGCAGCACGATACGCAAAATGCGCGCGCCCTGCCCCAGCCCAAAGACCCGGCCCACATCGTGGTATCGCGGGTCTATTCCTTCGACACCCTGTCGGGCGCTAAACAGGATTGGCCAAATACTAGCAAAAACAATAAGTGAGACCTGCATCGACATACCGATCCCTAGCACCATCAGTGCAACCGGGATCAGTGCGACTGAGGGGATGGGCCGCAGAAACTCAAGCGCTGGCCGACTCGCCCGCTCCAGCCAAGGCACCAGTCCCAGGAGTATTCCGGACGCAGTCCCCAAGATCAGTGCCACCATCAGCCCTAAAAACCACGACATCAGGGTCCAAAGCGCGGCAACTACGAGTGACCCGTTCGCGACTTGTTCGACGAAGGAAACCAAGATGGCATTGACGGATGGCAAATCGCGCGGATTGACCATGCCGCTTGCGCGCAGTGCCTCCCAGAATAGCACGAGACCGAGTGCACCAATCAGCCCCTTGCTCACGCGCGCACTGTGAAATAAAATCATGCGGTGTTTTCTGATATCCATATCAGGCATTTCCCGGGGAACCTTTCGAAGGAACGTGGAAATTGCATGACAGATGGCCGCGCATCTCTTCGTGTATGGTCTCACCATACAGCCGCCGGGTCAGGCATTCAGGTGCGGGCTTCCCCGCCAAACCGAACCGGCGCCTGTCCTCAGCAATTATGCGGCGCGGAGCCCTAAAATAGCTATGAGAATATTCTGTGGCACGCGCACTAACGTGGCAAACAGATTCTCCCCCCACGCCGTGAACCAAGATTTTCGTCGCGATCACCAGCTCTTCGAAAACGGTTTGCTGTGTAGAGGTGGTGATCATTGTCGTAATCTCCCTGAGCTTTGTGGTCCCGGCAGGTCATGGTGTGGACCGTCGGGACCACGCAGTCCTATTTGTTTTCGTAAAGGCCGACGATGCGGTTC
>NZ_JBHFPF020000024.1:0-6048 GCF_043355895.2 Roseovarius maritimus
TCCAAATTTATCAGGGGGGTCACTTTTGGACGCCGATCACCCCAATACAGGGGTCAAAGTTGCATGCTGATCCACACTCGGATCGCCAGGGCTTCGAGTTCATCTGCGATATGTTCCAGATCGAAACCTTTCAAGGCTGGATTCTTGAGCGGAGCAAGACGACGAAGCCGAGCTACTTGATCGGTGAGCCAGGCCTCATAATCGGTAGTATAGAGGTCAGCTACCTCTTCCGGCTTCCGGTGCTCACCGGGCCTCAGATGCCGTCTCATACAGCCCTTTGGGCGGTATTTTGAGACCAAAAGGGCAATCAGAGCTCGTTCTTCATCAGAGATCTTCTCGAGATCGATCCATCTCCATTCGCGTTCATACAGAGCAAGTGCATCCTCACCGGCAAGCACAATGTCATCTCTCATGTTATGACAAAGAGCCTTCAATTGAGGAAATTCAGCGGGTTTCACACGCATGTATGTCTCCAGATCTTGATCACAGAACGAGCTCGTAACGCATGGAGCTGGACACTTCCTTTACCGGCCGGAGCAACGCCTTCTTCTCCAGTTCCGCCAACTCGACCTCAGCTACCTCGGTCACACAGTCCGCAATCTTTCCATATTTTGTCGTCGTCATACCGCCTTTGAAACCGTCTGGACCTTCTCTCAGCATCCGGGCAATCACCTTGGCCTGGCTATCGTTCAGTTCTTGATAGTAGCTTTCGATGCGCAGACGGCTTCGAGTGAAATCCATCCATATGCCCGCGATCCGTCGAGCTTCATCAAGGGTTTCAAGATACCAGATAAGCCAATCGGTGGCGTCCAGATCACTTTTTCCGGTTTTCTCGAGGGTATCATAGTATCCCTCCCGTCGACTGAGGATTGCGGCCGAGAGGGCTGTCAGGCCGCTCTGAGGGCCGAGTGCCAGTTGGGCAACCGCCCGGCCGACACGGCCGTTCCCGTCAGCAAACGGGTGGATCATCTCAAAATACAGATGAGAGAGCCCCGACTTGATCGGTGGGGGGAGGCTTGATCGATTGAACCAATCAAGAAACCGGACCATCTCACCAGGCACTCGATCTGCTGGCGGGCCTTCATAATGCACTGTCTCGCGGCCGATTGGGCCCGACATGATCTGCACGGGCTGGGTTCGCCATCTACCCCGCTCTAACCGCGGATCGCGGACAACAAGCGCTTGCCATTCACACAAGCTTTCAGTCGTGAGCGGCATTTGGGCTCGGTCGACCTCGAGGATGAAATCCACAATCTTTTCAATATAGCTGTCTGACCGCCCCTTCCCCAGGATCGATGACTTGACGGTTTCGCGGTCGATCATCTCACCCTCGATTTCGGATGTTGCAGATGCTTCGAGCGCCAGCATTTCAATTCGATATTCTTCTTGTTCGACTGTCGATAGCTGACGCAAAGATTCCTGGAAGAGCTCGATTTCATGAGAATAGTGGGATGAAAGCTGATTTACTCTCCCAAAATCCCAAATGAAATCCGGCCAGCCAGGATTCTGCCAAATATATCCTGTCATCTCCTATCCCGATCCCGATCCCATACTAAGCATATTTCTTACTTAGAAGGCTTGCATATTTTTAACTTTTTGCAACCTTATTTATATAACCAGGGAGAAATCAAATGCTTGAGCCGATGAATGAGCTGAATACCGCTTCAATCTGGGAAAGCTACCGAGTTAGGGCTGGGAAAAAGGTTTTGAGTGCCGTGGCGGCGGCTTGGCGACCTTACAACCGTAAACAGATGGCTTTCGAGATGACGCTGCATGAGAGAGCACATGGCTACATGCTCGCCGGTGAGCGCTTTGATAGAAACGGGAAATCTCTTGCTTTCAGGATTCTCGAAGTCGACACGTCAAGGAATTCTGAGGTCTTCTCTGTTGAAGATTTCGCCCGCAGAGAAGCTCATGTCGATCTCCTACTTATCAATGACAGCATCCCTGGTTTCCCGAGCATCCTCCTTGAGCCTGTCGATATGAAATCAGGAAAAATGAAGGGCTACGCAGGTCAGCTCAAGACAGAATTTGCGAACGGGCTTGTCGTGCTGTCTCACACCTCCACCCCACCGGGCGACTTGTCAGGGGAGTGCTGGGAGTGGACGCTGAGCGTTTGGATCGATTTTTTATGATTTCTTGATGGCTTCGACCAGGGCCCGAGCCAGCCGTCTGCTGTCCGGACCCGCCCGGTGGGGGGCTTTATGGGTCTCCAGGAACTCATAGACGCGGTCGAGATCGACATCATCAAGCAGATCGAAAGCGACCTGATGGTAGTCGATCAGATCGAAAATCGTGAACTTCGAGGGATCGGTTGCTGCTGCTACACTCAATTTGCGAAGCCAAGCTCCATCAAACCTAGGGGCGTCGGCTACGATCAACCGGTTGCCTACCTGCTTTTTGAATGCTCTCAGCACGTCTTCTGCCGGCGGCGCCGCATCTAGTGAGAGGAACGGGATCCCATGCACCTGCTCTGAAACCGGCGACCAATGTTCAGGAAGCCATGTTGCATGTCGCATGATGAGTGACGACCAGGTTTCAACTTTTCCGGTTTCCAGAATTCGAGATACCCCGATTTCGATTGGCCACGAGTTCGGTCCAAGTCCTGAGGCTTCGAAGTCGATGAAAGCGTAGTGAGAGAGCCCTTCAAAATCCTGTTTCATGAAATCTTTCTGGTCAATTTGAATCCTCTTACTCAATTACAATAACAGAACACGGATCACAACTTTCGTTGCGCACTCCGCCGCGGTCATAGATAAATTGGATTCCGACACCTGAAGTGCTCTGGCTTTCATTTTTTGGAAAAGTTGAAGCCTCAGGCGTATTTCCAGTAACCTTCGCTTGAGAGCTCAGCCAGCGGTCGAGGCTTTACGAACTCCACAAGATGGCTACTATGTTAGGTTGGCCAGTCAGTGGAGTTCTTGGCGATGACAAACACATCAGATCAGCAGTCCATCATGGCTCTACTGGAGCGCACTTATCATGCCGACAGGGCGGCGATGGACCGGTTTCTGGACCGACCCCACAGGCTGCTGGGCGGCGTGTCTCCGCGGCAAAGCATCGAATCCGGACCAGGTGGCATGGAGGAGGTCAGAAACCTTCTGCTGCGCGCCAACGGCGGTGTGGCCGTGTGATCAGTCATCCTTATTCTGAATTCTGACAACAGACACACATTTGATCGGTGTGCAGATCATGCCCCGGCAGCGGGCTACGTCATCAAGGCTGGTGACGGCATATGCGCCCACTGAGAGCATCTCATCGACCCGTTGGGCTTGGGTGGTATCTTGGAGCTCAAGCACCGACTGGCTGTCTTCTGTGGTCGTGAAGAGCACAGTCTCGGCAACAAGATGGATACTGGTCTCGACCTGTGATCCGTCAACGCTCTGGTTGCTTTCTTCGGAGAAGATCTGAACCACATCGCCGGACTTCGCGCCTTCGATCGGGATCGAATACGGGATCTGGTTGGCAGCCGGCCCTTAAGCTATGACGACGTCCATGATCACCTCTTCTGGTTTCTCACCAGGCTCGGGTTCGGATCCGGTCATCGAGACAACGAGTCCGATTGCCGTAGCTGCCGGGATCGTTAAGAGTGCCAATTTCTTGATATTCATGTCGATCACCGATCACCGAAATTGGACAATACGTGGGTGCCGCATGATGATGAGCTCTTCAGACCTGCACCGTGGCACGAGAAAAGGCTTGAAGGGTCCTCCACGCGTGATGTTCTTGTCTTGGTGTTATGTCTTCTCGGAAGTGAAAAGCCGCAGGAAAAGATGCTTCAAGACCGTTCTAAAGACATGCCAGTGGCTACTCGCGTCACAGATGTGGATCATTTAATTTACCACGAAGCCCAGATGACGCGGAGTCGAACCGGCTTAACAAATCTAGATTTCGATAAGAATTCTAAAATTGGTTTCCAATAATTCTCCGGTAAGAAAACGGGTCCGGATATTTAATTGCCCCACCTCTATAAGGTAGTATCCTGTATAGAGCGGGGGCAATTAATAGTATGTAGTGGTTTTTTGACCATGATTAACATAGAAACTACAATATGTATTGCGTTCTGATACCTTGGCCTTCGGCCATTTTTTTATTTTACCGAAACCCGACCCAGCCCTTCACCGAACCTCTCAGCGATAGCTTTCTGATAAATAATGCTAGAGCGGCTTCTCGGGTGTGCCTTGGTCAGCAGCCCCATTTGAGGTCCTGAAGCCTCTCGATTATGTCGTGTTGAAAGCTTGGGCACATCTCAAGCGCAGTTCTCACAGCCACATGCTGCTCTCCTCTCTCTCCCTTCCCCCCCAATGCCTTGAGGATCTTCTCGCGAATGATTGACCGGAGTCCTGAAGCGCATCTGCGATGCTTTTTGGAGGGGCGTGGATGGGTGGGTGGTGACTCTCGGTGGTGAGTTCGGTTTCCATATTTTCTTTGGCATGAAAACGGATATGGTGTTTAATTAACTTCCCTCTATAAGTAAGTAATCCCCTTATAGAACCGGGTTAATTAATAACATACAGTGGTTTTCCTCCCATGATTGATGCCGAAACCACAATATTTTATGTGTAGGAAACCTGCTGTGTTGACTCGGAATCGGACTCGTTAAGCCGCCCAAGAGCCGCAACTAGTGTAATTAAATACCTGCTCTGGACCTGTCCCTGGTCGAACCGCCGGGACAGGCATTGACCAAGGTTGATAGAGTATTGCTTAGCTCACACGGCTCTACATCACCCGTCAATTCGGCAGTGAAAAGAGAGAAAAGCCCCGCCTCGGCGGAGCCTTCAATCCATCATCGGGAAGCTTGTTCCAGGCTATATATCTCAAGACAATCATCGGGTGCGATCAGTCTTCTTCCGGCGTCTAGACGATGAGCCTTCTGAAATTGAGCGGATCCAGTGGCCAAGTGGCCACACGCGCTATATGTTAGTAATAGGTATTACCTATTAGCTATTAGCAGGACCATCGGATGGCGTCCCCTACATCTATTAAGCTCGATGACGACATGAAAGCGCGCGTTCAGTGTCTTGCTGACGCTCGTAATCGCACGTCTCATTGGATCATGCGTGAGGCTATTGCCCAGTATGTTGAGCACAAGGAAAAGCGCGAAGCATTGCGCCGGGACACTCTCGAGGCGTGGAAAGAGTTCCAGGAAACAGGGCCGCACACCACTGCTGAAGAGGTCGACAGATGGCTGTCGACTTGGGGAGATGAAGACGAGTTGCCAACTCCTGAAGCCACAAGTCATCTTCACCCCAAGCGCGGTTCGGGACTTGCAACGACTGAGGGAGTTCCTGAGACCGAAGAGCGCCGATGCGGCGCGTCGGGCCGGTGATGCGATCCGACAAGGCGTGAATATCCTCGGTGCGCGTCCCCGGCTCGGGCGAATGATCGATGACCTTCCTGCTGAGTTCAGGGAGTGGCCCATCGATGTCGGAGACAGTGGCTATGTCGTCCAGTATCGGGTTGACGAGGCCAAGGTAATAATCCTGGCCGTCCGCCATCAAAAAGAAGCCGGCTATTCATAAAGGAGCTCCTCATCACTGATAGCGTGTCGCCGGCCAGAATCAGTCTTCTTCCGGCTTCTGAAGTCTGTGAGAGCCCGTGAACTTCGGCCGGTGTAGAATCCGACTGTTCCTGAATACGCCACCCCCGCCGTTTATGTGCTGGAGCTCTTCACGGGTGACTTTGCCCGTCCGCAGATCCTCGTCATCTTGATCGCGGGACCGTTGCTTCTGCCGAGCGCGTTCGTCGGGATCGAAATAACCAGGCTTCATTTTTCTAAGTCTCCAGATGATCTCAAAAAGCATATCACAGTTCCTGCTTAATGCGAACAGAGCACAGAAAAAGACCGGGAGAGAACTCCCGGTCCAGTCATGGCAACTTGTATTCAGTTCTGATCAGGAAGTCCTGTTGCGCAAGCCTTCGAGCTCTCTTTCGAGCATCTCTGCTTCGTTCTGTTTCATATAATCTAGGCTGTGGATCAGCATGCAACTTTGACCCCTGTATTGGGGTGATCGGCGTCCAAAAGTGACCCCCCTGATAAATTTGGAT
>NZ_JBHFPF020000025.1:0-2938 GCF_043355895.2 Roseovarius maritimus
CCCCCTTCACCGGCGGCGCTGAGGCGCTGACGGGATGCGGGACGGACGGACGGGGCGGAGCTTCGGAGGTCTTGACGGCAGAGGTTTACAGGGATAGATGACGCGGGCTGCGCCGGAGTATTTGGCGCTGTTTGTTGATTTTGTTTCGGGCTTTCGGGTCCTGGGGCTTTGGCTCCGACGCTCTTTGACATTGATGATATCTGAAGAGATATGTGGGCGGTTTGGTTCATTCGATGAACAGACAACTGCACATATGTCGCGCTGGTAGGGTCTGATCCTCAAGTAGCCGCAAGGCGATGGGGGGATTGGAAGTCCGATGATCCAGTGTCAGCTTCACTGTTTGGACGGCTTTCGGTTTCTGATGAAACCAGAAGCACAGACAAACAGTCGGTCTTGGCCTTAGCCGGTCAAGACTAATATGTGCAGAGGTTCGAACGTCAAGGATAAGCTGGCAACAGCTTTTCAACTTGAGAGTTTGATCCTGGCTCAGAACGAACGCTGGCGGCAGGCTTAACACATGCAAGTCGAGCGAGGTCTTCGGACCTAGCGGCGGACGGGTTAGTAACGCGTGGGAACGTGCCCTTCTCTGCGGAATAGTCCTGGGAAACTGGGGGTAATACCGCATACGCCCTTCGGGGGAAAGATTTATCGGAGAAGGATCGGCCCGCGTTAGATTAGATAGTTGGTGGGGTAATGGCCTACCAAGTCTACGATCTATAGCTGGTTTTAGAGGATGATCAGCAACACTGGGACTGAGACACGGCCCAGACTCCTACGGGAGGCAGCAGTGGGGAATCTTAGACAATGGGCGCAAGCCTGATCTAGCCATGCCGCGTGAGTGATGAAGGTCTTAGGATCGTAAAGCTCTTTCGCCAGGGATGATAATGACAGTACCTGGTAAAGAAACCCCGGCTAACTCCGTGCCAGCAGCCGCGGTAATACGGAGGGGGTTAGCGTTGTTCGGAATTACTGGGCGTAAAGCGCGCGTAGGCGGATTAGAAAGTATGGGGTGAAATCCCGGGGCTCAACCCCGGAACTGCCTCATAAACTACTAGTCTAGAGTTCGAGAGAGGTGAGTGGAATTGTGAGTGTAGAGGTGAAATTCGTAGATATTCACAGGAACACCAGTGGCGAAGGCGGCTCACTGGCTCGATACTGACGCTGAGGTGCGAAAGTGTGGGGAGCAAACAGGATTAGATACCCTGGTAGTCCACACCGTAAACGATGAATGCCAGTCGTCGGGCAGTATACTGTTCGGTGACACACCTAACGGATTAAGCATTCCGCCTGGGGAGTACGGTCGCAAGATTAAAACTCAAAGGAATTGACGGGGGCCCGCACAAGCGGTGGAGCATGTGGTTTAATTCGAAGCAACGCGCAGAACCTTACCAACCCTTGACATGGACATCATACTTTCGAGAGATCGATCGGTCAGTTCGGCTGGATGTCACACAGGTGCTGCATGGCTGTCGTCAGCTCGTGTCGTGAGATGTTCGGTTAAGTCCGGCAACGAGCGCAACCCACATCCCTAGTTGCCAGCAGGTCAAGCTGGGCACTCTATGGAAACTGCCCGTGATAAGCGGGAGGAAGGTGTGGATGACGTCAAGTCCTCATGGCCCTTACGGGTTGGGCTACACACGTGCTACAATGGTAGTGACAATGGGTTAATCCCCAAAAGCTATCTCAGTTCGGATTGGGGTCTGCAACTCGACCCCATGAAGTCGGAATCGCTAGTAATCGCGTAACAGCATGACGCGGTGAATACGTTCCCGGGCCTTGTACACACCGCCCGTCACACCATGGGAGTTGGGTTCACCCGAAGGCCGTGCGCCAACCTGTTTACAGGGGGCAGCGGACCACGGTGAGCTCAGCGACTGGGGTGAAGTCGTAACAAGGTAGCCGTAGGGGAACCTGCGGCTGGATCACCTCCTTTCTAAGGATGATTGTAGCTGACTGGCTTGCCAGTCACGTCAATCACTTAGCACGATCAGCAAACAAAGCTGATCACATCAGTCAGTGTCGCTTGCGATGCTGATTTGGGCCAATCCGTCCTCATATCTCTTCAGACAGTTTTCAGGCCTACCGGCCTGTCTGGGTCGGTAGCTCAGGTGGTTAGAGCGCACGCCTGATAAGCGTGAGGTCGGAGGTTCAAGTCCTCCTCGACCCACCACGTCATTTTGCGCAGCAAAATTGACTAACTGGGGCCTTAGCTCAGCTGGGAGAGCGCCTGATTTGCATTCAGGAGGTCAGGAGTTCGATCCTCCTAGGCTCCACCATATCCACAACATACCGATTGTACCGTTAAGCACTGTGCGCAGTTCTTAACCGTCCAATCGGACGAATTGACATCGTAAAGAGAGATACAGTTACTTTGAGAGCAATCTCAAAGTAACATAACGACACTGTTCGGTGCGCGCGAGTAAGCGTTGCATCTCAGGTGGTGCCGGCGGACTTCGGTCCAAAGGCGAGCGTATGACGTGGTTGCTTCCTCGACCGCCCATGCGTGTGCCAGCTGAAAAAGACGGTGTTGTCCAAGTCAAGTATACTAACCCGGATACAGTTCTGCACGGTTCTGTATCCTGTGTGATCCGAAAGGATCGCACATTGTCTGGTCCCAAGCGGGCCAGGCGGGAAACAAAGTATGACTTTTGTTCCAGAATAGAGGCAATCCTTTAGTTACCAGCTGGGGGCGCCGCAGTGAGGCTTCGGTCTGACTTCTTCTGGATCAAATCAAGCGCGAAAAGGGCGTTTGGTGAATGCCTTGGCAGTAAGAGGCGATGAAGGACGTGATACTCTGCGATAAGTCATGGGGAGCTGAGAATAAGCTTTGATCCATGAATTTCCGAATGGGGCAACCCACCTGATACTGTGTTATTTATCCTACCACGATGGTGGTTACGCGAGGTTCGTCCTCAAGTAGCCCTCCGGGCGGTAGGGC
>NZ_JBHFPF020000025.1:3034-5577 GCF_043355895.2 Roseovarius maritimus
GGGTGACGGCGTACCTTTTGTATAATGGGTCATCGACTTGGTCTATCTAGCAAGCTTAAGCCGTTAGGTGTAGGCGCAGCGAAAGCGAGTCTTAATAGGGCGCATGAGTTAGATGGATCAGACCCGAAACCGAGTGATCTAGGCATGACCAGGATGAAGGTAAGGTAACACTTACTGGAGGTCCGAACCCACACCTGTTGAAAAAGGTCGGGATGAGTTGTGCCTAGGGGTGAAAGGCCAATCAAACTCGGAGATAGCTGGTTCTCTGCGAAATCTATTTAGGTAGAGCGTCATCCGAATACCCTCGGGGGTAGAGCACTGGATGGGTAATGGGGCCCCACAGGCTTACTGATCCTAACCAAACTCCGAATACCGAGGAGTACTAGATGGCAGACAGACAGCGGATGCTAACGTCCGTTGTCGAGAGGGAAACAACCCTGACCTACAGCTAAGGCCCCTAATTCATGGCTAAGTGGGAAAGCAGGTGGGACGACCAAAACAACCAGGAGGTTGGCTTAGAAGCAGCCATCCTTTAAAGATAGCGTAACAGCTCACTGGTCTAAACAAGTTGTCCTGCGGCGAAGATGTAACGGGGCTCAAGCCATGAGCCGAAGCTTAGGATGTGCATTTATGCACGTGGTAGCAGAGCGTAGTGTGACATAGTTCCGTGTCTCTTTAGCGACTTCGGTCGTTACGGAGACAAGGAGCTTTCGATGAAGCCGGGGCGTGAGCCATCCGGTGGAGAGATCACTAGTGAGAATGATGACATGAGTAGCGACAAACAGTGTGAGAGACACTGTCGCCGAAAGTCCAAGGGTTCCTGCTTAAAGCTAATCTGAGCAGGGTAAGCCGACCCCTAAGGCGAGGCCGAAAGGCGTAGTCGATGGGAACCAGGTTAATATTCCTGGGCCAGATGGAAGTGACGGATTGCGAGGGTTGTTCATCCTTATCGGATTGGATGGGCCGCTTAGCAGTTCCTGGAAATAGCTCCATCGCTAGATCGTACCCTAAACCAACACAGGTGGACTGGTAGAGAATACCAAGGCGCTTGAGAGAACCACATTTAAGGAACTCGGCAAAATACCTCCGTAAGTTCGCGAGAAGGAGGCCCGGTTTTTACGCAAGTAGAGGCCGGGGGCACAAACCAGGGGGTGGCGACTGTTTACTAAAAACACAGGGCTCTGCGAAGTCGCAAGACGACGTATAGGGTCTGACGCCTGCCCGGTGCCTGAAGGTTAAAAGGAGGGGTGAGAGCTCTGAATTGAAGCCCAGGTAAACGGCGGCCGTAACTATAACGGTCCTAAGGTAGCGAAATTCCTTGTCGGGTAAGTTCCGACCTGCACGAATGGCGTAACGACTTCCCCGCTGTCTCAAATGTGGACTCAGCGAAATTGAATTGCCTGTCAAGATGCAGGCTTCCCGCGGTTAGACGGAAAGACCCCGTGCACCTTTACTACAGCTTCGCACTGGCATCAGGATTGTGATGTGCAGGATAGGTGGTAGACTTTGAAGCCGGAACGCCAGTTTCGGTGGAGTCATCCTTGAGATACCACTCTTCGCACTCTTGATGTCTAACCGCGGTCCGTTATCCGGATCCGGGACCCTGCGTGGCGGGTAGTTTGACTGGGGCGGTCGCCTCCTAAATCGTAACGGAGGCGCGCGAAGGTTGGCTCAGACCGGTCGGAAATCGGTCGTTGAGTGCAATGGCAGAAGCCAGCCTGACTGCGAGACTGACAAGTCGAGCAGAGACGAAAGTCGGTCATAGTGATCCGGTGGTCCCAAGTGGGAGGGCCATCGCTCAACGGATAAAAGGTACGCCGGGGATAACAGGCTGATACTGCCCAAGAGTCCATATCGACGGCAGTGTTTGGCACCTCGATGTCGGCTCATCTCATCCTGGGGCTGGAGCAGGTCCCAAGGGTACGGCTGTTCGCCGTTTAAAGAGGTACGTGAGCTGGGTTTAGAACGTCGTGAGACAGTTCGGTCCCTATCTGCCGTGGGTGTAGGATACTTGAGAGGAGTTGCCCCTAGTACGAGAGGACCGGGGTGAACGTTCCACTGGTGGACCTGTTGTTGCGCCAGCAGCAGTGCAGGGTAGCTATGAACGGACAGGATAACCGCTGAAGGCATCTAAGCGGGAAGCCCCCCTCAAAACAAGGTATCCCTGAGAGCCGTGGTAGACCACCACGTCGATAGGCCGGAGATGTAAGCGCGGCAACGCGTTCAGTTGACCGGTACTAATTGCTCGATAGGCTTGATTTGATCCAGTAGAAGTCAGACACAGCAGGAAACTGCACATGTCGCTTCGAAAACATCAGTCATACTTACACCATAAACATCAGCGTACATGACTTGGACAGTTCAAGGTTTTTCTCGGTTTGGTGATCATAGCGCGAGCAAAACACCCGGTCCCATCCCGAACCCGGCAGTTAAGTGCCGTAGCGCCCATGGTACTGCGTCTCAAGACGTGGGAGAGTAGGTCGTCGCCAAACCTAGTAAAACCTTGAGATAAACGTATCTCTCTTTCGATGAAATTCCTCACA
>NZ_JBHFPF020000026.1:0-3225 GCF_043355895.2 Roseovarius maritimus
GGATTTAATCAAGGATATAATAGGGCCTTCTTTCAATTTTGACAGTAAAACGGCGCATTCTGTCAACATGTATTATTGCAAGATTGCCTGACAATTATGTTGACCTGTTTTTGATTTGTGCCATGGTGATCGTCGAAATCAACACCAACGCAGAGCTTGGAACGCATGGCGAAAGCTGCCTTTGAGACCGAAGTGAACATGCGCCGGATTGACGCGGGCCGCATCAGTTTGAACATCCGCGAAAGAGGCGATGGCCCTTTGATGCTCTTCTTTCATGGCATTACTGCCAATTCGGCCACTTTGATGCCGTTGGCGGCGCGGTTCAGCGATCGCTTTACCACGATTGCGGTTGATCAAAGAGGCCATGGCCGCAGTGACAAGCCGGACAGCGGCTACGAGGCGGATGATTTTTGCGATGATATTGCTGGTCTGATTCGGGCGCTGGATCGTGGTCCGGCCATTTTGGTGGGGCATTCTCTGGGGTCGCGTAATTCGGTTACATGCGCCGCGAAACATCCCGATCTTGTTCACTCCGTCGTGGCAATCGACTTTACGCCCTATATCGAGACCGAGGTGTTTGACGCGCTGGAATCGCGGGTGAATGCCGGTGCGCAAACCTTTGAGAGCGTTGATGCGGTCGAGGCCTATCTGGCCGCGCGGTATCTGAATATTCCGGCCCCGGCGATCAGGATCCGTGCCGAAAGCGGCTATGAGGCGGTTGAGGGCGGTTTGCGCCCCTTGGCGTCGCCGCAGGCCATGGCGCAGACGGCCAGTGGGCTGCGTGCGGACCTGACACAGACCTATCGCGATGTCGGCAAGCCGGTGCTTCTGGTCCGGGGCGGCGACAGCAAGCTGGTGTCGCCCGCGGCCCTGGCCAAGACCAGCGCGTTGCGCCCAGACCTGCCGGTGGTCGTGGTCCCCGGCGCGGATCACTACGTGAACGAGGTGTCGCCGGACATCACCGCGCAGGCAATCACGAATTTCATCGATTCCAGAGGGCGGCACTGACGGCCCCTCAATAACTGACAGGAAGTGGACAATGGCGAATATTAACAGGACATCTGGAAAAACCCTGACAGCGCAGGTTGCGGGCGCTGGTTTTGCGGGGCTGACGGCGGCAATTGCGCTGCGTCAAAACGGCTGGGATGTCACGCTGCACGAAAAGGATTCCGAGCTGCGCGCCTTTGGTGCCGGAATTTATCTGTGGCACAATGGGCTGCGTGTGCTGGAAGGTGTCGATGCGCTGAATGACGTTCTGCATGGCACGCATACACCACCGGCTTATGAAACGTGGATGCAGAATAAATCTGTCTCGAAGGAAACGTTCAACGGCCTGCCGTGGCGGATCATGACCCGCAGCCACCTGCACAACGCGCTGGTCAAACGCGCGCATGAGGTGGGCGTCAACGTCTGCGTCAATTCCGAGGCGGTTGGCGCCGATGCCGAGGGCCGGTTGACCCTTGTCAGTGGCGAAGTGCTGGAGGCGGATCTGATCGTCGGCGCCGATGGTGTCGGCTCCAAAGTGCGCGACTCGATGGGATTCAAGCAGGATCGCTGGGTCTCGACCGATGGCATCATTCGCCTGATCGTGCCGCGCCTGAAAGAGCATCTGGGCGAAGGCGAATGGGACAACACCATCGACATGTGGAATTTCGAGCCGCGCGTGCAGCGTATTCTTTATTCCCCCTGCAACGAAAAGGAACTGTACCTTGGTCTGATGGCCCCCGCCGCCGATCCGCGCGGGTCGCGTGTTCCGCTGGACCTGGAGGTTTGGGTTGAAATGTTCCCGTTCCTCGAACCCTGCCTGGCCGAGGCGGCCAAGCTGGAAAAGGCGCGTTACGACAATTACGCGACGACCAAACTGGACACATGGGTCAAGGGCAAGGTCGCGCTGGTCGGTGATGCGGCGCATGCGATGTGCCCTGCACTGGCGCAGGGTGCCGGCTGTGCGATGGTTAACGCCTTCAGCCTGTCCCAGGACGTGCAGGAACATTCTTCGATCGAGGACGCGCTGACCAACTGGGAAAAACGTATCCGCCCGATCACGGATCGGTGTCAGGCGCTGTCCGGTGATTATGCTGCGAACCGCGCGCTTTCAAAGGGTAACATGTTCACGCCTGCCGCTCTTGAGGCGGCGCGCTATGATCCGCTGCGCCGTGTCTTTTCGTGGCCACAGTGAAGGTTGAGTGGCCAATAACGACAACACTTAGGCGCGCTATGGCTGCGCGCCACTAAGAGGAAAAAAATGGACCATTCTGCCGAAGTCGAAAAACACTACGAAGTGCGTAGCTGGCATTCCAGCGTTCAGGAAATCCGGCATGATGGCGGTGAACCTGGTGAGGTGCTGATCAAGGCCGCTGTTGGCGTGATCATTCGCAATCCGTTTGTAGGCAAGTTCAGTGCCGATCTGTCAGCTTTTACCAACCCCAGTGCCAGCCTCGGCCACGCGCTTGGAAAGCGTGCGATGGATTTGCTGCGCGGGCGGCCTGCTGAAAGCTATGGCAAAGGCGGGATCGCCGGTGTCGCAGGCGAACAAGAGCATGTAGTTGCCTGCGTCACCACCGAATTCGGCAATCCGCTGCGTGACGAGCTTGGCGGTGGCGACGCGTGGATTTCATCGGTGTCCAAGGTTGCGTCTGCTGGCACGTCGATCGACATTCCGCTGGCTCATAAGGACGAGCTTTACATCCGCTCGCATTATGACGCGATCACCTTTTGCGTGCCCGATGGCCCGCGCCCCGACGAGGTGTTGATCTGTGTTGGTGTCGCAACCGGCCCGCGCGTCCACCAACGTGTTGGCGGTAAAACCGTCGCCGATCTTGAAGCCACCAAATAATCCGAAACTCAGAAATACGAGGAAACCACCATGCCTCTGAACATCAAAGACCTCAAAATCACCTGCGCCGATTTCAAGCCGCTAGAAATGATGCGCGACGAACACGCGGGCGACAAGGGCAACGTCCTGCCCAAGCTGACCGTCAGCGGCGTGCCCGCCGAGGCCAAGGAACTGGCCGTGATCTGCCATGACCCGGACGCCCCTCTGGCGCGCGGGTTCACCCATTGGACGGTCTATGGCATCGACCCTTCGGCCACCGACCTGTCCGACGCGCAGGAAAAATACCGTGTCGGCCCCAACGGCGCAGGGCACATGCAATATTACGGCCCCCAGCCGCCAGAAGGCCATGGCAAGCATCACTATTACTTCTGGGTCTATGCCCTAAACAC
>NZ_JBHFPF020000027.1:0-2756 GCF_043355895.2 Roseovarius maritimus
GTAAGCATCCGGCGTAGGCCGTGGCGAGGTCAACGCGCGCGGTCACGATCCATTGCGATGAACTCTTGCAGGTTTTCGATCCCGAACGGAGTAAATGCGATGACGCTGTCGTCGCCGAGGCCGTAGACCCAGATCACGCCGTCTTCGGTTTCCATATCGATGGCCAGATCAAAGATCCGATCGACGGTTTCGCCGAGTTCGGCTGCAACGCGGTCGATGGTCTTGACGGAATACACTTTGTTGAGCTGCATGGTCACGCGGCCTGTGCGAGGGACACCGCTTTCCAGTTCCAGGGCAGAAGTTCATGCACGCGCGAGACGGGCATGTCGGGCAACCGGGCGAGGACATCGGCAAGCCAGGCCTGTGGATCAATGTCGTTCATCTTGGCGGTTACGATCAAGGTATACATGGCAGCGGCCCGCTCTCCGCCGCGTTCGGAGCCGGCGAACAACCATGACTTTCGCCCCAAAGCTACGCCGCGCAGGGCACGTTCGGCCGCATTATTCGTCAGGCAGATGCACCCGTCATCGAGGAATGCCGTGAAGGCCTGCCAACGGCCGTCTTTCTCGAACATGTAGTTAATCGCCTTGGCCACCTTGTTGTGCCGGGAGAGTTTCGCGCGCTCTGCCAGCAGCCAATCATGGAGATTATCGACTAGGGGACGGGAGAGTTTCTGACGGGCGGCAAGCCGGGCATCGGCATCCAGCCTACCCAACTCGCGCTCGATGTCGAAGATGGCGTCGATCCGTTTCACCGCTTCCAGCGCGACCGGCGAGATCTGATGGGCGGGCTTGCCCTTGCGAACATTGCCCGCGATGTCAGCCAGTTCGAAGAACTTCCGGCGCGCATGCGCCCAGCACAACGCACTGGTCACGGCCCCAGCATCACGGTCAGCGCGATAGAGGTCGTTGTATCCGCCATAGGCGTCGGCTTGCAGCACGCCTTGCCATCCGGCGAGATGCTGGTTGGGGTTGGTGGCCGCGCGATCTCGGGAGAAGCGGAAGAATGCCGCCGGCGGTGCGCCGCCATTCCAGGGGCGGTCATCACGAACATAGGTCCACAGACGAGCCTTTTTCGCGCCACCCCGCGCCAGAAGCGGCACGGTCGTGTCGTCGCCATGCAGGCGGTGGGCGGCACGCACGTGAGTCTCGATCAGGGCATGGATCGGCTGCAAGGCGACAGTCGCGTGTCCGACCAGATCTGCCAGGGTCGACAGGCTCAAAGCAACGCCTTCTCGGGCGAAGCGTTCGGCCTGCCGGTTCAGGGGCTGGTGCTGCCCGTATTTCTCGAAGACGAGCATGGCGATCAGGCTGGGCCCGGCCCATCCACGCGGGATCGGATGGAACGGGGCTGGCGGCTGGCTGATCTTCTCACAGGCCCGACAAGTGAACTTCTCACGCACGGTCTGGATCACCTTCCACTGCCGCGGGATTACCTCTAGCGTCTCGGTGACATCTTCGCCCATTTTCACAAGACGGTCCGAGCCGCAGCAGGTGCAGGCGGCAGGGGCCTCGACAACAACCCGCTCGCGCGGCAGGTGATCGGGGAACGGCTTGCGCACCGGCTGGCGGCGCGTGAAGGCGCGCACCGTGCTGGCCTTTTCAGCCGCCTGTTCTGCGGCCAGGACATCTTCGGTTGCCGCCGTCTCCAGTTCTTCAAGCTGCAATTCCAGTTGATCGATCAGCCGGGCGCGTCGTTCTGACGAGATGCCGTATTTGTCACGGCGCAGTTTGGCGATCTCGAGCTTGAGTTCCTGGATCATCGCTTCCGAGCAGGAGATAACCGCTCGGGTCTGTGCCAGCTCGCTTTCCGCAACCTCCGCACGGACCTCGGCGGCGGCCAGGGCAGCGCGTAATTTGGCGAGTTCGGAGGCGGCGTCAGACATGGCGTATATCTATCACTCAGGTTCATGAAGAACCATCAGAAACAGGCCTGCTAGCGCAATTTATCCAGCCTTTGCAGGGCGTTGCGTCCAGCGTGGGTTGCGCCAGTCAATGCCCTCCAGAAGATAGCCCAACTGCGCCGCCGAGATCTGCACCGCTTCGCCCGACCGGCTCACCGGCCAGATGAACTTGCCTGCCTCCAAGCGCTTCAGATACAGCGACATGCCCACGCCATCATGCCACAGGATCTTAACCAAATCGCCCTTACGGCCCCGGAAGCAGAATATCTCACCCGCATGGGGATCGCGGCCAAGCCCCTCCTGCACCTGTAGCGCCAGCGTGTTCATGCCCCGCCGCATATCGGTGACGCCGCCCGCAATCCAAACCTTCACGCCCGCCGGAAACGCGATCATTGCCGGTCCACCACGGCCAAAATCCGGGCAAGCGCTTCGGGCTCCACGCTTACCGGCACGATGACCCGGCGGCCATTCGGCAGGGCTATCTCAACCTGACCGCCCGGAGGCGGACAGGGATTGACTGAATTGGTCTGTGGCGCGAGTGCTTTGGTCACCGTCACCGGCGAGAACGATACCTGACGGGAAGACCCAAGCTCACCGTTTCGATACTGCCGCCGCCACGTGGTCAGCAGCGACCGGCAAATGCCATGCCGCCGCGCTGTGGCTGCCGCCTGGCGGTGGCCGATAAAGCTCTCCTCAGCAATGCGCAGTTTGTCATCATCTGACCAATACCGGCGGCGTTCGCCATCGGCTGCGGACAGAACTTCGATTTGAGGGCGGTTGATAAAGTCGGACATAAGGTCGGACTTACCATCGGATCGATCCCGAGATCAGACGGCCACCCCCGGAGGCTTAC
>NZ_JBHFPF020000028.1:0-2525 GCF_043355895.2 Roseovarius maritimus
AGTAAGCATCCGGCGTGGGCCGCGGTCAGGCGTCTCGGAGGCGCTCCGAGGATTGCCAATTCCATGGAAGCAGGGTCGGCACTTGCGAGGCGGTCATGTCGGGCAACCGAGCGAGGACGTCGGCCAGCCAGGCCTGGGGATCGATGTCGTTCATCTTCGCCGTGACGATCAGGGAATACATGAAGGCGGCACGGTCGCCGCCCCGCTCGGAGCCGGCGAAGAGCCATGACTTCCGGCCGAGGGCCACGCCTCGCAGAGCACGTTCGGCCGCATTGTTCGTCAGGCAGATCTGGCCATCCTCGAGGAAGCGGGTGAAGGCCTCCCAGCGGTCCTTCTTGAAGATGTAGTCGATCGCCTTGGCCACCGGATTGTGCCTCGACATCGTGTCACGCTCGGTGCGCATCCAGTCGTGCAACTCGAGGGCGAGCGGGCGGGACAGCCGTTGCCGGGCCTCGAGCCGCGAGGCAGTATCCAGACCGTTGATCTGACGTTCGATGTCGAACAGGGCATCGATCCGTGTCACGGCCTCGAGCGCGACGGGCGAGATGTCATGGGCGGGTTTGCCCTTCCGGACATTCCCCTTGATGTCGGCAAGCTCGAAGAATTTGCGGCGGGCATGGCTCCAGCAGAGCGCGCTACTGACCGGGCCGGGATCGCGGTCGCCGCGATAGAGATCGTTGTATCCGCCATAGGCATCGGCTTGCAGGATACCCTGCCATCCCGCGAGATGCCGGTTGGGGTGGGCCATCTCCCGGTCGCGCGAGAAGTGGAACAGCGCCGCCGGCGGCGCGCCTCCCGCGAACGGCCGGTCGTCACGGACATAGGTCCAGAGCCGCGCTGTGCGCGTTCCGCCCTTCGCCAGCAGCGGCACCGTGGTGTCATCGCCGTGCAGCCGTTCGGCTCCGAGGACATGATCGCGGATCAGTGCATGAACAGGCGCGAGCGCGGCAGCGCAGGCGCCGACCTGGTCGGCCAGGGTCGACAGGCTGAGCTCGACGCCTTCCCGGGCATAGCGCTCGGCCTGTCGGTTCAGGGGCTGATGCTGGCCGAACTTCTCGAACAGGATCATCGCCAACAGGTTTGGCCCGGCCCAGCCGCGGGGTGTGGGGTGGAACGGGGCCGGCGGCTGGCTGATCTTCTCGCACTGGCGGCAGGTGAACTTCTCGCGGACGGTCTGGATCACCTTCCACCGCCGGGGAATGACTTCGAGTGTCTCGGTGATGTCTTCGCCCATCTTCACGATGCGGTCCGAGCCGCAGCAGGAACAGGCCGTGGGCGCCGCGATCACCACACGCTCGCGCGGCAGATGCTCCGGGAAGGGCCTGCGCGCCGGACGGCGGCGCTCGAACTCCGCGACGGTCGTGGTCTTCGCCACCTTCTCGGCGGCAATCTCGTCTTCGGTGGCAGCTGCCTCGAGTTCCTCGAGCTGCAACTCCATCTGGTCGATCAGGCGGGCGCGGCGTTCCGAGCTGTGGCCGTATTGCTCGCGCCGCAGCCTGGCGATCTCGAGCCGGAGGTGCTTGATCATCGCCTCGGAGGTCGAGACTACCGCCCGGGTCTGCGCCAGCTCGCTCTCAGCGGCCTCGGCACGGGCCTCCGAGGCCGCGAGTGCGGCGCGCAATCTGGCGATCTCGGAAGCAGCATCTGACATGGCCGAGACCTACCACGCGACCATCGGAAAGCCTATGCAAATAAGCCCTATGAGGCCGATTTATCCCGCCTTTGCAGGGCGTTGCGTCCAGCGCGGATTGCGCCAGTCGATCCCCTCAAGAAGATAGCCCAGCTGGGCCGCGGAGATCTGAACGGCCTCGCCGCTTCCGCCCGCCGGCCAGATGAACTTCCCCGCCTCGAGCCGTTTGGTGTAGAGCGACATGCCCACCCCATCGTGCCAGAGCAGCTTGACCAGGTCGCCCTTGCGCCCGCGGAAGCAGAAGATCTCGCCGGCGTGGGGATCGCGCCCCAGCCCCTGCTGCACCTGGAGCGCCAGCGTGTTCATCCCCCGGCGCATATCCGTCACCCCGCCAGCGATCCAAACGCGCACCCCCGCCGGGAAGGCAATCATCGACCGTCGATCACGGGAAGCAGCCGGGACAACGCCTGCGGGTCTACGTCGACCGGCACCACGAGGCGGCGCCCGTTCTCCAGAACGATCTCGACCCTGTTCTCCAAGCTCGACGCAGGGGACGTCCTGGAGGCCGATGTCGGAAGCGCCTCGGCAACCGCGAGCGGCGTGAACATCGGCGTGCGCACCATCCCCAGTTCACCATTCCGGAATTGCCGCCGCCAGCTCGTCAACAAGGATCGCGAAATCCCATGACGACGCGCGGTGGCGCTGGCCTGACGATGCCCGACAAAGCTCTCCTCCACGATCCGCAGCTTGTCCGCATCGCTCCAGTGCCGGCGCCGCGCGCCATCGGCCGCGGAAAGAACTTCGATCTCGGGTCTGAACATAAGGTCGGCCATAAGGTCGGACCTATCATCACCTCCTGAAATCCGTCAGGCGGCCCCCGCCGGAGGCATACGAT
>NZ_JBHFPF020000029.1:0-2473 GCF_043355895.2 Roseovarius maritimus
TGTCAATCAGCATTCAAAATTGACCCCTTATCGGCGTCCAATACTGACCCCCTCTGGTTCTGAGCTGGCCCGCCGCTGCGTAGCCCTCATGTAGCGCAGCGGCGGCGGGCCAGCGTGGCAGCTGCTTGGCGTTATGCCCGGTTCTTGAAGCGCCAGCTTTCGTTGCCGGTTTCGACAATCTCACAATGATGCGTGAGCCGGTCGAGCAGCGCGGTGGTCATCTTGGCATCACCGAACACGCTCGGCCATTCGCCGAAGGCGAGGTTGGTTGTGACGATGATCGAGGTTCGTTCGTAAAGCTTACTGATAAGATGGAACAGAAGCTGGCCGCCAGTCTGTGCGAAGGGCAGATATCCCAACTCGTCCAGGATCAGGAAGTCGAGACGGGAGATCAGGTCGGCGGTTCGGCCTTGTCGTTCGGCGCGGGCTTCGGCGTCCAGCTTGTTCACCAGATCGACGACATTGAAGAACCGTCCACGACGACCAGCTCTGATGCAGGATCTGGCAATGCTGACTGCAAGGTGTGTTTTGCCGCTTCCGGTGCCGCCAATCAGCACGAGGTTGCGCTGATGATCGAGGAAGTCTCCGGTGGCCAGATCGCGGACCAGAGTTTCATTGACCTCAGTCGCCTCGAAGTCGAACTCGTCCAGTTCCTTGGCAAGCGGCAGCTTGGCGATGGTCATCTGGTATTTGATCGACCGCGCCTGCTTCTCGCTGATCTCGGCGGTCAGCAAATCCCCGATGATCTGTTGCGGCTCATGCTGGCGCTTCAGTGCTGTCGTGATGATCTCATCGTAAGACGCCCTCATCCCGTAGAGCTTTAGCTTCCCCATCGCGTCGAGCACCTCTGAGCGTTCCATCATTCTTTCTCCTCAAGCTGTCATAGCGGTCACAATTGGCGGCTGGCTCGCACGAGAGCCGTAGAGCGTCCGGGGTGGTGATCGTCAGGGGCGGCAGTGGTTCGCGATGGCGGGCTAGGATGTTCAGCACGACACCCGCGGAATGAACATTGTGCGCCAAAGCTTCCGCACAGGCCGCCTCCACGGCCTCCAGGCCATCGGTCAACATGGCTCCGAGGATATCGACCATCTGTCGGTCGCCGCCGGGTTGGCGTTCCAGCTTGCGCTGAACTCGGCGGATCGCGGTTGGCAACTCCCACTCCTTGAAGGGCGCACCGTTGCGCAAAGCACCGGGTTTGCGAGCCAGAATGGGTATGTAATGCAGGGGATCATATATGGTTTTGCCACGACCGAAGGCGCGCTCATGGCAGCCGACGATCCGACCGTCCTGCCAGCATTCCACGCGGTCGGCATAGGCGCGGATCTCGATCGGACGTCCCACCGCTCGGGCCTCAACCGAGTATCTGTTGTTGTCGAAACGCACGAGGCAAGTCTTCGACACCGATGCCGGCACGGCGTGGAAGCCATCGAACGATCCGACATAGGGCACGAGGCTCGGTCGCTCGTCCTTGAACATTTCCCAGATGGACTTCTCGCGTATCTCAGGGTGTTTTTGGGCCTTTGCGTAGGCGAGACAGCGGTCCTCAAGCCAGGCATTTAGTTCGGCATAAGATTTGAACTTCGGGCGCGGCACGAAGAACCGACGCCGCAGCACGCCGACTTGGTTCTCGACCTGACCCTTCTCCCAGCCCGATGCCGGGGTGCAGGCCACGGGATCAACCAGATAGTGCCCGCACATCTGCTGGAACCGACGGTTGTAGGCACGCTCCTTGCCCACGAAGATCGCATCAACCGCTGTCTTCATATTGTCGTAGATTCCCCGGGCGCAGGCGCCGCCAAAAAATGCGAACGCCTTGTCGTGCGCGTCGAACACCATCTCCTGCGTCTCACGCGGATAAGCCCGCACGAACGGCATTCGGCTGTGGCAGAGGCGAATATGGGCGACCTTCACGGTCGTGGTGACGCCATCGATCAGAACGATCTCATGGCTCCAGTCGAACTGGTAGGCCTCGCCGGGATCGAAGCTCAGCGGCACATAGGCGCTGGCCGAGGCTTCCTGTGTTGCCTTCGACCAACTGGCTGCGTAGCGCCGCACGGCATCATAGCCGCCGCCGTAGCCGCGGTTGCGAAGCTCCTCGTAGATCCTGACAAGCGTCAGGCGTTCCCGCTTCGACCGCCGGGCATTCTCGGCCAGAATGCTATCCAGATCAGCACGCCACGGATCAATCTTGGGGCGAGGCTGCGTTGTGCGGTCGTAGGTGAATTCCGTCGCGCCTGAGCGGATGACCTTGCGCACCGTATTGCGAGACAATCGCAGATCCCGACAAATCTGCTTGATCGACTTACCGTCTATGAAATGCGCGCGCCTGATCTTCGCAATCGTCTCCACAACCAACATCCCCTCATTGCTCCCCCTTGCCTTGGAAGGAGCATCTGATCCAAATTTATCAGGGGGGTCACTTTTGGACGCCGATCACCCCAATACAGGGGTCAAAGTTGCATGCTGATCCACA
>NZ_JBHFPF020000030.1:0-1693 GCF_043355895.2 Roseovarius maritimus
ACCCCGCGATCAGGCCCATCTGTTCGAGTTTGAGCACGACCTGGTGGGCGCAGTTGTCGACGTCGACATTTTCGGTTTCGACGCTGAGTTCGGGGTTTTCGGGCACGTCGTAGGGGTCTGAGATGCCGGTGAACTCCTTGATCTTGCCCTCGCGCGCGAGCTTGTAGAGGCCCTTGCGGTCGCGGCGCTCGCATTCCTCGATCGAGGTGGCGACATGGACCTCGACGAAGGCGCCGAAGGCTTCGACATCCTCGCGCACCGCGCGGCGCGTCGTCGCATAGGGCGCGATGGGCGCGCAGATGGCGATGCCGCCATTCTTGGTGATCTCGCTGGCCACATAGCCGATGCGGCGGATGTTCAGATCGCGGTGCTCCTTGGAAAAGCCCAGCTCGGAGGAAAGGTTCTTCCGCACGATATCGCCATCCAGCAGCGTAACGGGGCGCCCGCCCATCTCCATCAGCTTGACCATGAGCGCGTTGGCGATGGTGGATTTGCCGCTGCCGGAAAAGCCGGTGAAGAACACGGTGAAACCTTGCTGCGCCCGCGGCGGGCGGGTGCGGCGCAGCTCGGCCACCACCTCGGGGAAGGAGAACCATTCGGGGATCTCCAGCCCCTCCTGCAGGCGGCGGCGCAGCTCGGTGCCCGAGATGTTGAGGATCGTGACGTCATCCTTGTCGGCGATCTCGTCCATCGGCTCGTATTGGGCGCGCTCCTGCACATAGACCATGTGCTTGAAATCGACCATTTCGACGCCGATCTCGGACTGGTGCGCGCGGAAAAGGTCCTGCGCATCGTAAGGCCCGTAGAAATCCTCGCCCTTCGAGTTCTTGCCGGGGCCGGCATGGTCGCGCCCGACGATGAAATGCGTGCAACCGTGATTGGCGCGGATGAGGCCGTGCCAGACCGCCTCGCGCGGGCCGCCCATGCGCATCGCAAGGTTGAGGAGCGACATCGCCGTGGTCGAGCCGGGGTATTTGTCGAGGACAGCCTCATAGCAGCGCACGCGCGTGAAATGATCGACATCGCCCGGCTTGGTCATGCCGACGACGGGATGGATCAAGAGGTTCGCCTGCGCCTCCTTGGCGGCGCGAAAGGTCAGCTCCTGATGCGCCCGGTGCAGCGGATTGCGCGTCTGAAAGGCGACGACCTTGCGCCAGCCCACCTTGCGGAAATAGGCGCGCAGCTCGTTCGGAGTGTCGCGGCGGGCGCGGAAATCGTAATGCACGGGCGGCTGGATGCCGGTGACGGGACCGCCCAGATAGACCTTGCCCGCCGTATTGTGGAGGTAGTTGACCGCCGGATGCGCGCTGTCATCGGCGCCGAAGACCATTGAAGCCTCGCGCGACTTGTCGGGGGTCCAGCGGTCGGTGACGGTCATCGTGGCAAGGATCACGCCCTCCTGGTCGCGCAGGGCGATATCCTGGCCCAGCTCCAGCGCCTCGGCGAAGGTGTCGCTGACATCCAGCGTGATCGGCATCGGCCAGAGCGCGCCGGAGGCGAGGCGCATGTTCTCGACCACGCCATCGTAATCCGCCTCGCCCAGAAACCCCTTGAGCGGGTTGAAGCCGCCATTCATCAGGAGTTCCAGATCGCAGATCTGCCGCGGCGTCAGGTCGTGGCTGACCAGATCCGCCGCCTCCACCTTCAGCTTCTGCGCAGACTCGTGGCTGACGTATAGTTCCGGGATCGGGGT
>NZ_JBHFPF020000031.1:0-1486 GCF_043355895.2 Roseovarius maritimus
ATCGATTGTTGAAGGTTTTTGGCTCGCGCACGATAGCAGACATCAGTGCATCATGCAGCATGTGGTAAAGGGGGCTCGAAGCCGACCAGCGGCTGCGCGGCATGCATCTTGGATGTCCCGCCCGCCTGACCGACATTGACGGCCCTTTGAGGAAGTTCGGTCCGGAGGCGACGGATGGTCAGGTTCAGCCCGAAGCGGACATGCTGACGCTATTCTTTGAGACGTCGCCTGGGTTACACGAAGGGCGCCAACCTGACCCATTCTGTGGAACCGTTGGTGCACTGAACAGGGTAGCGCGAGCACTTGGCAGGCACTTGCGCCGCATGTGATACTTATGGCTTATGCAGTGCAATCGCCCGAGGCCTCTGGTCTAGCACGACGATTGCCAAATTTATCCGTAATGAGGATATCGATTCCTGATGAACGCTCCAACAGAAGCGCGAATTCTCGAAACTAAAGAGGCGGCTATCGCATTAAGTGAGGACTTTGCCGTTCTAAATGATGTGGCAAAAAGGGTAGAGACGCGCCCCGTTGATCTGCGGCACACTAGCGTTGTCCTCCGTCGATGGTTAGTAGAAAATCAACTTGGGCGCGTAGCCAGCCCTCGGGTTGGGCGTTTGCATATTAACGCCATCGACAACAACCCCATCTACCGTGCTGCGCGCTCTGGAAGGATTGTTTCTTTTGTTTCTGGTGGCGCAAGCGTCCATGGCGTCTTTTTGGCAGCCGGGATGATGTCTAAGGGTGGGAAACCACCAGAAATTCTAGGTTATCATCCAGATGGAAGTGAGGAATTCAAGCTGGATACCTTCTTAAAGCAGCGTGTGATTTTCTCAAACGGTGAATGGTTCACGAGGCAACAGGTAATTAAGTATGTCGCCCACGCAGATCACGGCGCGCATGGGCATGGCGCAAAGGAAGAGTGGGAAAAGCGACTCGCAGAATTTCGCCAAGAAGTGTCGATTTCTCTCGTGGACGGCCCGGATGGAAAGAGTATGCCTTCTGTTGTTTGGGGCGCGGGCCAATCTGCAGATAAAGCCAGCCATGCTAAGTATGACCCAAGTAGAATTAACGGCGTCCTGATTGAAGTCATTGCAACTATTCATTTCCTTACAACGTCGACGGAAGTGCTCAACTTAATGAAATACATCAATGCAGAGATGGCCTAGTCAATCATTTCGGCCGCATCAGGTGCTGCGGGAGCACCAACTCCAATGTCCGTTGATAGGTTGTGGTTTCCTGCCATTCGTGCGCGGCGCAGCGAATGGCAGGAAACCGCCCACCTTGGAGCGGTGTCTATGGTGCTGAACTGATTGAGCTCCCTTCGGGAACGACGAGAAGGTCCATATCTCGGACCAACACAATAAGGAAGAACTCCTCGTCCGTAATTCCAACGTTAACTTTGTCCACTTAGGCTCCAGACTCATTGATTTTCATAGCCAGAAGATGACGGTTGCGGCGAGAGCGACAGCGGACAGGAAGACCT
>NZ_JBHFPF020000032.1:0-1180 GCF_043355895.2 Roseovarius maritimus
CTGCGCCTACACCTAACGGCTTAAGCTTGCTAGATAGACCAAGTCGATGACCCATTATACAAAAGGTACGCCGTCACAAGACTGGACACTGATAACAATCATTTATTGAACGGTATCGATACGCGGAAGTGTATTGTTTCGACGCCTGGATTGTCGCTGTAAAGGCCAGCGTTCGATCTATGATCGAGGCCCAGACCTATGCGAACATCCTCCCGGTTCTGATAGCCCAGCTCGAGGCCGGATCGAAACTCGATCGGACCGCCGAGATCCACATCCCCGCCACGGGCGTAAACGCCCGGCATCGTGTGGAACTGTGCATACCACCGCTTGTTCGGTGTCATGTATGTTGTCGTGTTTCCCAGTCCGATCCACAGACCACCTTCATCAGTGACCGAAGCCCCGTAGGTGAATTGGAATGGCCCGCGGGCGATCCCGGTCTGCTTGCGGATAAATATTTCTTCACCCACATGATCGTCTTGGAAAATAAGTTCGCCAACTGAAAGTCCAAGATAAGGCGTAACCTCGTTTTTGGCCAGACAGCCGTCGTTCGGGCAATGATTGACGCCCATGTTGATCAGCCCCAACAGGAGGCCGACTGCAGCAAAGGTCCCGTCAGTCACTACTGCGAAATCCGACATTTTCACTTCCTTGTTCTTATACCCACACCTTTGATGGTGCAGATTGTCATTAGAGTCCAGTCAAGCTCCGACTGATTGTAGGCGTTCGGTTTCAGGTACTGTTTCACTCCCCTCGTCGGGGTGCTTTTCACCTTTCCCTCACGGTACTGGTTCACTATCGGTCAGTAAGGAGTACTTAGCCTTCGAAGGTGGTCCTCCGATCTTCAGACAGGATTTCACGTGTCCCGCCCTACTTAATACGTCCTATCATGCTTCATATACGGGGCTATCACCCTCTATGGCCGTGCTTCCCAACACGTTCTATTCACACTCAAGGCTCGGCTGGTCCCCGTTCGCTCGCCGCTACTAGGGGAGTATCAATTGATGTCCTTTCCTCCGGGTACTTAGATGTTTCAGTTCTCCGGGTTTGCTCTTATAAACCTATGTATTCAGTCTATAAGTACCTGGTTTACCGCATTATTTTGCCCTACCGCCCGGAGGGCTACTTGAGGACGAACCTCGCGTAACCACCATCGTGGTAGGATAAATAACACAGTATCAGG
>NZ_JBHFPF020000033.1:0-974 GCF_043355895.2 Roseovarius maritimus
CAAATTTATCAGGGGGGTCACTTTTGGACGCCGATCACCCCAATACAGGGGTCAAAGTTGCATGCTGATCCACACTCATTTGCCGCGGTAACCTCGATCTGGCTTGGAAACGTGATCAACGCATGCATGACCGGCCGCTTAAGCCCGCCATTCATTTGACAGCCGGCGACGTGCCTCTGGAATACTTCTCTGAGGTTCAGAGAGCCAATGATCAGTGGGGCTCGATCACGGACCTTTCGCTTCTGCGAAGTCTGGTCCAGCCGCTTTCCATGGGCTTCCATTGACCCAAGAGTCTTCGGGCCAGAGCCCACCAATGACAGTGAGTTAACACGAACTGAAGCTTTCATAATGCTGTCCTCCCAAAAGGGGAGATGGCAGCGAAGATGCAAAGGCAAAACCCGCTTTGCCTTTTGGATTTCAAATGTATGGAAATCCAAGTTCGACATTAATCTTACTGACATAGCGAGGTGTGAGCGTTGTGGATATCTTTCGTTATGATAGCTTGCGAACAATATAGAATGCGCCGATTCTAGGAGACCGTTTAATTCGGTCGGTATGACAGAATCTCAGAGAACCAGGCCATGTTAGTGACTTTATCGAGGGCCCCAGAAAACGCTATGCCCGCAGATATAACTAAACCTCTGAAAGGGGACGCGCCTGATGGATGTGGCAGCCACTTCACCTGATAACGGACTTTAGCTGCATCACAGCAACTGAGCAAAGAGAGCTCTGAGTCAACCTGCGTCAGTGCGGCAAGCATCCTGAGTGCCCGCCCGTCTAATCGACCTGAACGGCCCAAAGCCGAGTTCCGTCGTCCAACCCGATGCCGCGCCGCAGCTTCACCAGACCGGCCATACGTGCATCGCGCAGCATTTTTCAAGACCGAGTGACAGCAATGCGGACAAAACGGACCTTGGTTCAATGTGCTCCAAAGTCCGCTTTTGTGGACTGTTCAACAAACGGTTCTTTTCGGA
>NZ_JBHFPF020000034.1:0-858 GCF_043355895.2 Roseovarius maritimus
CTTAGGCTCCAGACTCATTGATTTTCATAGCCAGAAGATGACGGTTGCGGCGAGAGCGACAGCGGACAGGAAGACCTTTGGACATCTGTCATAGCGAGTTGCCACGCGGCGCCAATCCTTGAGCCTGCCGAACATGATCTCGATGCGGTTGCGGCGTTTGTAGCGACGCTTGTCATATTTCACGACAGTCTTGCGCGCCTTCCTACCTGGGATGCAGGGCTTGATCCCCTTGCTATTCAGGGCCTCGCGAAACCAGTCTGCATCATATCCGCGATCTCCCAGGAGCCACTCTGCCTTGGGAAGGCAACTCAGCAGCGCGGCCGCGCCGGTGTAATCGCTGACCTGGCCGGCCGACATGAAGAACCGGATGGGCCGCCCCTTGGTATCGGTGATGGCGTGCAGCTTGGTGTTCATACCGCCCTTGGTCCGACCGATCAGACGTCCACGCCCCCCTTTTTACCCCGCAGGCTCGATGCCGTGCGGTGTGCCTTGAGGTAGGTCGCGTCGATCATGATGGTCGCCTGTTCCGGGGCCTCTGCTGCCAATCCCTCGAAGATCCTGGCAAACACGCCCATCTCGCTCCAACGCTTCCAACGGTTGTAAAGCGTCTTCGCCGGACCATACTCCTTGGGCGCATCACACCAGCGTAACCCATTGCGGTTAATGAAAATGATCCCGCTCAGAACCCGGCGATCATCAACCCGCGGCTTGCCGTGGCTCTTCGGAAAGTAAGGTCGAAGCCGCGTCATTTGCTCGTCGGTCAGCCAGAAAAGATTGCTCATCATGCCCCCATCAGTTCGGGAGCTTGAATCATGCAGCCATCATGACCTCAAGGCAATTAATGGGTCCTGAGCCTAG
>NZ_JBHFPF020000035.1:0-774 GCF_043355895.2 Roseovarius maritimus
GAGCCCCCTTTACCACATGCTGCATGATGCACTGATGTCTGCTATCGTGCGCGAGCCAAAAACCTTCAACAATCGATCAGGTTCTGAACGGGGTTTATGGCAGCGGGAAGCGAGGCGAGATGGGTGTGTTCCAAAAACGAGCGTTTGTGGCATATCCCAGATTGTCACAACGGATGCTGAGCGCTTGAGGAGTCCAAAAATTTGAAAACCGTAGGTCGGAATTTCGAGGCAGAAGTAGTCTGGGGCGATGGCGTGCCAACGGATGAGCGTATGGAAGATATGGTCTGTGAAGGGTATTTCCCATTTTTGAACTGGGAATTTTTTCGCTGGGCATATCCTGCCATCGAGTTCAGTGCCGCAACCGAGTTGTTTCTTGCTGCGATGCATCGAGCAGTCAAAAGGAAAAAGCTCTTCACTATGGTGCCTCCCCATGTGACTAACCCTCGGATTGGTAGTAAGCACATAGGTAATATCATTACCGGCCAGCGCCACAATTACTGGAAGGCTAGTGCAGACGAAGTAACCTTATATTTTCGAACCTATTGGCCGCATACTGATGTGCGAGGTCAGACATTGGCAGACCACCAAGACTTAAACTGGCCCCTCTTCTGCTTCCCAATGTCTGCGCAAGAATACGATCCGTTGAACAAACGCCCTGAGATCGATTGGAGCGATTACTTTTTGTTTCCATGATCGCTCCGAAAAGAACCGTTTGTTGAACAGTCCACAAAAGCGGACTTTGGAGCACATTGAACCAAGGTCCGTTTTGTCCGC
>NZ_JBHFPF020000036.1:0-770 GCF_043355895.2 Roseovarius maritimus
GTATAGTCGCCGCCGCCGCCCGTCAGCTCGACCAGATGGCCGACCAGATCGCCCTTCACCTCTTTCGGGTTGACGAAATCGGTCATGCCGAAGCGTTTGGCCATCTCGACCTTCTGCGGATCGATATCGACGCCGACAATCTGGCTCGCGCCCGCAAGACGCAGGCCCTGAATGACGTTGAGGCCGATACCGCCGAGGCCAAAGACGATGGCGCGGCTTCCGATCTCGACCTTGGCGGTGTTGATGACCGCGCCGATGCCCGTGGTCACGCCGCAGCCGATATAGCAGATCTTGTCGAAGGGCGCGTCACGGCGCACCTTGGCCAGCGCGATTTCCGGCAGGACGGTGTAGTTCGAGAAGGTCGAGCAGCCCATGTAATGCAGGATCGGCGTGCCATCCAGCATGGAAAAGCGGCTGGTCCCGTCGGGCATGACGCCTTGCCCCTGCGTCGCGCGGATCGACTGACAGAGGTTGGTCTTGGGGTTGAGGCAATATTCACACTCGCGGCATTCGGGCGTGTAGAGCGGGATGACGTGATCGCCCACCTCCAGCGATGTCACGCCCTCGCCCACCTCGACCACGACGCCCGCGCCCTCATGGCCGAGGATCGCCGGAAACGCGCCCTCGGGATCCGCGCCCGACAGGGTGAAATCATCGGTGTGGCACAGGCCGGTCGCCTTGATTTCCACCAGAACCTCGCCCTTCTTCGGGCCATCGAGGTTCACTTCCATGATTTCCATGGGTTTTCCGGCCTCAAGGGCCACGGCGGC
>NZ_JBHFPF020000037.1:0-653 GCF_043355895.2 Roseovarius maritimus
CCTCAACAGGTTGTTCCGATCCAATCCTGGTCGACCGAGGGGCGGCTTTGATTTTAGCGCCGAGTGTGGTCGGTGCCATTTGTAGAGGTGGGTCCGGACTGGCAGGTCTGCGGCGCGGTCCTCTGATGGTCGGTAGGCACGGGCATAGCCCCATTTTCGCAGGGCGGTCTGAATGGATCTTTCGGCCTTGCCGTTTGTCTGCGGCGTGTAGGGCGGGGTCCGGAGATGATGCTGGCCCGGCCCGGTGCAGGCGGCCTTGAAGGCATGAGATTTGTAGCACGATCCATTGTCAGTCATCACCCGCGCGACCGTGGCACCCATCGACGCATACCATTCCACCGCCGCCATGAGATGGGCTACGGCGCTCACGGCCGTCTCGTCTGGGTATATCTGTGTGACGGCGAGCCGCGAAGCATCGTCGATGCAGGCATGCACGTATTCCCGGCCGATCCCGCGGCTGTTCGACTGGCCGCTCCGGTTGCCTGTGGTCCTGTGCCCGGTGCGTTCGAAGCGACCGAGGCGCGTGATATCGAGGTGGATCAGGTTACCGGGATGCTCATGTTCATAGCAGCGCACCGGTTCGGTGGGCTCCAGATCACGCAACCGCGACAAACCCGCCCGCCGGAGCACCCTGCTGACAGTCGCGGGTGAAA
>NZ_JBHFPF020000038.1:0-647 GCF_043355895.2 Roseovarius maritimus
ACCTCGCCCTTCTTCGGGCCATCGAGGTTCACTTCCATGATTTCCATGGGTTTTCCGGCCTCAAGGGCCACGGCGGCTGTGGTGCGCATGAAAGAATATCCTTGCTGTGTCATTCCGTATTTGGCGGGAGTTTGGGGGAAATGGCCGGGCGTTTCAATGCCGCAAACTCCGCCGCTGCATCGCGGGTCTTGAAACCTGGGCGCGGCTGGGCGACGCTGACCGTGCAATCCAAGGAGTGTGCCATGTCCCCCCGTCTCATCACGACCGCCTTCATCCTGCCTGCCGCGCTGGCGCTCTCCGCCTGCGGCGGCGGCGCCCCTGGCGGAGGGCAGCGGGGCGCGCAGCCGGTGTTCACCCCCGCCGCATCGGATAGCTGCGGCGCAGCGGCCTATTCGGACCGGATCGGCAGGGACCACAAGGCTTATGATTTCAGCGCAGCCGGGCGCCCGGTGCGAATCGTCGGGCCGGATACGGCGATGACACTGGATTACAACCTAGAGCGTTTGAACGTCGATATCGACAGCCGGGGCCGTATCACGCGCATCTGGTGCGGCTGACCTGGCTGTGGGGCCTCAACAGGTTGTTCCGATCCAATCCTGGTCGACCGAGGGGCGGCTTTGATTTTAGCGCCGAGTGTGGTCGGTGCC